>NZ_JAPPTP010000004.1:0-297259 GCF_027587155.1 Vibrio sp. T11.5
AGCCGCTGCGATGGCGTACGTAGACCTCAATCCTATTCGAGCAGGCATTGCCACTAAACCCGAAGACTCAGAATTCACTTCCATCAAAGCTCGAATCGACGCCTTAAACCAACAGCAATCTACAGCCCCTTGCCTTCATCCATTTATCGGTCACGAGAGCCACGTAAAAGGAGACGGCATTCCTTTTCGATTGATGGATTATCTTGAATTAGTCGACTGGACAGCCCGTCAAATTCGGCCCAACAAAGCATCGATGAATACCAACCTGCCACCCATATTAGATAGGCTTGGAGGAGACAGAAATAACTGGCTCAAGGTATGTACTCAATTGGAGAAATTTCACGTCACGGCGGTAGGCAGTCAAGCCAAGGCAATCATCGCGAAAACCGCTCTGAATAAGAAAAAGCTTCATTTACTCACCTTTGAGTAAGCGTCACTCGAAAGCTTTTAGACATTCCCCCACAGCTTGATAGCTGATATGGTGTTGAAATAAACGTACCGATAATCAATAAAATACCTTCCTCAAATCCAAGTCGGCGACAATATTCCTCAAAGTTGGCCGTTTATCAACATAACCCTGAGATGATTTGGTGAGTTTTGCTTTCGATTTACTGGTGTGTGTCCTGAATTTGCTGCTCCGTATCCGTCCTGTCCCGTATCCGTATCAAATCTCTGATAAGATTTGAACGCATGCAATGATAGCGACTTTTTTGGTTTTTCCTGATGAGACAAGTCTTGTGTCAGTGGCCTTGAATAAGGGGTTACATTGCGGTCAATAGAACCAATATAACTAAGAGTGCATTACGTAAAAGCAAAAGACGGCAATTATTTCGACTAATAAACGTTATGTAACAGGACAGAATATGACGAAAGTGAAAGACACTGCGAGTTTAAAGGGTGATACCTTTAATCCGTTTCCAGAGCCATTCAAGTCCCTTCTTGGTCATTCTGAGTGCAAGGGGTTAGGTGATTTATTTGGCTTATCTCAGTTTGGAGTTAATCTCGAAATACTTGAACCTAATGCTCAATCTGCTCTAAGGCATTGGCATACGAAATCCGATGAGTTTCTCTATGTGCTTGATGGTGAGCTTTGCTTAATTACGGACGAAGGTGAGCAAGTCATGAAACAGGGAATGTGCGTTGGTTTTCCGGCAGGCGTTGAAAATGGACATCATTTAATAAATCGTAGTGATAGCCAAGCGAAGTTCATTGTTATTGGTAGTCGAGTTGCAGATGATAAAGCGCACTACCCGGATGATGATTTCAAGTGGGTAGTTAAAGATTCAGGCGAGTGGGTGGCTTCCAAAAAGGATGGGACACCTTACTAGTTACATAACGGCATACAAAGCTTCAAGGTACTTTTTCGTGTTTTGGTGCCTGTCCTAATTAGAGTCCGTGGCGTGAATTTGTGGGTGTGTGTCCTAAATTTGAAATTTGTGGGCGATTTACGGCGATTTACTGGTGTGTGTCCTGAATTTTGTGCTAATTAGAGTCCGTGGCGTGAATTTGTGGGTGTGTGTCCTGAATTTGTCCTGCGTGAATTTGTGGGTGTGTGTCCTAAATTTGAAATTTGTGGGCGATTTACGGCGATTTACTGGTGTGTGTCCTGAATTTTGTGCTTAACGGCATACAAAGCTTCAAGGTACTTTTTCGTGTTTTGGTGCCTGTCCTAATTAGAGTCCGTGGCGTGAATTTGTGGGTGGGTGTCCTGAATTTGTCCTGCGTGAATTTGTGGGTGTGTGTCCTAAATTTGAAATTTGTGGGCGATTTACGGCGATTTACTGGTGTGTGTCCTGAATTTTGGAATTTTGTGCTGAATTTGAATTTGAATTTGAATTTGAATTTGAATTTGAATTTGAATTTGAATTTCTGAATTTGAATTGCGCATTTCTTCACTTACAAAAAAGCCGCGTAATGCGGCTTTTTGCTCCCGATAACGATACGTTTAGGCTATATGCGTCATGCGGTTGATGGTGAACGTCTCTACCGCGCCGTCAACGGCGGCGATGTAGTCGGCGATATGAGCGCTGGCGAGATGCTTGTCCAACGCGGCTTCAGAAGACCAGTTCTCATGGAAAACGAAATGCGCTGGGTTGTCGTTGTCTTGATGCAGATCGTAGTTGATGCAGCCATCTTCAGCGCGGGTTTTGTCAATCAGCTTGATCAGTTCAGCTTTCACCCATTCAATTTGGCCTTCTTTGGCAATGATATTGGCAATAATGGTTAACTTGCTCATGTGCTTACCTCTTGGTTGCTTTTGGTGCTTTACAGTGTGGTGATGACGTCTTCTAGAGGTAGACGCGCTTTTGGTAAGCCGTGGTTATAATCCTCACCGTCTTTGTGATACCCCAGTGCTAGCGCAAAGTCACATACAAAGCCGTCTAGCTCTTGTTTGAACTCTTCACCGATCAGCTCTGGATCGACCCCTTCCATTGGGGTTGAAGCAATGCCCATGCGCGCTAATGTGTGTAGCGTGTTTCCCAGTGCGATATAGGTTTGAGCTTTTGTCCAATTGCCGTTGAAACCGGTTTCATCTGTGTTGAGTTCCGCAAAGCCGAACGCGCCATTTAGCATGTCGTTGTATCGCTCTGCAGGCAGGTGGCCTGAGGTTACTTCTGCATCGACCACTTTTTTGTAGTTGTCTTTGGTAAAGCGAGGGTTGTGAGCAAACAAAATCGTATGAGACGCTTCTTTGGCATGCGGCTGGTTGAACTGGTGCATGTTGGCAAACGTGTTGTGGAAACGTTGTTTTGCTTCGTCACTCTCAAGAACGATGAACTTCCAAGGTTGTGAGTTGATAGAAGAAGCAGATAAACGAATCGCTTGTTTTATGACTTCCATATCTTCAGCAGAGATGCGCTTACTTGCGTCGTATTTTTTTGCTGTGTAACGAGTGTTGAGATCTTTGATGATTGGGTGAGTCATGTTGGCTCCTAGTTGAATTTAGATAATTGCATTAGGTCTCACGAACCGCTCGGACGATGTTGAACCCCTATTTCAAGTAAACGAACAAGCTCAAAAACTCGAAGACTTCGATATGAACAATGTCGATGGGTGTAGATTAACGACATTAAAGAAGGGGAAAAATAGCGAAAACTTCCAATCATTATGGAAATAACGGTCCATAATTAAACGGAGTCTCGAAAGAGGTGGAGCAAGATGTGCGGACGCTTGAATGTAACGGATGATCCACTGGTAAGAGTGGTTACCCAACTGGTGGGGATCGACTTCTTTCCTCAGATAAACCTTGATTTGAAACCGACTGAAAATGTCTCTGTGGTGGCGTTTGAGGCACAGGCGTATTGTCAGAAAGATATCAAGTGGGGAACTCGGCCTGAATGGGCTAAGCGATTGATTATTAACGCTCAGGCAGAAACGGTGGCCAGTAAGCCTACATTTCGTAACGGATTTGTCCGCAGGCGTGTCATTGTGCCTTGTAACGGTTGGTATGAGTGGTGTGAAAGTGGAGGTAAAAAGAACAAGTTCTTGTTTACTAACCCAGATGGCATGCCTCTGTATATGGCCGGAATTCTTGCGGATGACGGTAATTTGGTCATCCTGACTACAAGCCCTAACACACAATGCTTACCATACCATCATCGTATGCCATTTCTTGTCCCGGATATTGGTGTTGAGCAGTGGATAACGGCAACGCCGCAACAGGCACAAAGTTACCTTGAGTTAGCTTGGAGCGAGGAACTTTTAATTGCTGCAGCATAGTGTGTCAGTCGCTCGCAGCCAATGGCATCGACCAATTCAAGCCTTTGTGTTTTGCATTGTGGGCCATATCCACCACAGACTACGTTTCTCCCGACTTACATAGCAGGGAGGGCGATCTTTGATTTAACAGTTGGTATTTTCAACCCGTACGGTACAGACACAGCCTTCAGCTGGGCAGGTGCCTGATGACCGTCCTCCGAAGGAATCATAGATCACGTAGCATCCCTGCGGCAGAGTGGTTATGTTGCTACTGTTGAGCTCTGTGGCTGAAAAAGAGTGTTCAAAGCCAATCACTGTGTGTCGATTGCCGATCGCCGTTGTGAGACCATCGGTTGTACTGAGCGTCATAAAATCGAGCATGGTCAATGCATCTCCCGATTCCCCCTCACTTTCTGGGCATAGCGCCCCCCAATCGACTTCAACAGTTCCGATACCGAAATCCAAGATATAGTCCTGCTGATTCCCTGGGTTAGAGGTGCTTGGCGTTAGCCCTTTAACATAAGCTTTGGCACTGACCTGATTAACAACACCTTCCATCGCGTTGGCAATACCTTCTATGGTGGCGGTACGAGCCGATGTTTGAATATTGAGAAATTTCGGTGCCGCCACGACGGCCACAATGCCTAGGATTACTACAACAGTAACTAACTCAATTAATGTAAAACCTGCTTTTTTCTTCAAACTTCAATACGCCTATTATCTATGCACGTGTTGGCTTTAATGGAGTGCTAGAGAGATTCAATAGGGGCAATTATGCATATAAAACAGATAACTACAACTAGGTTGATATTTATAACACATAGATATTGATAATGTGTTTAGGTAACAAACAACTTGAATTTTGGTCGGTTGCTTGGCTGTTTTTGGTCGTTAGTCGATAAAATAACTCGGTGGTTAATCGTCAATGTGGTTATTCTATATTTAGTTAATAATAATCAATTGCATTAACCAGATGTTATCATTATCCTAACAAGCTGATTTTGTTTCTATAAATATCACTGCTATGAGCTCAGACGCCTTCTTCGACCATCTCTTTGAATACTCTCAACAGGTAACGCCTTATCTTGCTGGTGAGATTTCACCGATACCTGAAGATGCGTCCCAGCAGGATATTATCCATGTCGATCATCCTTGCAGTGACAATATCCAAGCACTGTATGAGCGCCTTAAAGCCGCTCATCCGGAAGCCGGTTCTGCCTATTGGCTGACTCGAACTTGGGATCTGCTTTGCTGGCAACCCGTCTATGTCTCTTTCATTTCGATTTATGCCTTGCACGGTTTGCCTGATCTCACTCGTATTGGTCAAAAAGTGCAGTCGGAATTTGTGACAGGTTTTCAATTCGAGTCGACAGAGCATGTGCATGGAACCGAGGCGGAGTTGGTGGCAAAAGCAGGGGTTCAACTGCAGGCTTTATTTGCTTACTTTCGCGACGAAATGAGCCAGTGGACGCGGATTCGTCCGGGTTTTACTAACCATCTATTCGCTGATGGTGTGCTTGGCTGTCTTGTGAAGCTGAGTCAATTTGCCCCTCACATTCCGAATGATTATCTACTTGAACAAGCTTCGCTTTGGTTGGATGCGTGCGGCTTGCCAGCTAAATTGGCGAAAACTCTGGCGGTGGATGAGCAAAGTGGAGCGCTGAAACTGGTGCGTACTAGCTGCTGCTTAGTGTATAAATGCCATGGGCGAAATCTCTGCGAGGATTGTCCGCGGCATCCGGATAATAAAGCCTAGTGGCGCGTGTCTATGCGAGGTTGAAGTGAATTAAGGCCGCTCATTGAGCGGCCTTTTTATGATTTAGTGATGATGTTTATGATTCATCCCACTCATGACTTTCTTGATAGGTGCTGAGACGGTCTGCTCTTCTCCATTGGCGAAGGTCAGTTTTACATCTATGTTTTCACCTTCGACTAGCGGCTTTTTCAGATCAAACAGCATAATGTGTAGGCTGCCTGGCTTTAGCTCTACCATGCTATTGGCTGGCACGGTAATTTGTTCTACCTGACGCATTTTCATCACATCACCATCTTTGATAACGTCATGCAACTCAACTTTACCTGCCGCCTCTGTACTCGCAGAGACGATAACACGGTCTGTTGCGCTGTGGTTCATGATTTCAGTGAACACGGCGCTGGTGGCGGCGCTCGGTGGCGTCGCACGCGCGTAGGTGTGAGATAGCATGATGTCGGAAGCCGCGTGAGCAAGTGGGCTCAGCGCAATAGAGGCTAACATGAGGGCTTTTAACTTCATTAAGATTTTCCTTGTGACGTAAGTGTTTTCATCGCTTCGACCAGAGGAGCAGGTGTCAGCGTATGCGGCACTTTAGTAATTAATGTGCCATCTGGTTTTAGGAAATAAAAATAGGAGCTGTGGTCAAGGGTATACTTTAGCTCCGAGTTTTCTAATTTGGTTTTACGAAAAATAACGCCGTATTTATGTGCCAGAGGCGTGGTGATATCGAGTGGCGCCGACAAACCTTCAATCATTGAATGGAAGTATTGAGCATATTTGTACGAATCTGCTGCGGCATCACGCTCTGGATCAAGTGAAACAAATATAGGCCTGAAGTGGGATTTCACCTCGTCATCCACCTGATTAAGTGCGCCGGCTAGCATAGCCAATGAGGTTGGACAGACATCAGGGCATCGTGTAAACCCGAAGTATACGATACGCACACGAGGATCTTGCTGATCGAAGATTTTGACGGCCTTGTCATCTTTGCCAAAAAGGACGACTTCTTTGCTGGCTGTCACGGGGGTTTCGGCCGTTGGCTTTGAATCCAAATACGCTTTAACACCAAAACCGAGCGCAAAGGCAGCGACTAATATTAAAGACCAATTTTTACTCATTGTTCCATCCTAATCGAGGTACTCACACTGTGTTGGCCATCAGTGATTTCACCAATCCAGGTCATAGCGTCCGTTGTACATACTGGCAGAATGACTTGGCCGGTAAACTGACCAGTTGAGTTCTTATTGAGTTTAAATACAGCGGTACCCATTTCCATCTCGTAGCCTTGCAAAGTCAGTAACAGGCTGTCTTGTTGAGCGGTGGTCCAATCAACGACGATTTCAGTGGGTACCAAAGGGTGACTGATGTCGCGGTCTACTTTTATACGAACATCGTTGTTTTCACAAGCTTGAGTAGTGAGTAAGCAATATTCTGACAAAGGTTTGACTTGGGAACGGTTTTTAAACCACTGAAAAATGTCACCGGCAAAGAAGCCTGCACTGAGTGTTACGACAACTAAGAACAGCTTTAACAGTGAAGACACGGTGTTCTCTCTTTCCTTATAAAGCTGCAATCCTAGCATCAAGCAACGCGAAATACCTTAGCCAACCAATAAATCTGTGGTTGGAATCAATTTACTCATCAATGGGTGTTTTGGCGGTGAATACCGTAGATGGCGTGATCCAGAATTCGATCTCCAATTTTTTCCTCATTGGTGATAATCCCTTCCAGTGTCATGCCTACTCGTTCAGCCACTCGCCGGCTAGGGAGGTTATCTTTGGCGGCGGATAACTGGACCTTCTCCATTTGGTATTCATTGAATGCGATATCAATCAGTTTGTTCACAACCCGTGTCACTATGCCTTTGCCTTGCTGATGTTGCGATAGCCAGTAGCCAACCTCGACGGTTTTTGTATCGTAATCTATGGTGTTAAAGCTGCAGTTTCCGACGATATTGCCTTTGTAGATGATTGCGCAGGTCATGGACTTTCCGTCTGCATATTCATGTAAAACACGTTGCACGAAAAGACGAAAGTCTTGTTCGGATTGACAGAAGGGGGGCCAAGCCAACCATTGCGATAAGTACTCAGTTTGACTGGACACCAATTCGCTGTATTGAGCAGCGAATGACTCTTGAACAAGAGCGAGTTCGAGTTCAGAGTCGATAGAGATTGTGAACATAAGGGACCTAAACAAGTTGAATATGAATAGATAACGTAACAGAGTAAGACTTAGATCACCATAACCTCTTGTTGCAAAAATATTTTCTATGTAGCACGAAATTCACCCAAGACGTTATACCAATCACAATTATATAAATAGTCCTAAATAACTTGTGGTCTTTATGAAATGAAATCGTTTAGCCTTGTTGGCCTAAAATAAGAAAAATGAGTCAGTTAGGTTAATACGAATGGATGAGCTGCTTGATAACGTAAGCGTAGATTTACGTCAGGTGCTTTTTGAAATCGCTTCAGCCCTCGATGCTGTCGGGATCGATGATTTAAATCATGGTCACCGGGTGGCATACATTGCGTATCAATGTGCTAAACGGATGGGGTGGGAGGAAGAGCAGGCTCAAATCGCTTTTTCTCTGGGATTGATCCATGATTGCGGCGTATCGCAGTCTAATGAGCGTTCCTATCTATTCAAGTCGATGGCACCGGAAAACGCCAAAAAGCATTGTGTTAGAGGATATGAGCTGTTAAAGGCTTGCCCACCTTTGGCCGGTCTAGCGCCGCCAGTTTTGTATCATCATACTTGGTGGGAGCAGTTGAATGGCGAAACCAAAGCGTCAGAAAACGATAAACTACTCGCCAGTCTGATATTTATCTCTGATCGAGTGGATCACCTTTATTCCCGCTTTTTCCCAGACCAATACGGTAATATCACCGAGGCCAACAAAACGTTGATCATCGGGGAGTTGACCGCCAATGCTGGGATCTTGTTTGAGCCGAATATGGTTCAGCATATGTGCGAGTTGATAGACAATGATGACTTCTGGTTTTCGATGGAATCTCGCTATATCGAGACAATGGCCAGCCGCTTTCCGCCAGTGCCTTTCTTTTCATCTCGATTGGGGTTGGAAGATACGATTGCGGTGGCGGAGTTTTTCGCGCAGATCGTGGATGCAAAAAGTACTTTCACGTTCCAACATTCTCGTCATGTTGCAGAGTTGACCTCGTTTCTGGGCAAGCAACTGGGGTATTCGGCCAAAGCCCAACGTATGTTGTATTTGGCTGGGTTAGTGCACGATATTGGAAAGCTGAAAACGCCAGTTGCTGTGCTCCATAAACCAGCTGAGTTAACAGAGGAAGAATACGCCTGTATAAAGCGTCATGCGACGGATACCCGACATGCGCTGACTAATATGTTTCGATCTAGCCAAGTGATTGATTGGGCGTCTAATCACCATGAAAGACTGGATGGGTCCGGTTACCCTTTGGGGAAAACGGCCAAAGACCTTGATCAACCGAGTCGAATTGTGGCCATCGCTGATGTGTTTCAGGCGTTGACCCAATCACGTCCTTATCGGCCGGGCGTTTCACTTGCAGAAACGATGCAAATATTGCAGCAATTAGTGGATGAAGCCAAGCTGGATTCTGTCGTATTCGAGTGTTTGATAGAGAACGACATGCAATGCTATCAGATTTCCACGGGTCACCCCGCTATAGAAAAAGCCAGCGCTTAATTGCGCTGGCTCACTGCCGTCGACTATTTTTCTAGCAAGAATTGTTTAAAGCGCGCCTGCGTTGCAGCGTCGGCTTTATTATACCAGAAGTGCAGCATCTCCTCGGCAGTCGAATCGCTTTTGATGCCTTCTTGTGTGACTTGAGCAGGTAAAGTGACGGGTTGCACTGCGGCGCCAATTGTGGCGGCGGAAACAGCAGCGACCCCTCCTCGACGGTTATAATCTGCCAATTCAATTTTGAAGTTACGGCCAATCTGCATACCGTCTTTGACTAGTTTATCCTGCGTTACCGCCAAAGCGCTGCCACTTGCTGTAATGAGTTGCCAGTCTACTTGCTGGATCTCTTTCTCCGCTTCACGTTGATCGCGGTATTTGGGCATGTTGAACGTCAGTTCCGTATCCTTGGTGTCAAACGTAGCAATAATCGGATCGCTTTCAAGAATAATACGGTCTTTACCTTGTGTGAAGTAAGGTTGGTAGCGGAATAAAATTTGGTTTTCGCCGTCAGGCAAGGTCAGCGTTTTCTTTGACGAAAAGAAGCCACCAGACAGTTCTGGCTTTGCGTCGTTTGCAACCAATACATCTACGGTGTCAGGGACGGTAATCGTAACCTCAGCCGCCGCCATTCCGCTTATGCTTAGTGCCGCAGCGGCCAATAATGTTGTTTTGATCTTCATGACTTGATCCATTTTATTTGCTCAGCCAACACTTTGCCTAGCAAGTCCAAATATTTCAATTCGATGAATGTCAAAGTGATAAGATTTCACGGAAACTTAACTTTCAGTAGTGATTTATCCATCATTAAAAGTGAGTAAAGTGCGAGCCTTATTTATGGCGAGCAAAAAACGGTCGAGCAAAGATAGAATCATTGCAAGCAATAGAGTGAGCCATTAACACATTTTGAGTGATGCCTCTTGGTAAATTGGGGCAGTCATGGCTATATTGATTATTGTGTCTATAACCTATGAGAGGGAACACGCTATGAATTGCATTTGGATGCAAGACAGCCGTTTTGTGTTGTCGTCATGGTACAACCTAGACTTCTGCCTATCGCTGTTAAGCAAAGTATCAACCTCGTAATAATTTCCTAAGGTGCACTCGCGCCATCTATTTGTAATTTAACACTTTAAACCCGATGCAGCTTATCTGCAGGGACAAATCTATCTATAGGAAATTAACAATGAAACGTATTCCAGAGCCCTTTCGCATTAAGATGGTTGAACCGATCAAAATGACCACTTATCAAGACCGAGTCGCTGCTCTTGATGAGGCTGGCCTTAACCCTTTCTTGTTAAAAAGTGATGATGTGTATATCGACCTTCTGACCGATTCTGGCACAGGTGCGATGAGTGACAATCAGTGGGCGGGATTGATGATGGGAGACGAGTCTTATGCGGGGAGTCGTAACTATTACAATCTTTGCCAGGCCGTTGAACATTTTTTTGGTTATAAGCTAACGGTACCAGCCCATCAAGGTCGCGGTGCGGAGCAAATTCTATTTCCAGCTTTGATTGAGCGTATGCGTAGTGTTCGTGGTGGAACAGAGCCAGTTTTCATCTCCAATTATCACTTTGATACCACAGCGGGGCATATTGAGTTGAATGGAGGCAAAGCGATTAACGTCGTTGACAGGCATGCTTTTGATACAACGACACCGTATGACTGGAAAGGCGACTTCGACCTCGACAAACTGAAAGCGACTATCGATCAGTACGGTGCACATAACATCTGTGCCATTATCACCACCGTTACTTGTAACAGCTCTGGAGGTCAGCCAGTCTCTATGGCTAACATGCGCGCTGTTTATGAGTTGGCAAGCAAGAATGATATCCCGGTTGTCATTGATTCAGCGCGTTATTGTGAGAATGCCTATTTTATTAAACAGCGCGAAGAAGGGTACCACGACAAGTCGATCCTCGAGATCATACGAGAGATGTATCAATACGGTGATATGTTGACGATGTCCGCTAAGAAAGATCCTATGGTCAATATTGGAGGTTTGTGTTGTATTCGTGATCACCAAGAGCTGTTCCAAGCTGTGCAAACGCGTTGTGTTCCAATGGAAGGGTTTGTGACTTACGGCGGCATGGCAGGGCGAGACATGGAAGCTTTGGCTCGTGGCCTTTATGAAGGCGCAGATGAAGATTACCTTCACTACCGGATCAGTCAGGTGCAATATCTTGGAGAGCGTCTGCGAGAAGGCGGTATTCCCATTCAGTACCCTACAGGCGGTCACGCAGTGTTTGTTGATGCGGCTAAGATTCTCCCCCACATTCCTCCAGAGGAATTTCCGGCCCATGTCTTGTGCAATGCGCTATACCTAGAATCCGGTGTCCGGGCGGTAGAAATTGGTTCGCTGCTATTGGGGCGTGATCCTGAAACAGGCCAGCAAAAAGCCTCGGAATTGGAACTGATGCGCTTGACCATTCCTCGCCGTGTGTATACCAATGATCATATGGACTACATTGCCGATGCGATTATTGCTCTGAAAGAGCGTGCTCATGAACTTAAGGGCTTAGAGTTTGAGTACGAGCCACCTGTGCTACGTCATTTCACGGCGCGATTTAAGTCCAAATAATCTTCGAACAAAACTTGCCCCCTATCTACTTTAGGGGGCGTCATGCTCTAAAGTGATCCTCAATGTTTTGGCTAATTATTTCTTAAATTACTGACAAATAAGAACGTTTTAGCAAATGATTAGATTTTATAAATTTGGGGTGAAATCCTATTTGTAATGCAACAGGCTTTGTATATACAGCTATTTTTTGATCTTGCCTCGAAAACAACCTTTATTTTTTTCATCAAAAAAAAAGTCTCTCGAATACTGAAAGTGATGTTCTCGCGACGTATCTGCAGAACAGCGAATACCGACCTTCGATAAGTCTTTCGCCTCAATATTTGGCCATCAGGCAGTTAAACGCGGCTTACGATGATAGGTATCACTTCCCAACTTTTCGGGTAAATGTACAAGGAATGAGAGAAATAGGTATGAATCGTATAACTTTGTGCGCCGCTAGTATCGCTGTGGCGTTATCCGGCACCGCGATGGCTGCACCAACAGCCCCAAGTATTGATGTTTATGGCTCAAACAATCTTCAGTTCTCGAAGATTGAACTCGCGATGGAAACCACTTCTGGTTACAACGATATGGTCAAATATTTCGATGAAGCGGATATTGCCATTAAGTTTAATCAATGGAGTGGCACAACAGGGGACACCTACAAGGTTTACTTTGATGGAGTTCAGGTGGCAACCGGAGCCATTACGGGCAGTCAGACGACAGCAAGCTTTAAGTATGCAACTGGCGGTCGTTATCAGATGACAATTGAAGCCTGTGATGCAACAGGTTGTAGCGCCAGCGCCCCTGCAGAAATCGTGGTTGCTGACACCGACGGTGCTCACCTTGCTCCTTTGAAGATGAATGTTGATCCAAACAACAAGAGTTACAATACGGACCCTAACACAGTTGTGGGCACTTACTTTGTTGAGTGGGGAATCTATGGTCGTGAATTTACGGTAGACAATATCCCTGTCGATAACCTGACCCATATTTTATATGGATTTATTCCAATTTGTGGCCCGAATGAATCACTGAAATCAGTCGGTGGTAACAGCTACAATGCACTGATGACCGCATGTAACGGGGTGCCGGATTATGAAGTGGTGATTCATGACCCATGGGCGGCTTATCAAAAGAGTTTCCCTCAAGCGGGTCATGAACACAGCTCTCCTATCAAAGGTAATTACGCCATGCTCATGGCGCTAAAGCAACGCAATCCAGATCTAAAAATTGTCCCTTCCATTGGTGGCTGGACGTTATCAGACCCATTCTTTGACTTCACTATCAAAGCAAACCGAGACACGTTTGTCGCGTCTGTTAAGCGCTTCCTGACGACGTGGAAGTTCTATGATGGTGTGGACATAGACTGGGAATTCCCCGGCGGTGGCGGTGCGGCTCCTGATTTAGGTGATCCGGTGAACGATGGTCCTGCTTACATTGCGTTGATGCAAGAGCTTCGCGCTATGCTTGATCAGCTAGAAACAGATACAGGCAGAACGTATGAACTGACGTCTGCAATTGGTGTGGGTTACGACAAAATTGAAGATGTGAATTATGCGGAAGCGGTTCAGTACATGGATTACATCTTTGCTATGACGTATGACTTCTACGGTGGTTGGAACAATGTTCCTGGCCATCAAACGGCACTGTATTGTGGCACCTTTATGCGCCCGGGTCAGTGTGATGGTTCTGGCGTCGACGACAATGGCCAACCGTATAAGGGCCCTGCCTACACTACGGATAACGGTATTCAGCTTCTACTAGCGCAAGGTGTGCCAGCGAATAAACTGGTTGTGGGTACTGCCATGTATGGTCGTGGTTGGGAAGGCGTGACACCAGATACGCTCACAGATCCTAACGACCCAATGACGGGAACAGGTACTGGTAAGCTGAAAGGTAGCCCAGCACAAGGTGTCTGGGAAGACGGTGTGATTGATTATAAAGGCGTTAAATCCTTTATGCTTGGTCCAGATAATACGGGTATTAATGGCTTCGAGTACGGTTATGATGTACAAGCTGAAGCGCCTTGGGTTTGGAATCGCTCAACGGGACAGCTGATCACATTTGATGATGATCGCTCAGTGAAAGCAAAAGGCGCTTATGTGCGTGGTTTGGGTCTGGCAGGTTTGTTCTCTTGGGAAATTGATGCCGACAATGGTGACATTCTTAACGCCATGCATGAAGGGCTGGCTGGTGGCACACCAGCGAATCGAGCCCCAGTTGCAGTGGCGGGAGCGGATGTTTCGGTAACTGGACCTGCATCGGTTGTACTCGATGGCAGCGGCTCAAGCGATTCTGATGGCAGTGTTGCAAGCTATGCTTGGGAACAAGTCTCAGGAACTAGCGTTCCACTCACGGGGGCAAACACCGCACAGGTCAGCTTTAATGTGCCAGAAGTTGTGCAAACAGAAACGCTTACTTTCAAACTGACGGTAACCGACAATGAAGGTGCAACGGGTGCCGACACTGTGGCGGTGACCGTACAAGCGAAAGACACTGGCCCTGTCAACACTCCGCCAGTGGCTGCCGTATCAGCACCAGCGACAGCGAATGCTGGAGATAGGGTGGTGGTGGACGCCTCAGGTTCTAGCGATGCTGACAATGATACCTTGACCTACAGCTGGGATGTGCCTGCAGGACTGGATGCGACGATTAATGGCGCCACAGTGACGTTCACGGCGGCTGAGTATACCCAAGATACGTCATTGCTATTTACGGTTACTGTCAGCGATGCCCAAGCGACATCATCGGCTTCGGCAACGGTCGTTGTTGCCAAAAAAGATACCGGTGGCGGTACTTGTACCAACGCTTGGGATGCTGGCGCTGTATACAATGGTGGTGACCGAGTGACTCATGGTGGTAGAGTCTGGGAAGCGAAGTGGTGGACACAAGGTGATGATCCCTCTCAATCTGGTGAGTGGGGTGTCTGGAAAGATGTAGGGCCAGCAAACTGCGAGTCTAGATGACTCTTCTTATCGTAAATAAAGAAAAGCCGCTCAATATACACTGAGCGGCTTTATCGTTTCTGTCAGATTAGTTAACGGCTCTGACTTTACCTTGTTTGAGGTTGTTTAGCACTTCTGCTTTAGGGCCATCAGCGATGACACAGCCTTTTTCCATGACAATGACACGATCGACCACATCTAACATGGATGTTTTGTGTGTAATTAGGATCAGCGTTTCCGATGGTTTAAGTTGCGCTAACTGTTGCTTAATGTGCATCTCAGAGCGGTTATCCATGGCGCTGGTTGGCTCATCCATCAATAACACTGGTGGGCGACCAAGGAAGGCGCGTGCAATGGTAATGGCTTGACGTTGACCACCTGAGAGCAGGAGACCACCTTCACCGACCTGACGTTCTAGACCTGCTGGATCTTGCTGAGTAAATACAGTCACGCCAGCGCGGTTTGCTGCATCCATCACATCGCGATCGTCGGTCAATGGGCGACCCAAAGTAATATTGTCACGAATAGAACCATAAAAT
This sequence comes from Vibrio sp. T11.5, assembly GCF_027587155.1. NCBI lineage: Bacteria > Pseudomonadati > Pseudomonadota > Gammaproteobacteria > Vibrionales > Vibrionaceae > Vibrio > Vibrio sp. T11.5. Next base: position 15,185 of record NZ_JAPPTP010000004.1, read on the forward strand.
AGCTGGCTGTCTTGCGGCACGCAGCCGATATTGCGCCGGATGTCGATATGATGGAGCTGTTCGATGTCAGTATCATCAATACGTACATGGCCTTCGGTCGGTTTAAACAATCCAAGAATGAGACGTTCAAGCGTCGTTTTACCTGAACCAATGCGGCCAATGATGGCGACTTTTTCACCTGGATTAATCGTAATGCTCAGATCTCGAATAGAGGCGATTGGCGAATCAGGATAGTGGAAGGTCACTTTATCCAATTCAATCTTACCGTGAACAATCGGACGGTGAATATAGCGCTTGCCTTCTTCCTGTTCATCTGGCATTTCCATCACTTGTTCAATAATGGTCATTGAAGACTTGGCTTGATTGTAGCGAGTAGACAGCAAAGAAAGCTGAACCATTGGTCCGATCGCCCGTCCGCTGAGCATGGTTGCCGCAATCAAACCTCCCATGGTGAGATCACCTTCAGCAATCAGATATACACCAAGGATAATCATGCCTATATTGGAAGCCTGTTGGACAAAACCTGCGGTGTTTTGGATACCATCAGTGATCCGTCGGCTCTTGATGTTCCAATTTGCCATGTGTGCAACCGCCTCTTCCCAACGAAATTGGAATTGGCTTTGTGCGCCAAAAAGTTTAACCGTTTCTAGCCCAGATAAACTCTCAATTAAGTTCGCATATTTCTGCGAGGCAAGGCGAGAGCCCTCCTCAATGGTTCGACGTAGTGGCCCCTGGATCAGTGCTGAGTAGATAATAAGAATCAGCACACCCGCAATAGGCACTAGGACTAGACTGCCGGCCATTAGCCAAATCAAAACAAGGAACAGTAAGGCAAACGGCAGGTCAATCAAAGAGCCAATAGTGGCAGAGGTGAAAAACTCCCGTATGGACTCGAACTCTTGCAAGTGACGAGCGAAAGCGCCTACGGAAGGTGGTTTTGCCTCCATGCGAATACCGAGCACTTTGCTAAACAGCTTCGATGAAATCAGAATGTCCGATTTTTTACCCGCAACATCAATAAAGTAGCTGCGCATTATTTTAAGCGTGAGATCAAACAGGAAGATAACAAAAATACCACTGGCCAACACCCACAAGGTCTCAAAGGCAAGGTTTGGAACCACCTTATCGTAAACCAAGCGAGTGAACATAGGGGCGGCTATGGCAAAAAGGTTAATCAGAATCGAAGCGATCAATACATCACGATAGATGTTTTTTGACTGCCAGATTGTACTCCAGAACCAATGTCCTTCACGCGTCTTAAGTACTTCAGGAGAGCGTTCATCGTAACGGAATTGTTTCTTAACCAGAAAGTAGCGACCAATATAGAGCTCTTCCAGTTCCTCGAGTGGGATGGCAATAGGTACTAATCCAGATTCGCCCGTGACGATTTCAGCTTCTCTTTTTTCGCTGTTGACAGTATTGAGAACACAAGCGTCACCACTTTTCAGTAGCAGCACCACAGGCAAAACGAGATCTGAAATATCTTCGAGTTTGGAACGATTTTCTTTAGCGACCAGACCTGCGCGCTCAGCCGAACGAGGGAACAAAAATGGTGTTAGCTTGCCTTCGGTTAAAGGCAAACCATTGATCAAGGCTTCTGGCGAGTTAGCCAGACCGTAATAGCGGCTGACGTAAATCAGCGAATTTAACAAAGGATCCTGCATCGATAACCTTTTACTTATCTACAATGAAGCCTTGGAAGACATCAATAAAGTGTTCAGACAAGAAATCCAATTGGGTTTGTGTCTCAACTCGCGACGCAATCGTTTTAATACCAAGGTTATATGCCGTACGTGAAATGGATGTCAGAGTGAACTTCTGTTTTTCATCATCCAGATGGTGTGTGTACAGATAATCTAGTTTAACGTACGCCGGACGAAACTCGTTAATGTAGTCTAGTGACTGGAAGTTGCGCCCATAGTTATCTACCCCAAAGTCAGCCCCCGCACCGCGGACTGCATTACAGAATAAAGCGGTATGGTGTGGGGTGTTGACGAAGCAGCTTTCTGGTATTTCGAAATGCAGAAGACTGGCCACGGAGCGGTGGCGGTTGAGCATTTGCGTGATCCAGCGAATAAAGCTGGGTTGAGCAATACTGCTTTGCGAGATGTTGATGGCAACAGGCTCAGAAAATTCGTCTTTCTCAAGGCGATTGATAATAGATTTGGTCACGTACTCATCAAACAGGTGGCTAGCATTGAGCTGTTCTAAGGCAAACAGGTACTGGTTAGCACTGAAGCGTTCACCATTCTTTTCAATTGCGGAAAAGACTTCGCGATGATAAGTCTTGCCTCCTTCGTCATTAGCGGCCTGGAATCGGAACTGGAACCAATCGTTACTGATTGCTTCCTCAACCAAGCTTTTCCATTGCTGTTTGCCCATCAAGTTTTCAGAGTTGTCACCTGTGACATAGCCATAAGTTATTTCTGGGTCTGATTTGGAGATTGCCAGTGCGTTGTCCAACATGGTCAAAATTTCAGATGGGTTTTTAGTCGTTTCACTGTAGACAACACCGAGTGATAGGTTGGAGGTGGCCATGCCTGTTGGATCGGCGTTGATATCCTGAACATAGGTGACAATGCTTTCGGACATGAGTTTAAGGTCGGTTTCGTCCACATTGGGCAAAATAATGCCAAATTCCGCAGAAGAGATTCGAGCTAGAGTCACATCAGGTGACGTCAAAGAAACTTTTAGATGGTCTGCGAGTTCGCGAACCATGCCATCACCAGCCTCATAGCCTTTCTCTTCGTATAGCTCATGAATAAAGCTGGCTTCTAAAATAGCGACGCCACCGAAGCCGCCTTCGCCAAGCCATGAGTTAAGTTGGCTCATGTAGTATGCACGGTTGCCCAGAGCAGAGACGGGATCAATGTAGGCGCGTTCACGCAGTTGTTGAGCCTCTTTTGCTTGAGCTTTAAACGACAGTTCGACTTGAGCTGACATGCTATTAATACCGTCGACGACGTAAATTAAATCTTTCGTTGTTGGCCTTGGAAGCGGTTCTCCAAAATTATTTTGTGCGACTTGCTCCATTTTCTCCACGATGAGCTGAAGTGGGTGCAGTGCACGTTTGAGAATGAAGGCGATGGCAAGAAGACCGATAGTGAAGATTAGGCTGAAAGCGATGACTAGGCGCTCGAATGCGTTCCATAACTGGGTGTAGGCATCCCCAGTATGACTAACGATTTCCACTTCCGCCAGTTGCATCCATCCGCTCGTCACCACGCGACGTTCATGAATTTTTTCAAACAAATGTAGTCTGGTAAACCACTCAGGAACATCGAGAGGTTTGACGGGGTAAGAGCGCAGGACTTCTTCGCCGTTGTCTAGGAATATCAGTCGAACGATTGAGTAGCTGCTGCCGTCAAAAAGAGCATTAATAACAGACTCTACTGCCACTTGATCTTTGTTCTCTAAATAGGGAGCCAGCGCCAAGCCAACGGTATTGATGGTGTTATTTACTTCTGAGCGCTGCTGTTGCACTAAGTTATTGCGCGTGGTGTTAAATTCAATGATGAAGACTGAGGCCATCAGCATCAAAAATACAGCAATCATTCCCGCGACAAGCTGTTTATATAAAGTCATATTGCCTACTCATCGTAATTGACTATTGGTTTATTCAGTTTGAGTGATTTTTCTCGGGCACGAAGGTCATTCCATAAGCTTAGTCGGGATGACTTTCCTGCCAGTTGTCCTTGTTTTGATTTCATCAGCCACAGGTTTTTACCATTGAAGCTGTAAATCGGTAATAAATCTCTACGTTTAGACGCTTTTTTGATCTCCGGATCGATGTTGTCCAGCAGAATTGGCTCCGCACTAGGTTTGGAATAGTACGCAAGCACCATGTGAAACTGGTTAAGTGTGATTGCTTTAACGTACACCAAGCGGAGTTTTTGATCTGAGACACCTAATTCGAGAAGAGAAAAATACTTGGCGATAGTAAAATCCTCACAATCACCCGCATTGCTACCAAGGAACTCTAGTGGTGTTGCCCAGTAGTCTTTCTTGCCCCATAAACGGTCATCATTAACGAAATTCAGTTGGTTAAAAAAATGGTTCACTTCCGTCAGTTTTTGTCTTTCTGAAAGGCCTTTAAATTGTTCCATTTCTCGGCGCCAGGTTTCGACTCGTTTCCCTGCTCTATCTCCGTAGGTATTGCGTACAGCCTCAATCCAACGCTGCTCTTGAGTATTAAGCGCCTGTGAGGCTGTAGAAGCCAAAATGATAAACAGAGCCGCTAGCCAGTACTTCATCTTAGCTAACTCTGACCTTACGTGCAGTTACCACTGTTTGCATTGTTATTCCTTCAGTGCGTTGTCTTTTGCGCCCAGAATCGGCTTGAGTAAGTATTCCATAACGGTTCTTTTGCCTGTGATGATGTCTACCGAAGCTGTCATACCGGGAATGATAGGCAAAGAAGTATCGTTATTCAGGCTCGTTTCTTTGGTTCGAACCCTTACCAAATAGAAGCTGTTTCCTTCTTCGTCGGTGGTAGTATCTGCGCTGATATGTTCCAGAGTGCCTTCTAAGCCGCCATATTTGGTAAAGTCGTAGGCACTAAACTTGACGATGGCATGTAGTTCTGGACGAAGAAAGGCGATGTCTTGCGGTGCTATCTTAGCTTCAACCAGAAGTGTATCTTCGCTTGGTACGATTTCGACAATGTCCATGCCTGGCTGTATCACTCCGCCAACTGTATTGACATTGAGCGTTTTGACGGTGCCTGTCACGGGTGACATGACAATGGTTCGATTGACTCTGTCTTCTAGGCCTACGGTCGATTCGGTCAACGATGACAGCTTATCTTGAGCCTCATTGAGTTTCTCTTGTTGCTCTGAACGGAACTTTTGCGCAGCGTCAATGCGGCTTAGCATGGATTCTTTAATCGCAGATTGGAGGACAGGGACTTTGAGTTCACTGGAGGTCATTTCGCGGCGGGTATCGTTCACTTGGCGCTGGAGCTTGAGTAGCTCTATCCGAGGCACCACCCCTTCATCCGCCAGTGGTTGAGTGATCTCCAGCTCTTTGCGAGCAAAGTTGTAGCTTTCACGTAAATTTTTTACGCGAGCTTGAATCTCAACCAAATCTTGCTGTTTTTGTTTGACCTGTTGATCGAACAATGAAATCTGATTTCGGAGATTGTTTAAATCCTGACTGTACTCGGCTCGTTGACGCTGAACTAATGTTGGTTGCGTTTCTTCAAGTTGTGGAGGAAAAGCAAGTTTGCTGAAATCAAGTTGGACACTTTGCTGCCAAGACTTCTCGCTGAAATCTTCATTGATAGTAACACTCGCAATTGACGCTGACAGTTGCAATACACTCGCAGTTAGGTTGGCCACTTGTTGCTCTCGCTCACGAAAGTCTGAACGGAAGCGAGTGTCATCGATTAACAGTAACTGCTGGCCTTTTTGAACGACTTGACCTTCACGGACAAGAATCTCTTTGACCAGCCCACCTTCAAGGTTTTGGACAACCTGTATTTGAGAAGAGGGAACAACCTTTCCTTGCCCAACGGTGACTTTATCGATTTGTGCCCAAGAAGCCCATATGCCAGCAAGGACAAAGAATAAAACCATCACCCAGAGCATGACGCGAGCGCTATTCGGCGTATTGAGTAAAAGCGCTGCCGTTTTGTCATCTACATAATCAAGTTCGTTATCCGAGAGCTTGTTGTAATGGCTCTGACTCATTGAGATTCCTTGTTATTACTGGGTATATATTGGATTCTATTATCCAATCTGTTAAATGTTAAGGTGCAGTTTTAGAACGATACTCTGTATCAAGCACTTAAATAATAGAAAACAATCAATCAGTTGTGCTAAGTATACATGATGATTTTTCTCAATAACTGGTCATTTACCAATAGATAGTATTCCATATGCCTAAAATGCCTACGACAAGATGGCACATAGGGTTGTGTTCATGTATATATGAGCGCACAATCAGCAAAAAAATTTCGCAGGAGAGAAGATGGAACTCGAAGATATCCGCCGTGAGTACAGCAAGGGTGGGTTACGCAGAAAAGACCTTAAAGCCAACCCAGTAGAGCAGTTTGATTTGTGGTTACAACAAGCGATTGACGCTAAGCTCACTGATCCGACGGCAATGACAGTGGCGACGGTCGACGAGCATGGTCAGCCTTTCCAGCGAATTGTGTTGCTCAAGCATGTCGATGCGCAGGGTTTCGTATTCTATACCAACCTAGGTAGTCGCAAAGCGCAGCAAATTGAAGGTAATTCGCGAGTCAGCTTACATTTTCCATGGCATCCACTCGAGCGTCAGGTTCACATTACGGGCGTCGCTGAAAAACTGAGTATTACAGAGAACATTAAGTACTTCTCTTCACGACCAAAAGAGAGTCAACTCGCTGCAATTGCGAGTAAGCAAAGTAGTCGAATTTCGACTCGAGGAGTACTCGAAGGTAAGTTTTTGGAGCTAAAACAGAAGTTTGCGCAAGGTGAGATCCCTGTTCCTTCTTTTTGGGGAGGGTTTCGCATTAAGCCTGAAAGTATTGAATTTTGGCAAGGTGGTGATCACCGTCTCCACGACAGATTCTTGTTCTCAAAGGCCGAGAATGAATGGCATATCGACCGACTCGCTCCTTAAGATTCCTTTACCAATATCAACAATACGCCGCTTTACGCGGCGTATTCATTATTCAGTACCACTGAAAGTTGAGTGCGTAGTAGAGTTTGTGGTATGTGGAAGCCAAAACCTCGTCAGATGAGCTCGGAGTAAATTCTATCTAAATTTAACACATGAAAAAGGGGGGAAATCCCCCCTTAAAGCAATAGTTATGTCATCTTAGTTGATATCACGTACCACACGGAAACCAACATAGTTGGCCGCTGACGAGCTTGATAAGGAAAGCTGTTGATGCGCTGCTGCCATATCTGGAGAGAAGTTCCATGCACCACCTTTGAGTAGCCCACGGCTATCACTTGTCCATTGCCATATATTGCCTACAGTATCATAAATACCTAAGCGATTAGGTTTGAAAGCGTTGACTGGTGAAGTGCTTTTGTTTGACCAAGACGTGCCTCCCCAGCCCGTGTTGGCTTGGTTTGGAATAAACTGGTCTCCCCACCAATAATGAGTTTCAGCCCCCGCTCGGGCGGCAATTTCCCACTCATCTTCACTGGGTAGTCTGTACCTATGCTTCGTTTTGCTGCTCAACCAGTTAGCATAGGCTTGGGCATCATTTCGACTGACACAAACAACGGGTGAGTTTGACGCCTGTTTAAATCCAGGATTTCGCCAGTAACCTTTGGCAATGGGTGTCACTTCGCCTTTAACAATGGCGGTACAGGTGTTCTTTAACTCTGCATCCGTTTGGTAGTTAGTTGCATCAATAAAAGTCTTGAATTGCCCAACCGTCACGGGTGTTGTACCGAAGCCAAAAGGGTGTTTAAGCTGTAGCTGTTTGGAACCGTGTTCACCAAGAATGTACTGACCTGAAAGAATGGTAGAGAGCTCAGGGCCTTGAAGACCTGAGCCTAGAGAGTCCGCAAACTTATCCCCTTCGCGTAGAGGGTTGGCTTTTTCAACCAATACGGCTCGAAGGTTTTGATCACGTCGTACGGTCAATTCACGGTGGAAGGAGCGATAACCCTCTTTTTCGACCGTGATCATATGTGGACCGACAGGAAGCATCACTTCTACAGGCGTGCTGCCGTAGTTCACGCCATTGATCGCGACTTTATCATCAAAAAGGTTTGAACGAATTGTTAAGGTGACCCAAGCGACTTCTTTATTGCTGACCAATGTGTCTTTGTCATTTAACGTCTCTGGCTCAAAGCAATATTGCTTGTCGATGCCGAGCAACGTACAGGCAGCACTTTGTGTCGGACGAGCTTGCATTTCAACATCCATCAGGCTTCGATAGCGAACACCATCATAAAAGCCAGACTCTTTGGCTCTAGAGCGGAGTACATGGATATTGAAAGGAACCTTGTTGGCATTTAACTTAACCACTTGTGGTTCACTGGTCGTGGCAACCAGCTCTGACTGAAATTGTTTAACGGCTTTTTGCAGGGCAAGGTCACGTGTCTGACGGTCACACTGAGCGATAGTCATGTCTGCTTGGCAGCGGTTAGTAAAGCTGACGGACAATGAATGCGCTTGTTGGAGTTCTTCCTGAAGGCGTTCAGCGCGGGCACGAAGTTTATTCTGGTCCAGAGCGTCAATGCTTTGCTCAATGGCTTCAACTTCGCTATTGGCGAGATCCAATTGATGCTGTAGTTCTTGAAGTTCTTGTTCTCCAGATAGACGTTGGCTTTGATTCTGTTTCACTTTTGACCAAGCGTCTTGGTACTTTTTCTGTGTTGCAGCCAGATCAATATTCGGATCTTCAATCATTCTGGAGTAATCGTTTTCGAGGCTCGTCTTGGCTTCGTTTAGCGTTTCGTCCAGAGATTTGGCGAGCTTGGTTAACTGAGCGACAACCTGCTGTTGCTCTTCAAATTTCGCATTTTGCTCATCCCGAGCTCGTGTTGCCGCTTTCAGCTCTTCATGTTTGTCAAACAACTGTTGATCGAGAACAACAATAGGATCGCGAGCCTCCTGAGCCAAAACACTGGCTGAGATGAAGCAAGGTGACAAAGCAAGAAGGAGCGTTGGTAAACCAGTTCGCATTATCTATTTCTACAATTCTTTTCTATATAATGGGCTTATTCTAAACGAAAGCGCCATTTTTTCTTAAGTTATAAAGCGATAACTTACGATAAAATGGCGTTTTTGGCCAATTTTGTGCAATCCCCCTCTTTCTGAAAAGAGAAGTGTGTTAAATATCTGAATCAGGTCGTAACTTGACCCATACTGTATCATTGCCATTGACGGCTATGGTGCGGTTGTATGTCTGGTAACCATCTTTAGAGACTGTGAACTGATGTTTGCCTCTAGGAAGGACAACTTCGACAGGCGTGCTTCCGTAGTTTACGCCATTAATGGTGACGCGATCTTCATACTGGTCTGATCGAATAGTAATATTTGCCCAGCTTTTCTCTTTGTTACTGCTGCTTTGGTCTTTCTTTGTTACTTGTGCTCCATTTAGACAGTAACGCGACGAGACATTCAGTAATTTACAAGCGGCTGAAGCTTCTGGACGAGCCTGCAATTGTGCTTGCATTTCAGTAAAGTAACTGTTGTTGCCTTCGAAGCCCGAACGAATAATTTGGCTTTCCTGAACAAACACATTGAGCTGAACGCCCTTTAGATTTTGCTTAGCAAGAGTTGCTTCCGTCAGACCGTCAAGCAGCTTAGATTTGAAGGTATTCACCGCACGTTGCTTTGTTAGGTATTTACCCTGATTGGTACACTCACCTAGCGTCATGGTTGCAGAACACGTAGTTTTAAACGCAGTGTTGAGAACGTCACTTTCGCGTAGTTCTGCGTCGAGTCGTTTAACGCGCGCTTCTACTTTCTGTTCTTTGAGATAAGACAACTCGGAGTTAATACGAGAGCGTTTCTGTTTGATTTGTGACAAACGCATTTCCTGTTCTGTAATGGTTTGCTCTTGCTCAAGAATTTGTGTTTGATTTTCTTTCACCGAAGACCAAGCTTGTTGGTATTCTTGTTGGAAAGAAAGTAGATCAACATCTGGGTCGTCTAACAGGCGATTATATTGTTTGTCCAGTGCAGACTTAGCGCGGTTGCGTTTCGCGTTGAGCTCTTGCTCTTCACGCTGGTATTTAGTCAGTTCAGCCCTAAGCTGTTGTAAACGATCGGATTCACCTTCGAACTCAGTGCTTAACGCTTGTAGTTCACTTTGTTTGTTTTCTAACTTAGCATCGATAGCTGCGACAGGATCGGCAGAGTCAGCCGTTTCCGCAAAAACCGAAGTCGATACCCATAAAGGGCTTAGCGCAATTAAAAGCGCTGGGATGCGACGTGTTATCATATTTCCCTGCAACAATTAACGTTTCATATTACCAACGTAAAACCAAAAAAAGACAAACTTTTGACAGTCCATGTATCCCTGCCTTTCCCAAGTTTTCTTTTATCCCTGCATCTTTCTTTTTAACAGATTAGTCAACTTTTGGGCAGACGAATCTAAATTGAATGTATATAAAACTTGGATGCTACCTATCATTTTGAGTTGATTGGGGAAATATGCAAGTGAAGATTGAACATCTGCAAAAAGAAATGTTGCTAGAAGTGACATAAACCGTAATTTATGTGCACTTGATCATTCTTCCGAAAATAAATTAAGCTCATTTTTTAACCACTATGGTTCGGTTTTATGAACATTCAATAATGTGATGATGTACCCAATTGCATATATCAGGATAAATTTCGGATTGGGAAGATTTTGGTATAACATGCGAAGCCAGTACCACTTGAGATCACAGAATCGTACTATGAGTTCATTTAAGCTCCCCCCTATTATGGGCGATGATGCCAAACTTTTGTCACCCAAGCCTGCTGAGCTGGTGACATTACCATCTTATATGGACTGTCATGACCATAGTTATACCCAGATCGTCATTGGCCTGAAAGGGCAAGCAGAATTTGAGGTTAGCGGTTTTGGTAACTTGGTCGGGCCTGGTCAGGGTTGCGTTGTGACGTCTGGCTCAGGTCATGCTTTTGGTGGCGTTGTGGACCAGTCTGACATTCTGGTATTGAATATGCCGGCTCCATCAGAGGGGGATCCTTTGATGCTACAAAAGCTAAATGAAATCAATCAGCGCGATACCTACTTCCAGCTTGATGTTCAAATCCAGAAACTGATACAGATGCTAGTCGCGGAAATGTACTCTAGCCCAGAAGACTTGCTTCTTAGTCGTGCGTGCAATGACACGGTGATTGCTCTTCTGCAGCGACATATGTCGACATTTGTCACCCCTCACAAAGCGTCTCGTTTCGATCTGGAGGCGATTGACCGCTACATAGAACAGCATTTGAGTCAGAAGATATCTGTTGCTCAATTGGCTGGTAGTGTGTTTCTTGGAGAGAGTCAGTTTCATAATCTTTTTAAAGAACAAATGGGCATCACACCTCACCAATATGTGTTGGGTAAGCGCATTGACATGGCGAAATCCTTGATTGAAAAAGGCCACCTCTCATTGGGCCAGGTCGCTGAACTAACAGGCTTTTCTGGGCAAAGCACTTTCACCCATACATTTTCTCGTCTGCAAGGTATGTCTCCCTCCAGTTACAAGAAACAATTTGGTTAAATAAGAAAAGAATAACCATATATTATTTTGCTCATATGCATGTGACTCTGTTTTTGTTTTGTTAATAATCAGAGTTTTTAGCAAAAAACTCGGAGTTTTTGACAAGTAATCCGGTCGCGCTCAAAATACACTGCAAGCCATTGTAAGAACCCTGATGAATTTATCAGGTTTGAGATTGAGGAAAACGCATGTTTACAGCAACTGATGTGTTGAATGCCGAGTTTGTCGAGCAGCCGCTTGATAAGTTATGGTCATTGATCTCGCCACTTTACATGGTGGACGAATCCCAATGGCTTGAACAACTGTTGCCTCTGGCAATCCCTACTGATGCTGAAAAAGCACAAATTAGCGACAAGACCACCCAGCTTATCGAATCGATTCGTGCTGACAAGAAATCAATCCAGATGATTGACGCCTTGCTACTCGAATACAGCCTAGATACTCAAGAAGGCATTTTGTTGATGTGTCTTGCCGAAGCTTTGATGCGTATACCTGACTCTGCAACGGCTGATGCGCTGATCCGAGATAAGCTGAGTGTTGCCGATTGGAAATCTCACCTAAAGAATTCAGATTCTGTATTTGTGAATGCGTCGACATGGGGTTTGATGCTGACGGGTAAAGTGGTTGGTTTGTCAGAAGCTGAGTCACAAAGCCCTGTTTCTGCGGTTAACCGTCTGGTTAACAAAATGTCAGAGCCTGTTATCCGTAAAGCGATGCATCAGGCGATGAAAGTGATGGGCCACCAGTTCGTTCTAGGACGCAGTATTGCCGAAGCGCAGAAAAACGGTCGCACCATGCGTGATAAAGGCTTTACCTATTCCTATGATATGTTGGGTGAAGCTGCACTGACGACAGCAGATGCCAATAAATACTTCAAAGATTACCTGATGGCGATTGAAGCGGTTGGCCGCGACAAATATGGCTTAGACACTAGCCCAGCGCCTTCAGTGTCTATCAAGTTGTCAGCCCTACATCCACGCTACGAAGTGGCCAACGAAGAACGTGTTCTGACGGAATTAGCGGATACTTTGATGCAACTTCTTCGCCGAGCTGTTGAGCTCGATGTTGCTATCACAATCGACGCGGAAGAAGCCGACCGTCTTGAACTATCGCTGAAGTTATTCGAGAAAGTATATCGCAGCGACCTAGTGAAAGGTTGGGGCAAGTTTGGTTTGGTGATTCAGGCCTATTCAAAGCGTGCACTGCCTGTATTGGTTTGGATTAACGGCTTGGCAAAAGAGCAGGGGGATTTGATCCCTCTGCGTCTAGTGAAAGGCGCGTACTGGGATAGTGAGATCAAATGGTCTCAACAGGCTGGTTACGATAACTATCCTGTTTACACTCGCAAAGAGGCGACGGATGTTGCTTACTTAGCGTGTGCGCGATTCCTACTTTCTGAGAATGTGCGTGGCAACATCTTCCCTCAATTTGCGAGCCACAACGCTCAGACGGTGACGTCTATTGCAGTTATGGCTCAGCACAAAGATTACGAATTCCAGCGCTTGCACGGTATGGGTGATTCCCTGTACAACCACGCGATGGAAGCGTATCAGCAATCTGTGCGTATCTACGCGCCAGTCGGCAGCCACAAAGATCTGTTGCCGTATTTGGTTCGTCGCCTTCTTGAAAACGGTGCAAACAGTTCGTTTGTCCACCGCTTAGTCGACGCTCGTTGCCCGGTAGAAACGCTGACTCAGCACCCTGTCGATATGCTAAAAGCGTTCGATACCTTGAACAACGCTAAGATACCACTGCCTCCGCAGGTCTTCCCTGAGCGCCAAAACTCTTATGGTGTGAACTTGGATATTGAATCAGAAGCCAAACCATTTGAGCAGTCTGTCGAAAGCTTCTTGAAGAATCAGTGGCGAGCAGGTCCGATTATCAATGGTCAGGATCATGCCGAAAGCATGATCAAGGAAAATATCAATGTTGAAGCGGTAACAGCGCCTTATGACCGCCGCATTGAGGTGGGTCAGGTTGCCTTCGCAACTCTTGATCATGTTTCCGCTGCTATTGATGGTGCGCAGCAGGCGTTTGCTGAATGGCATGTCAGTGATAAAGCGCAGAGGGCGGCTATGCTGGATAAACTGGCAGAGCTACTGGAAGCCAACCTTGCTGAACTTGTGGCGCTGTGCCATCAGGAAGCGGGTAAAACAATCCATGATAGCATTGATGAAGTTCGTGAAGCTGTCGACTTTTGTCGCTACTACGCTAAGCAGGTCGACGCTTTGGGTGAAATCCGCCTAGACGGTTTTGATGGACAGGCACGTACAATATCTCGTCAAGGACGCGGCGTGTTTGTGTGTATCAGCCCTTGGAACTTCCCACTGGCGATTTTCCTCGGTCAAATTACAGCTGCTCTCGTCGCAGGCAACACTGTGGTCGCGAAGCCGGCAGAGCAAACCAGTTTGATTGCTGCACGTGCCGTCGAGTTGATGAATGAAGCGGGCTTCCCTGCTGGCACGATTCAATTGCTGCCAGGTCGTGGTGCTGAAATTGGTTCAGCCTTGACCTCTCATCCTGCTATTGCTGGTGTCGCCTTTACCGGTTCAACGGCAACAGCGCAACGAATTAATCAAACCTTAGCGTCTCGTGATGCGGCTCCTGTCCCTTTCATCGCTGAAACGGGCGGCCAAAATGCAATGATTGTTGATAGTACTGCACTTCCTGAGCAGGTTGTGCGTGATGTTATTCGTTCAGCGTTTGCCTCCGCAGGCCAACGTTGTAGTGCTCTACGCGTACTGTATGTGCAAGAAGATATTGCCGACCGCATCGTTGCACTGATTCAGGGTGCCATGCAAGAACTGAGCGTAGGCCTTCCTTATCTGCATTCCACGGATGTTGGACCGGTTATCGATACGACAGCAAAAACTAAATTAGTTAAGCATATTGAGCGTATGACGGCCACGGAAAAGAAAGTGGCTGAGTTGACTTTGGGTGAAGAACATCAACATGGTGATTTCGTGGCACCAAGTGCTTTTGAAATTCGCGATATTGCTTGTCTTGAAGAAGAGCAGTTTGGTCCAATTTTGCATATTGTTCGCTTTAAAGCGAACGAACTTCATCAAATTGTTGAGCGTATTAACAGCACTGGTTTTGGTTTGACTATGGGTATTCATAGCCGCAATGAAACCACTTACCGCTGGATTGAAAAACATGCACGTGTGGGTAACTGCTACATCAATCGTGACCAGGTCGGGGCTGTTGTTGGCGTGCAACCATTCGGTGGTCAGGGCCTTTCAGGTACAGGGCCTAAAGCTGGCGGCCCGCACTACCTATTCCGCTTTACGCAAACTTCGTTTTCTTAATCTGTAGGCAAGGAGAAAGATTATGGTTCATCAAGTAACTCGTTTTTCTGATGCTTTTTCAGCGTGGGAAAACTGGAATCTAACTAACTTTGATTCGAAAAGTGAGTGTTTACTTGCTTTCAAGCAGGCTCTGCATTCTAGACAGCCGAATTTAGCGTCTGTAATGGGATACCATATTGAACACGCCTCAGCATTGTTAGCTGAAACGCATCAACTGGTAGGCCCTACTGGGGAAACTAACGAACTGTATACTGCAGGTCGAGGTGTAGCACTGATCATTCAAGATGAGTCGTTACAGTCAGCACAACAAGCAACGATTGCACAGGTGACTGCTGCATTGATTGCGGGTAACAGTGTCATCTTATGTAGTGATGACACGCAATTTACCCAAAATTTGGAAGCTGCCTATACGCAGTCTTCTTTACCTATGAACCTATTACAATTTGCTTCTCTCGATGCTTATCATCAATTGTTGGAGTCAGATGTACGTAGTGTCGGATATATAGGGAATCAAGAGGTTGAGCAAACAATCAACCGTCAATTAGCGAAACGTTCAGGTGCAATTGTTGGCCTAGTTTCTGAAACGGATGTGACAGCGACTCCGGTCGCACACGATCCATACCTATCGCTTCGCTTTATCACAGAGCGGACGAGAACAATAAATATAACAGCAGTGGGTGGTAACGCGACCTTGCTCGAGCTTGGGAGTGAAGCCCACTAATCCTTTCTCAGAGAGCCCTCACTCAGTGTAAGTGAGGGCGTTCATGGAAGGCGATCTTTTATAAGAGGACAAACACATGGAAAATAGCTTTGCTATTACGACCACGTTTATTGCGTATCTAATTCTGATGCTGGCAATAGGCGTTATTGCATACCAACGAACGAAAAACTCCACCGATTACTTCTTGGGTGGGCGTTCATTGGGCCCTTGGCCTGCGGCGCTATCAGCGGGTGCATCTGATATGAGTGGTTGGTTGCTACTTGGCTTGCCTGGCTATGCGTATGCATCGGGTATTGAGGCTTTCTGGCTAGCTGGTGGTCTGCTAGTGGGTACTTGGCTAAACTGGCTAATCAGTGCCAAACGTCTACGTACGTATAGTATTACGACAGACGCTTTGACCTTACCCGAATTCTTTTCACGCCGTTTTAACGATAATTCGAAACTGATTCAGGTTATCTCTGCTTTCTTTATCCTTTTATTCTTCCTTTTCTATACCAGCTCCGGTCTGGTAGCGGGCGGAAAACTGTTTGAAACAGTATTCGGACTGGATTACACCACAGCAGTTATTATCGGTACCGTCTGTGTGGTTTCTTACACATTGTTCGGTGGCTTCTTAGCAGTCTCTTGGACTGACCTTGTCCAAGGCCTTTTGATGTCCGCAGCTCTGATGATTGTGCCTATTGCTGCTATGGAAGGTGGTGTTGGACAACTCAGTGCTGACCTAACCAACATCAATCCTCAGCTTCTGACATTGTGGAATGATACTAAAGGTGAGCCGTTGTCAGCGATTGCGATCATCTCTTTGGTTGCGTGGGGTTTAGGTTACTTTGGTCAGCCACACATTCTGGCGCGTTTCAAAGCAGCGCGTAGTAACAAAGATTTGACCACCGCTCGTCGCATTGCCGTGGTTTGGACTGCATTGTCTATGGTTGGTGCAATGCTGGTTGGTTTGGTTGGTCTGATTTATGTGACCAACTCTGGTGTATCCATTGATGATGGAGAGAAGATCTTCATGCTATTGGTGAACTCGATCTTCCATCCAGTGGTTGCTGGTGTGCTTCTAGCGGCGATCTTAGCTGCAATCATGAGTACAGCTGACTCTCAACTGTTGGTTTCTTCTTCAGCATTGGCAGAAGACTTCTACAAGCAGCTTGTGAAAAAAGACGCGACATCTGAAGAGATTGTCATGGTTGGCCGTATTGCAGTCGTGGTGATTTCTATTGTTGCGCTAATCCTTGCCATGACACCAGACAGTTCCGTACTTGGTCTGGTTTCTTACGCTTGGGCAGGCTTTGGTGCAGCATTCGGTCCGGCACTGATTCTTAGCTTGTATTGGTCTCGTATGAACCGTAACGGTGCGCTTGCGGGTATCGTGATTGGCGGTGTAACTATCGTTGTATGGAAGCAGCTAACCGGCGGTTGGTTCGATGTTTACGAAATCGTTCCGGGAATCATCTTCTCTTCTATCGCCATTGTGGTTGTGAGCCTAATGACAGGTGAACCAGAAGAATCTGTGAAAGCACAGCATGCGAAGTTTGAAAAACAGCTTACTGAGCTAGAATAAGCGGTAAATTGACGAAACATAAAGCCCCGATATTCGGGGCTTTTTTAATGAAATTGATTAATAATTGAACTTGGCTCACAAATTGAAAATGAAAATTTGAGCAATTGGAACTAAGGCCTTACTAATATGTCGACTATCAATAATGCCTTCAATCACGGAGATAGAAAATGCCTCAGGTATATTGCCATTGCTGCGAGAAAGTGACTGACCACAAAGTGGTTATGAAGCGATGCCAAGCAGAGCATAACTCGGTGAAAAAGAGTTTGGCGTGCTTCTTTGCCACCCTCTTTCAGGGCGCACACTATGTAAAAATGGAAAAACAGACGTTTTGTCGAGTGTGCAACACTCAGGCAGACTTAGTCGAAGAGGGTGAGCTCTCGAACGTTGAAGCCGCTTAAGTTTCCATTATTGTCGATAAAAATGCGTCTAAGTCGGCTGCTTTGTTAGGTTTCATTGCCTTGTTTCGATTATGATAAGCATAAAGAAACACATCGAATCAGAGCGTTAAATGGACTTAGATAGAATTGACCGTGAAATCCTTCGCACCCTAAATCTTAAAGGGCGCCTTCCTGTTGTCGAACTGGCAAAACAAGTGAACCTGACCACTTCCCCGTGTTCTGATCGCGTTAAACGACTGGAAAAAGAGGGCTATATCAAAGGTTATCACGCTGAACTGAATCCAGAGAAACTTGGCTTGGATGTGCAAGTTTTCATTCATATCCGCCTTGATCAGACCAGCTTTTCGATTTTTGAAAAGTTTGCCAAAGCCGTCGAAGATATGCCGGAGATCGAAGAGTGTTATTCGTTATCTGGTGACTTTGATACCATGATAAAAGTACGAGTCAAAGATATGAAGGCGTACCAGTATTTTATGTCAACCAAACTTGGCACTTTACCCGGGGTTATCCAGACGCGAAGCGAAGTGGTCATCGAAGAGCATAAAACCAGTTTTGGTGTGAATGCGGATTTGATCGCGACACTCTAGATAATAAAACGGGAAGCGCCAGCTTCCCGTTTTACCTATCTTTTATCGGGCTATCTAAGCGATGAATGATGATGCGACACCAATCAGGCCACCAAAAACACCGCCCCAAACGACCAACCAGCCTAGGTGCTCTTTAATCATTTTCTGAACGATCTCTTTGACCAATTTTGGTGTTAATTCATTGAGGCGCTGATCGATGATGTTTTCAATGTTCGCTTGAATTTCTTCCATCATAGCTGGTGATTCAAGTTGGCTTTTTAGTGCTTTTTTAACCACGTTACTCTGACTGATTTCAACAACGGCTTTCTGCATCTTCTCAACAAAAGGCTCTTTTAATGGTTGAAGGGCTTCTGCACCACCAAACATGGCCAGCATGCTGCCAAACGAAGAATTAGCAATCACATTCACTAGTGAATCAAACGTTGGATTGAAATCGACTTTTTCAAGTACGGGTTCAAGGTTCAGTGACTTTCCTGACATTTCTTTGTTTAGGAATCGATCGATGTTTTTCTCAGTGAAGAACTGCTCCATCATTAGGGCTTTGATGGCACTCTTAAACTCTTCAAATCGGGCTGGAATGACCCCTGAGCCGTAAAGTCCAGGAACTTTCTCAAACAGCATATGAATTGCCAGCCAATTGGTAATAGCGCCAGAAAAAGCGAACAGGCCAGCGTAAAACGCGATTTGGTTGTCGGTTTGATAACCGCCAGCCAGCAATGCCAGCGCCAGTAAATTGGTCAGTAAACTTTTATTCATTGATTGTATGGGAAACTATTGATTGTGAATGGCGCGATTATATCTCAATTGCCACGGCAGAATGAATATAGAAAACAAAAAAGCAGAGACCAGCCTCTGCTTTCATGCTTTACAATAGTCCGGATTATGCGGTTTGCTTTTGTCGGTCTTCGTCGCCGATAAAACCACCCGTTTGGTGGGCCCACAGCTGGGCATAAATCCCTTTGTTTTGAATCAGTTCCTGATGAGTACCTTGTTCAACAATTTGGCCTTTATCCAAGACAATTAGACGATCCATTGCAGCGATGGTGGATAAGCGGTGTGCAATAGCGATAACGGTTTTTCCTTTCATTAGCTCATTGAGGCTTTCTTGAATGGCGGCTTCTACTTCTGAATCCAGTGCAGAAGTTGCTTCATCCAGAATCAATAATGGCGCATCTTTGAGTAATACTCGCGAGATTGCAATTCGCTGTCTTTGACCGCCAGACAACTTCACGCCTCGCTCACCTACTTGGGCATCATAGCCTTTGTTGCCAAACGGGTCATTGAGCGTCTCGATGAACTCGTGTGCATGGGCTTGTTTGGTCGCACGCAACAGATCCTCTTCGCTGGCATCAGGGTTACCATAAAGGATGTTGTCGCGAATCGAACGATGCAACAGGGATGTGTCTTGCGTCACCATACCGATATTGCTGCGCAGAGAATCTTGAGTGACATCAGAAATCACCTGACCATCGATCTTGATGTTGCCGCTCTCAACATCATGGAAACGCAAAAGCAGATTGACCAAGGTGGATTTACCTGCACCGGAGCGACCCACTAAACCGACTTTTTCCCCTGGCTTAATATTCAGGTTGAGGTGGCTGATCACCCCTTTGTTTTCGTCGCCATAATGGAAGCTAACATTGTCAAACTCGATCCCACCATGCTCAACTTTAAGAGGCTTAGCATTATCTTTATCTTGAATATCAATGGGTTTGGAGAGTGTTTTCATACCATCGACAACGGTTCCCATGTTTTCAAACAGAGCCCCTACTTCCCACATGATCCACATCGACATGCCGTTAATACGTAGAGCCAGAGCAATCGCAATAGCGATGGCACCAATGCTGATCGAGTTGTCCATCCATAGATAAATAGACAATGCACCTATGGTGAAGACTAGGAGGTAGTTGGTTATCTCAACAGCGACGTCAAAACCAGTCACTAAACGCATCTGGCGATAAACGGTATCAAGAAAGCCGCGCATGCCGTTTTCTGCGTACACCGTTTCCCGTTTGCTGTGGGAGAATAATTTAACGGTCGCAATGTTGGTGTAGCTATCGACGATACGGCCTGTCATGGTCGAACGTGCATCGGCTTGCTCTGACGCGACCTGCTTCAACTTAGGAACGAAGTATATTTGAATGCAGACATAACACAGTAGCCAGATCACCATTGGGATCATTAAACGCCAGTCAGCCTGCGCTAAAAGAACGACAATCGCGGTAAAGTACACTGAGACATAAACGAAAACGTCCATGGTTTTCATCACAGTTTCACGCACGGCCAGAGATGTTTGCATCACTTTGGTTGCAACACGGCCTGCAAAATCGTCCTGATAGAAGTTCAGGCTCTGTTTGAGTAGATAGCGATGCGCGAGCCAGCGAATCGACATTGGGTAGTTGCCGAGCAATGTCTGGTGGACCAAAAGAGAATACGCGACGACCAAGATGGGCATCACTATAAGTAGTAAGCCACCATACAGCATTAGCTGTGACTGGTTTTCTTGCCAGAAGGTGTTCGGGTTGCTGGTCGATAGCCAGTCGACTAGGTTGCCCATTGCACCAAATAGTGATACTTCGACTATCGCAACCACAGTGGCCATTAATGACATCAGGATCAGAGGGATCTCAAATCCACGAGTGTAATAGCGACAGAAAGCAAAGATCCCACTCGGTGGCTGAGAGGGTTCTTCATCGGGAAAAGGTTTTGTGAATCCTTCAAATTTCTTAAACATATCTCGCCTTAAATATCACAACGCAGGAGAGAGCCAGAGATGGCTATTGCGTTTGTGTCATATGGTAGCTCGTTAATGTTTGAAATGTAACCATAATTCAATCAATTGTTATACGAGTTACTGCATATTATTCATACAACCGGTTTTAAAAGTCTTGCTGGCAATAAAATTTACTGAGAAAAATGATATTCACAGTAAAAATTCATGGTTAGTGTCGGTTAGAATGGGTGAATTCAGTCATTTTTGTTTTAACAATATGTCTACAATTCAACGTAAGTGAGTGAGATATAACGAGTCTATCGCAATGTTCAAACAGCAAACACAACTAGAAAAGTCAGTTTCTACAGTGCAAAACGCTAACTGCGTGGTGATGGTGCCACCGAAAGAGTTTGCGTTTAATGCTGAAACCGCTCGAGACAATGAGTTTCAACATCAAGTCAGCGAAACAACGGAACAGGTTCGCAATCAAGCAATGCAAGAGTACAACACTATGGTTGAACAATTGCGCCATGCTGGTGTTCAGGTCGTTGAATTTGACTACCCACTTGGTGCGGTAGAAACACCAGACGCCGTATTCCCAAATAATTGGTTCAGCACCACTGCTGACGGTGCTCTCTACACCTTCCCCATGGCATGTGAGAATCGTCAACAGGAAGTTCGCCCTGATGCTCTGCGTCAAGCACTAGAAGCAGCAGGTCGAGCTGTGTCTAGCGAAGATTCGTTGACGGATTACTTAACACAGAATGCACACTTAGAAAGTACAGGTGTAATGGTGATTGATCATGTTAATCGCACCATTTATGCTGCGCTTTCACAACGTTGTGACCGCGAAGTGTTGGAAGATTATGCTGAGAGAATCGGTTACGAGCGTGTGGTGTCTTTTCAGACGGCACTACCCTCCGGAAAACCTATTTATCACACCAATGTAATGATGGCGATCGGTGAACATTTTTGTGTGATTTGCGATGAAGTGATTCCAGAATTTGAGCGTCGGTTTGTACTCAAATCTCTTGCGAAAGATAAGCAGGTTATCTCTATCAGCCTTGAGCAGATGAACCAGTTCTGTGGCAATATCTTGGAGCTTGAAACTGTCAATGGTGATAAAGTGATCGCAATGTCACAATCGGCGTTCGACGCGTTTTCACCAGCACAACGTGCTCAGTTGTCGAGCCATGGTAAGCTTCTTCCATTCAACGTGCAGACCATAGAATCAATCGGTGGTGGTAGTGTTCGTTGCATGTTGGGTGAGGTTTTTCTGCCAAGTCGCAAGAACAGCTTATAACCATAAAACAGCCTGTCATCAGACAGGCTGTTTTAGCTTGGCTCCATACTTGTCTTTACAACTGCCCATTACGCCTCTTATTCTGCATGTATGAATTAAAAGAATAGGTTCATACCTATGCTTAAAGGAAGCGAACTCCCTTCGATTAAAGCCCTGCGATCGTTTGTCGCGGTGGCTCATCATCAGAGTTTTTCAAAAGCAGCAGAAGAGCTGTATGTCACTCAGGGTGCAGTGAGTAAGCAGATAGCGATACTGGAGCAGATGGTTGGTAGACCATTGGTAGAGCGTCAGTTGAATGGCATTGAATTGACGACAGCTGGAAAGCAATACTTACCCAAAGTTATTGAAGCGCTAGAGATCATTCAACACGCTACCGCTAGCCTGATTCAAAGTGATACACAGCAAGAGTTACTGACCATTGATGTGACGCCTTCGTTTGCCAGCTTATGGTTGCTGCCTAAGATCGAAGAGTTTCGGCGTTTGTATCCACAGTTGCAGGTGAAAATACGTACTCGTGAGAATGCCCAGCTTAAACTTGCAGGCGAGTCGGATATCGCCTTGCGTTGTTTGCCGCTGTCTAAGCACTACGAGCACAGTCAACTCTTGTGTCATGAAAAGCTACTTTTGATCGGTGAACAATCCGCGTCCTGTCGCGATGTCACTTCTGTGTTAACACAGCATACTTTGATCCCTCAAACCACTAGACCACAGTTGTGGGAGCTGTTTAAGTTAGAGCATCAGTGCTCGGAGCCACTCAACTATTATGGTGTTGGTTACGAACATTTTTACTTGTCATTAGAGGCGGTGAAGCGGGGGAAAGGGTTGGCTTTGGTGCCTGATTTTATGGCGCGTGAAATGTTGGACAATGCTCAGGTGAACAATCTGCTTGGTCTATCGATGCTCAGTGGCTATGGCTACTATTTGAGTGTGCCGAATTACCGTTTGGCTTCAAGGAAAGTTCAGCTTTTTCATCAGTGGCTCAGAGACGAACTTGAAGAGAATAAATAATAAACCCGGCGTTTGCCGGGTTTGTTATTTATTACGTGGTTACTTAATCAATCCCACTTCTTTATAGTATTTAAGCGCGCCTGGGTGAAGAGGTGCAGACAAACCGTCTTTGACCATCTCTTCTTTTTTCAGGTTGGCGAACGCAGGGTGCAGTTTGCGGAAGTCGTCGAAGTTTTCAAACACCGCTTTTACCGTGTTGTATACCACATCTTCCGGTACTACAGTGGAAGAGACAAATGTAGCACCAACACCAAATGTTTGAACATCGTCAGGGTTGCCCTTGTACATACCTCCAGGAACTGTTGCAGTGCGGTAGTAGCTTGCGTCAGATAAAAGTTTGTTGACCTGAGGGCTTGAGACTTGAACAATGTGACTGTCACAGGAAGTGGTCGCCTCCTGAATCGCGCCACTTGGGTGGCCTACGACGTAAACCATTGCATCAATTTTGTTATCACACAATGCTTTAGACTGTTCAGCTGCTTTTAGTTCAGAAGCTAACTTGAAATCTTTAGTCGTCCAACCATATTGGTCCATTAGAACTTCCATTGTACCGCGTTGGCCTGAGCCTGGGTTGCCGATGTTGACACGTTTACCTTTAAGATCTTCAAAACTCTTGATGCCTGAATCTGCGCGAGCCACAACGGTGAACGGCTCAGGGTGAACAGAGAACACCGCACGCAGTTCTTTGAATGGACCTGCATCGGAAAACTTACTCGTCCCATTGTAGCCATGGTACTGCCAGTCAGACTGTGCGATACCTAAGTCCAACTCACCGGCGCGAATAGTGTTGATGTTATAGATTGAACCACCTGTAGATTCAACAGAACAACGAATCCCATGTTCTTTTTTGGTTTTGTTTACCAGACGGCAAATAGCACCACCAGTTGGGTAGTAGACGCCTGTTACACCACCAGTGCCAATGGTAATAAATCTATCAGAAGCTGAAGCGTAAAAAGTGGTGCCTAAAAGTGCAGCTACCGAGGCGGCAGTCATTACGTTTTTTAGCAATGTCATAGTCATTCCTTTTATTACGTGTAACGATCCTATCTTACTTTGCACAGGCACCAATCAACGCTTTGTTAGTACCCTCCGGAAACTATATGCATCATGAATCGGAATGTTTAATAATTTGTTAATTTTTTTGAGGTTTCTCACTTGTTCCGCATTGTTAGTTGCTGGTTTTCCTCGTGGATCAAGGTGATTGTTCTCAAAACCGACACGAATATCTAGCCCAAGTAGCATTGCATTGATGAGGCAGTCCTGCTCACGATTACCAAAGGCACATACGGCGAGGTGAACGTTTTGTTGAACGAACTGATGCAAGTCGAGTTGCATTAAATCCCACGGATTGGATTGCTGTTCGTTGTGGTATCGGCCAAGAACGACGAGTGCGTGTTGATCTACGATTGGCAAGATTCCCTGAGCACGCAGCTGGAAGAAGCGTTGAATATCATCTTGATCGTAGAGGATGATTTGACTGATGATTCCATGTTCCGCAACCCAATGGAAAAAGGCTTTTCCAGACTCAATGTGGTTGTCATCGGGAATCAGCTCACGGAGTGCAAATGAGGCGGCTTCGGGTTTGATCGCTTTAGTCAGTGCTATTTGTTGCTCTATGCTGTAAATCCCTATGGCTTCGGTGGTCAACTGGACAATAATGCTGTCACCGACGGCCTGTTTCACTCTGTCGTACAACTGGCGATTGGATTTGATTTCCAAACTGTGTTGGCCATTCTCG
This sequence comes from Vibrio sp. T11.5, assembly GCF_027587155.1. Classification (NCBI taxonomy): domain Bacteria; kingdom Pseudomonadati; phylum Pseudomonadota; class Gammaproteobacteria; order Vibrionales; family Vibrionaceae; genus Vibrio; species Vibrio sp. T11.5. Next base: position 39,699 of record NZ_JAPPTP010000004.1, read on the forward strand.
TCTCGGCAGTGAAGGTGAACCATGGCAGCCCCAGCATCGCGACAGGCGATGACCTCAGAGATGATTTCTTCGTTAGTCATTGGAAGGTTAGGGTGATCTCGTTTGGTTTTTCGCGCCCCATTCGGTGCCACTATAATCGCACTGGTTTGCAGGTGACCAGCATCACCTGATGTTAAACCCATGTTCCAGCTACCTCTGTCAATGTTGTTTTCAGTTTAGTCACAAGCTCGTCGATGTGGTTTGGTTCGATGATGAAAGGTGGGGCTAATAGAATGTGATGTCCTTGTTCTCCGTCAATGGTTCCAGACATTGGATAGCACATTAGGCCGTTTGCCATGGCTTGATACTTTACCGCAGCATGTGCTTTTGTGGCGATATCGAGTGGAGTCTTACTGTCTTGATCTTTGACGAGCTCAATGCCAAGGAAAAGACCTTTACCTCGGATATCGCCCACGTAAGGTAAGTCGCCCAGTTCATTCGACAGTGTTTGTTTTAGTTCCGCGCCGTGAGATTGCACTGATGACAACAGTCTTTCCTTTTGAATAGCTTCGACAGTGGCCAGGGCAGATGCACATGCCATAGGATGTGCCATAAAGGTGTGGCCATGCTGGAAGAAACCGCTACCATTTTCTATCGCTTGGTAAATCCGGTCGTTGGCGATGGTGGCGCCAATAGGTTGATAACCTGCTCCTAGCCCTTTTGCGATACAGACCAGATCAGGCTCTATCTGTTCTTGTTCAAATGCAAAGAAACTGCCGCTGCGACCTACACCACACATCACTTCATCTAATATAAGTAAAACCTCATACTGATCGCAGATCTCCCTAATTCGTTTGAAGTAGCCCCTTGTAGCTGGTACTGCGCCAGCAGTAGCACCGACAACAGGTTCTGCCACAAACGCCATGACATTTTCTGCACCCAGTTCGAGGATTTTCTCCTCAAGCTGATTGGCGCTGCGAAGTGAATAGTCCAACTCTGATTCACCCCTATGTTTCAAACGATATGAGTAACAGGGGTCGATATGATGACTGGTTGTCAGCAGTGGCTGGAATGGAGCTCGTCGCCATTCGTTTCCACCGACGGCTAGTGCACCTAAAGTATTGCCATGATAGCTTTGTTTTCGGGCGATGAACTGAGTCTTAGTCGTTTTTCCAATCTCGACATAATACTGACGTGCCATTTTTAACGCCGACTCCACTGCTTCGGATCCGCCACTCACAAAATACACATGATTAAATTGTGCAGGCATTAGATTGCAAAGTGCATCAGCCAATTGTTCGCTAGGTTCGTTAGCAAAAAAACCAGTGTGAGCGAAAGGGATACGCTCAAGCTGTTCTATGATGGCTCGTTTAATCGCTGGGTGGTTATGGCCAAGATTAGAAACCGCAGCCCCCCCGCATGCATCTAGATAGGCTCTACCTTGTGTATCAAAAAGATAGACACCATCACCGTGACTGACGGTGGGTAAACGAGTATGGCAGTGTCGATGGAAAACATGAGACATAATGAGGCACTCGATGATTGTAGTGACCCTATCGTGTCCAAGTTGCTTCAATGGCGCAATCGACAAAAAGTTGACCGCTATGAGCGTTTGGAATGAGTAGAAGCGCCTAGGGGGCAAAAGAAAAGCAGCCAGTTGGCTGCTTGACACTTAACTAGATATCACGCTTATCGGCAAATTTTTCCAAGCTGAGAACCAGTGCAATAGCACACAGCATTAGAATGATGGCCATGACTATCTGGGCAGGTTGTGAAGTGATGGCTTCAAAATCTAGTGGTGAGAGATTGCGTTCGAGCAATGGGACTTGTTCGCCGCTTGAGTTAGTGCGCCACGTCAACGTTTCTTTCCAAGGCCAGATCTTTGGTAGTGTGCCAATCATTAGGCCGGTTAGAAAAATCAGAGTTAAGTCTCTGAAACGACTCAGTAGCCATGACAGTACGTGAGAAAAACTCAGTAAACCGATAACGCAGCCAGTCAAGAAAAGCAGCAAGACAGTTACATCCAATGATTTGACTGCGCCAAGAACTGGGCTGTACATACCAATGAGTAGCAATATAAAGCTGCCAGAGATGCCAGGTAAGATCATCGCGCATATAGCGATCGCTCCCGCAAACATGATATTGATGCTGGTTGGATCCATTTGAAGGGGTTTGAGGATGGTAATGCTATAAGCAAAACCGACCCCGAGTAATAGGAAGATAAGGCGACTGATGCTTCTTTTCTCAATTTGTTTCAGCATATGGAAAACAGAAACCAGAATCAGACCGAAGAAAAAAGACCATAAAGGGATAGGGTGCGTGACTAGTAACCACGAAATCAGCTTGGCAAGTGTCGCAATGCTGGTTAGCACACCACCGAACAGCGCGACAAGGAATAAGCCGTTGATATGGTTGAACGCTGCTTTGATTCCATCATGCTTCAAAATGCCAAGTAAGCTAGGATTAATGCGTCGGATACTTTCCAATAAGGTGTCATAGATGCCTGTAATAAAGGCAATGGTGCCTCCAGAGACACCGGGTACTACGTCGGCCGCACCCATGGCTAGGCCTTTGAAAAAAGTAGATAAGTAATTCATTCGTTACAACGGGTCAGTTCAGGTGGTGAGAGTATATCGTCAATAACGTAAAAAAAGTATGAAAACAGTGAATTGATAAATTAATCGATAAGAGACTTGTTTAATATCGAATTGCACTTATTTGCAAAATGCAATTTTCATTTTGCATATTGATTATAATAAATTGGCTAAAAATTGGACCAATATTGGGGTTTTATGGCCTTTTTAAGTTGGCACGCTATCTGCATTACTTTTAGTGACCCTTATTAAGCCGAGGGTCACCTAGCCAACTGACGTTGTTAGTGAATGATTTTTGTTCACACAATATATGTGCCAATCGCCCTTATTGCGATTGGCTTTTTTTTTGTCTTTTGGTCAATTCCTCGTCAATTTACATCGTTTCATGACACGAATTTTCTCTCCATGCTCGACAAATGCCCGTGAGTTTATTAATAATGTCCGCTTTCTTTTTCGGTCCCTAACGTACACCGTAGGGTTTCGATGTTGAAATTGAGCGGGTTTACCCGCTGTGGATAGGACGTTTTTTAACAGAGAACATCTCAATCAGTGCCTGCAATTGTTACCGAGGCCTTGGTAACGAAATGGCCCAGAGCAATATGCTCTTAGCTCATTAGGGAAGATGAGTGACAGACAATGAAGAGGTTATATGAATCAGATAATTTCGGTTGGACCACTAGAATCTTTCTTAATCGCAATCAGCGTTTTGTTTCTAGGCCACTTTGTAAATTCTAAGCTCCCTATTCTGAAGAAGTTCAATATTCCAGAGCCCATTGTGGGTGGTTTGATTGTGGCGATGATCATTACAGGCATGCATTTTAACGAGTTTGATCTGGAATTCTCACTGCCGTTACAAAATACTTTTATGCTGATGTTTTTCAGTACGGTTGGCTTGGCAGCAAACTATACGCAGTTGATGAAAGGTGGCGTTAAAGTCTTTATCTTTCTTGCGGTTGCATCTTTTTACATTATCATTCAAAACGGTGTTGGGGTGTCATTGGCTTCTGCGCTAGGCTTAGACCCTTTAATGGGCTTGATTGCTGGTTCTATCACTCTATCCGGTGGACACGGAACAGGCGCAGCTTGGTCTCAAACCTTTTCAGAAACTTATGGCCTGAAGAACACGCTAGAAATCGCGATGGCTTCTGCCACGTTTGGTCTGATTATCGGTGGTATCATCGGTAGCCCTGTTGCTCAAAAGCTGATCAACAAAAACAACCTTGAGTCAGAATACGGACGCGGGACAGATACTCATGAAAAGTTTCCTGAAGTCATCACTTACAATGAGTATGAAGAGGACAAGGTTACAGCGAAAAAAGTGATTGAAATCCTGTTTGTTTTGCTTATCTGTGTGACAGGAGCCAAATACTTGGAACAATGGGTCAGCAGTCTGGAGATTAGCTGGCTGATGATCCCTGATTTCGTTTATGCGCTATTTATTGGCGTGTTTATCACTAATATCATGGAAGTGACCAAAACTCATAAGGTAGATGCAGAAACAGTCGATATTCTCGGTACGGTTTCATTGTCACTGTTCTTAGCCATGGCTCTAATGAGCTTGAAGCTATGGAACATTTTTGACCTCGCGATTCCATTTCTGATCATCCTTTCGGTTCAATCGGTGATCTTAGGTATTTTTACTTACTTTGTGACTTTTAAGGTTATGGGCTCAAACTACGATGCGGCTGTTATCGCGGGTGGTCATTGTGGATTTGGTTTAGGTGCAACGCCCACGGCTGTGATGAACATGGGGTCAGTAGTCAACCAATATGGCCCATCACCTCAGGCATTTATGGTGGTGCCGATTGTTGGTGCTTTCTTTATCGACATTGTGAACTTAATTATCCTTCAAGGGTACATCTCCTTTATCGGTTAATGTGCTCATCTACAAATGAAAAGGCCTCTTGTAAGAGGCCTTTTTGCTTTCTGACGGATTTTAATGGTCTAGGTAGAGATAGTTCTGCCAGCTTTTCATTCGAATGAGTACTTTACGCATAATGGAAACATGAGTGAATTGATCGGAGTAAACCGCCACCTCGACTGCTGTCCCCATGGGCAAGTGGTAGTCGGACAAGTCATCCGTGATCTTTAAAGTGACAAAGACTCGTCCACTGGTACGCAATGCTTCCGTGCCAAGCAGGGCGCCTCGCGCCTGAAACTGGCTTTCACCAATGGCGGGCAGTACGTCTACAACCTCTCCCTTAAACACCTTTCCTGGAAGGGCTCTGAAGAGAAATTCTGCTTCATAGCCCGGTTGTAAGCGTTGTAGAGAGTTTTGCCTGAACGCAGCGGCATACAGCGTTTCTTCGGTATGAACGAATGTCATTACTGGAGCCAGTGGCAGTGGTACTGCCATCACGCCAGGGCGCAAGGCCAATTGAGTCGCAAAGCCATCAGTGGGGGCTTTGACAATAGTCTGCTCCAAGTCAAATTCTGCTTGACGCAGCTCTGCTAGCAAACGTGCGACTGTGGTGTTCTCACCGCCTATTTCTGAGTTGAGGGCAATCTTGGCTTGGTCTACTCTGGCCTCAGCAACTTTGACCGCGGCTTCAGCAGCCTTGTAGGCTTGACGTCGAGTGTCCAGTTCCTGCTCAGTGAACGCGCCTTTTTCGTAACCGCGCTGATACCGCGAATATTCGCGCTGGGCTTTGTCTCTATCGGCGATGGCTTGAGCTTGCGCAGCTTGCGCTTCTTGTACGTCAGACTCTAGCCCAAGAGCGCCTTGGCTGGCCTCTTTAATTTGTGCTTCAAGCTTTTCAACTTCTGCTTCGTATGGGATAGGATCAATCATAAAGAGAATGTCCCCTTGTTTGAGCGGTTTATTGGGCTCTACAGGCACTTCGATAACCCGACCTCTTACTCCTGAAACGATAGGTGTACTGGAAAAAACTTGATTGCCAAGCTGAGTGAACGGATGGTTGTAGTTCATTAAAAGAATCAATGTACCGACCAATACCACACCACCTAATACGGCAGTTGGCACTGTCCATTTATTGAGTGGGATGTTGAAGATCTTAAAAATCGCAATGCACAACGCGGCGTACGTGAGAATAAGGAGCAAATCCATTACTGTTCCTCCTCATGATCATCCATTCGGATCGCAGGAGAGGGATTAGTTTGATGTCTCTCTTTGAGGTGACGTACCTCTTTTTGTAGCTGACTAACCTGATCGATGAGTAAATCGACACGGTGATGAATATCGTGCTGTTCTTCTTCCAGCTTTTGGAATCCCCAGCCTCTTTCCTGACGCCAGAGCGTGGCCCATATCCAGAGAAATGGCCAAATAGCATGTAGTGTGAATAAACTGACCCAACCTGCATAGTGAATCGCATCCTGATGTGGGTGTGCTCTCTGCTTGGCTATTTCATACGGAATATCGTGAATTACAATGATGCCATAGAAAATCACCAGTGCGACAAAGATAAGTAAACCTAGCGCAAAGTAGTCCAAAAACATAAAAGCTTTCCTGTTATTGTGTTTTTATTCAATAAAACATACGGTGATACCAGTTTAAGTATAGAAATAAAAACAAGAATTTAGAGAGAGATTACCTCTTTCTGTTTGTTTCTCTTAAATCAATATCGAGGTGAGTAGATGGAATTTCAGGGAGAGATTGCCGCATTGTCGGCTGCAGTGGTCTGGGCGATGGCGACTTGGATTTATAGCCAATTCAGTCATCATTTTTCAGCCATGCAGCTTAATATCGTTAAAGGCGTCGCCGCCTCAGGCATGATGCTGGTGGCGTTACCATGGATTGAGATGCCCACGATGGTGATATCGTCTACTCATCTGGCGATATTGGCTGTCTCAGGAATTATAGGGATTGCTGCCGGAGATAGCGCTTACTTTGCTTCACTCAAGCGAATTGGCGCCAACAAAACCTTGTTACTGGAATCCTTAGCACCGCCGCTTTCAGGTGTGTTGGCGTTGGTCGCCTTAGGTTCGGTTTTACCTCTGCAAAGTTGGCTCGGTGTGTTATTGACGACGTTAGCCGTCACTTTCGTGATTTTTCAGCCAGATGCCCGTGGAGAACAAACGAATTGGTCAGGTGTGGGGTTTGGCTTGCTTGCGAGTGTGTGTCAGGCGTCGGGAGTGGTTATCTCACATTACGCTCTAGTAGCCGGAGACTTATCGCCTCTGTTGGGAGCGTTAATTCGACTGTCTATCGGTGTGCTGGTGGTGGCTATGGTGATAGCGTTTTTTGAAAAAAAACCTTTCTCGTCCATCAAAAAGCATTTAGGACAACTAACAAAGTCGGCCTTTCTTTGGCTACTCGGTGCGATCTTTGTGGGAACATTTTTGGCATTGTGGCTGCAACAAATCGCCTTGAAGCACGCTAATCCTGCTATTGCTCAAACGCTGATTGCAACCAGCCCAGTGTTTATGTTGGGTATTTATGTGGTGAAAGGGGAGAAAGTGACAGCCAAAAGCATTATTGGTACCTTGGCTGCAATAGTAGGAGTATCTTTGTTCTTTTTACCCTAGAAATTACTCAGTACAGACCTGGTTGCGTCCATTGGCTTTAGCACGGTAGAGCGCTTTGTCTGCTCGATAAAAAGTACGCTGAGTATTTTCCCCTTCTCTATGAAGCGTAATTCCAACACTTACTGTCAGACCGCGTTCTCCAAGAATGTCTTGCCAGCCAAACTTAAAAATACGCTCGCGGTAGTTTTCCGCGTGCATAGTCGCTTGCTCCAATGTCGTTCTCTCAAGGATGACTAAGAATTCTTCTCCGCCAAAACGAACACTCGATGCCCCCCTGAATTTAAAGTAAGCGGATAATTCGTGAGAGACATTTACGATGGCTTTGTCACCGACTAGGTGACTGAGTTCATCATTAATGGACTTAAAGTGGTCTATATCAATCACCATTAACGCGAAGGGTACATCATGGAGGAGCAGATCTTTGAGTTTTACATCGAGCCAACGCCTGTTGTGCAAGTTGGTCAGAGGATCAGTAAATACATCTTGTTGGAGCTGAGCCACGGTATGTTTCTGACTTTCCGTTGTCTCTTTAAGCTCGCGGTTTTCCAGCTCTGACAGAATCAGCTTGAGTTGCAGTTCAAATCGTGACAAGCGGCGCAACTGGGCAGCGCCCAGCTCACCAATAGGGATTTGCTTCATCAAGTCGCTTTCTATGCGAAACGCCTTTTTCTGGCAGTATAAAGCTTGCTTGAAATTGCCTTGTTGCTCATAAATATCACCGAGAGCGGTATTCAGTTTTAGATTCAGCAATGGTGAAGCGTAGTGTTTGACCTTTTTCTGAGCGTTTTCTAGTACCCAGTTAGCAAGGTGTGGTTTGTTGGATTCGTTTAGGCTGTGTGCCAATTCAAGGCGAATCATGTTGGATAACCAAGTGGAGTGGATGTTTCCTGCGGTATACTGAACATTGCTTAGACACTCAATCGCTTTGTCTTGTTTACCTTGATGGCGATATAACTTCGCTTGATAAAGTAATATCTGTCCAGCAAGCACCTTATCACTCACCAGTATTGCGAGTTCTGAACACTCTTTGAGTAAATCTTTGGCGGCGGTTGTCCGATTGAGTTCAATGTAACATGCCAACATATAAAGTTTGTAGCGAAGCCGCAGCGAACGGCTAGAAATCGCATGGTCGATGCCGTCGATCTTTTGATAATAACGCAGTGCACGATTGTGGTCGCCATAAGCGTCGCATAGGTTACCCATCCCTAGAACGGCTAAAACGTAAGCATCAATATGGCTGGTATCTACTGCGATGGTCGAAGAAGTGATGTATTCCTGTAACGCTCCCGAATAGTCACCACCTTCGACCAGCTTGTCGGCAAGGCTACTTTTGACTTCAAGGATTAACTCAGCATCGTTGGGTAGAGAAAGATGTTCAAGTGCGCTTCTTAGTTCTTCAATGCTGGTTGCAGGTTGCTTAAGTTCATTGCGGTATTCGGCGCTGATAATGAGGCTTTGTGCCTTCTCCTGTGGCGTAGTGGCGATATGTTGACGAATGTGGTTCCAGAAAATGATAGCTTCTTCACCAGATACTGAAGAAGCATCTAAACCAGATTCGGAGATTTTATTGAGCAATGTTTCCATTCTGTACTTCCAGTGGTTGGCTTTCTTCTAATTGTTCTAAGGTGAAGGGGAACGTTAGGATGTCTTGAAAAACCACTTTGGGTAGTGATTTATTGAGCCCTTTTCGGTGCCAAGGATAGATTTCAATCATTTGCGCCAGCACATGGAATACCTGAAGTGCGGCATCGTCTCTTTCGGCAAGTAGAATACCTAAGCGATCGCCACTAAGACGTGATAGTAAATCCTGATGGCTGCATAGTGAGTGGGCAAGTTCGGTACATACTTCAATATATTCAGAGTCGCTGTGCTGTATCGTTATTACTGCGTGGTTAGAACGCTTTAACTCTGTTTTGAATAAAACCAGTTGTTCCCACCAATAAATCTCAGACACCATTTGGTGGAGATGTTTCTCTGGATCATATTCATGTTGTCCGCGAATGCGATTAATCAGTTTACGTGCTCGTTGCTCAAGCTGGCGTTTTGATGTACGCGCTCTGTCGTTACTGACGCGAGCGGTTTGCTCCCTGAGCATGTCCGTTGAGTGTTTGCGATATTTCTGAAATGCGTGCAAGGCGGCTTTAAAATCCCCTTGTTCTTCAGCAACACGTGATTGTTGGAAGCAGATTTGAGACAACAGTTCACCATTATCAAAAGAGGCTGCAGAGCGTTCTGCTTGGACGAGCAATTGTGTCGCTTTTTCGGGGCGTTTACGTAATAGCTCCAATCTTGCTTGGCTGATGTAAGAATGGGCTTTCATCCAGACTAAATCGTGTTTCTCTGCCAGAGCTTGTGCCTTACCCGTCGCAACTTCGGCATCTTCAATTCTCTCAAGCCCTAGCAGTGCTAAGCCTCTGAAATCCCATACTTCAGCTTGCCAGGTTTTGTCATCATGGCCATTGAGCGCTTCTAACGCTCCATCCAATACTGTGAGCATTTCTACATAATTGTTGAGTAAGTAGAGATCCCATGCAAGGAGAATCCTTGCTTTTCCTTCCAGCCATCCGATACGAGTATTGTTGGCAACAGTGACGGCCAATTCATGAGTGGTCCTAGCAAGTTGATACTCATGAGTGATACGCCAGATATTCCCTAGACCGATTAAGGACTCAATCTGAATTTCGATTTCATCAACCAACGCAGATTGTTCTAGTGCGTTAATCCAATATTGCTGGGCAGAATAGTATTTGGCTTGCCCCCAAAAATGAAGAGCATGAAGGTGGAGGATTTCCGGGAGAAAGTCGTCGGTATCCAATGTGTTAAGTTTGCCATGGGCATCTTTGATGTACTTCAGACCACGTCGATAATCCATCAAACTCCAAGCACAGCGAGACATGATAATCAGACACTGTACAGCCCCTTCTGGGTACAAAATCTGATTAGCGCGCGTCGCGCACTGTTCAGCGATAGCTAAAACCTTTTCAGGCTCACTTTCAATTCGTGCTTTGAGCTGTTCAATCTCTGTGTCTAGCAGATGCTGGCTTTTATCCAATGAATTAATCCCTTAACAGCCATGTATAATATTGTTCGGTATTATTATAAAAATAGTGGCTGATGTAACTCTAGTAAAAGCATTATTACGCCTGAGCTTTAATGGCGTACCTCACAATAATCTTAATTATGAAAGCAGTTCCCGCAGAGTCAAAGGTGATTGCGTTAAACCAAGACTTTGTGCGGCTGTCATACCATCCTTATCTTGATAGCATAAATTGTGCCATGCTCGGAATATATCCAACATCGGAAGTAATCCACCAGGGCGAAGCTTGCGACGAGGTTCGTTAATAAAGCTTTCAAACAGAGTTTGAAATCGTTGTTGATAGAACTCAGTTTGGCGAATGCTTGCTTTGCTAAGCCATTCTGTAGGCTCGTTATTTTGGCCAGCAAGATAACAAATGCCTTTGGATGAGTTAGCAAAAGTAGCAATTGCCCAGCGATCTCGCCACCAACCCATATGAACAATGTCGATTTTTCCGACTAGACTGTGTTCGTTCCAGTTTTGATCTTCTTCAACATACATAAGGTCGACATTTTGACGCTGTATACGTGGTAGGCAGACACTGAGAGCTGCAGAGCGTAGAACAGGATCTTGAGGCAAATAGATGGAGACTTGACGATCACTGTTACACAGATCCAACACATGTAGAAAATGGGCATAGGAGGTATAAGGCGGCCTGATTAGTGCACCTTTAGAAGGGTAATTGAATGTCGTCAGGTTACCCATAGGGTCTTCAACATTGCCTCGTGCCAAAATCGTTTGGTATTGCTGATCAATACGTTCCCTTAAAACAGGAGAAGGTTCTGGAACAGGAATGCTAGCCTCAGATGAATGATCACGAGATACGAATCGAGCAATGTCTTGGTACGGGTCATGGTCAATATCTCCTTGAGGGTCTTCATTTCCAGAGTAATTGACATGTTGACAAAGAATATAGCCTGAACTGGCTTCTCCTGTAGCGATCCACAAAACGCCGTTATTACTTTTAGGTTGCAAACGGACGTAGTAAGAGGCGAGTTCATACTTCTTCGCATGATTTACCCAACGTGCATCGAACATGGCGAGCTTGCGTCGACATCGGCTAGCGATGTGGTCGAGGTGATCGTAAAACGTCTTCGGATTGATCTCTAACTTACGACAGATCTCACGTACTGAATAGCCCATAAAGAGCAGACCGAGGAGGTTTTCCTGAAAAGCGAGTTTTTTATTGGCACCTGACCATTTATCGACGAACGTGGATTGACACAATTTGCAGCGATAACGTTGACGATCACCGCTGTAGCCAAAGGCATGGTACAGATGTTTGTGAGTGTGAACTGACAAGCCAAAATTTTCGCATTGGGTATTACGACAAGTTGGCAAACCATCACTATGGAGCTGTCTTAAACGATGAAGCTCGTTCAACACTTCCAGATTGTTAAGTAAGGGGGGGAAAGCACCGCACTCCCGACAAACCATCGCAGGTCGTTTAGGGTTCGCATGTTGCACAACGTATCGATGTGCATCACTCAATCCAAAGTTGCCACACGCCAATGTTTTACAAAAGTTGAGTTGTAACCCGTTTGCTTCCTTAGGCAGCTTGCCAGTAGTCACTATCTCCCCCTCGGGATTATCAGGGCTGCCAGACTATAGTGGCTGGCAGCGAAGGATTGCTTATTAGATGTTGATGGCTGTCTCAAGCGCAACTTTCATCATGTCGTTGAACGATTTTTGGCGCTCTTCTGAGCTTAGTTTCTCGCCACGTATGATGTGGTCAGATACGGTTAGGATGGTCAGTGCTTTCGCACCCAAATCCGCAGCTACTCCGTAGATCCCCGCCGCTTCCATATCAACACCTAGTATGCCTAGCTTTTCCATTTTCTCGAAAATATCTGCTTCTGGGGTGTAGAAAAGGTCAGCAGAGAATACGTTACCCACTTTTACCGGTACTTCTTGAGTGCGGGCTTGTTTTACCGCTTCCTCCAGCAGTCCGTAATCTGCGATTGCAGCAAAGTCATGATCACTAAAACGGATACGGTTCACTTTGGAGTCTGTCGATGCACCCATACCAATAACAACGTCCATCAGATTTACGTCATCACGAACCGCGCCACAGCTACCCACACGAATAACGTTTTTTACGCCATATTCGGCGATTAACTCATGAACATAGATACAAGCAGAAGGTATTCCCATACCGTGCCCCATGACAGAAACACGTTGACCTTTGTATGTGCCTGTAAAACCGAACATGCTACGAACATCACAAACTTGTTGTACATCTTCCAAGAATGTTTCTGCGATGTATTTAGCGCGAAGAGGGTCGCCAGGCATTAAAACCGTTTCAGCGAAATCACCTGGTTGAGCATTAATGTGTGGGGTTGCCATAGTTGTTACTCCGAGTTCATTAGTAATTTTGTATTCTGATTACTAATTATGTTGATTCTCAAAAATTTGTTGAAGTCATACTAGCTATATATCACAAGGCTTCGTGAGAGGCTCGTCACAAAAGTAATCCATTTCACTATGGATATAAGTATTTATAACGTTTTTTGTTGAAAGGGTTAAAGCAATCGATTTGGAAAAACGATTACGTCAAATGTGAACCAAAATTGGATCAATTACGTAACAGTGCTCTAAATTGTACATTTTTATTTCTTGTATAACTTTAGAATTGTGTGCTAAAACTTATACAAAAGATATTTTTGTACATCCTAACAAGAATACTGGAGCATAATATGAGCAACGTAATTAAAGTCGGCATCAGTTCCTGCGTTTTGGGCGAAAACGTTCGTTTTGACTCAGGACATAAGATCAGCAAGTTTGTGACCAAAGAACTCGCCCCCTTTTTCGAGTTTGTTCCTGTCTGTCCCGAAGTTGGAATGGGTATGCCTGTACCAAGGCCAACGATTAGGTTGATGTCGGATCAAGAGCGTATTGCTTTGGTCGAGACAAAAGATGCGTCTATTGACCACACAGACAAAATGATGGATTACTCCAAAAGCAAGGTGGCTGAGCTGAGTAGTACAGAATTATGCGGTTATATTGTGTGTGCCAAGTCACCTACGTGTGGTATGGAACGGGTCAAAGTGTATAAGAAAGGCGGAGCAGAAAACATAGGCGTGGGGTTATACACCCAAGAGCTGATGAAGCAGATGCCGTGGCTACCAGTTGAGGAAGATGGTCGTTTGAATGACCCAGTGTTGAAAGAGAACTTTATTACGCGTATTTACACGCTGAGAGATTTTTACGACTCGATGGATGGCGAGCCAACGGCAGGCAAAATTGTTGCGTTCCACTCTCGCTATAAACTGACCTTGATGGCCCATCACCCTCAGTCCTACAAAGAACTAGGCCGATTGGTTGCAACTATTAAAGAGTATGACATTGATACTTTTTATCAAAAGTACCGCGTGGGTTTGATGAATGCGGTGTCACACAGAGCAAGCCGCAAAAACAACACCAATGTACTGATGCACCTCCAAGGGTATTTTAAGCGAGACCTAGCCAAGGAGCAAAAAGCTGAGTTGTCCGGTGTGATCGAAGAGTACCGACAAGGTACGTTGCCACTCCTCGCACCTTTAACCTTGATCAAACATTATTTGGCGGCTTACCCGGATGCTTATCTATCCGAGCAGAAATTTCTGCAGCCCCACCCTCAAGAAATGCGCTTGAGATATGGATTATAGAATGAAAAAATACGCAATCAGAGAAATATCAGAGATGACGGGGGTAAAACCCGTCACACTCCGTGCTTGGCAACGACGCTATAGCTTGATTGAACCAGAAAGGACAGACAAAGGCCATCGCTTGTACACACAAAAGCACATCGACTTAATCAACGATATTCAAGGTTGGTTAGGTAAAGGAGTGTCGATTGGTAAGGTGAAAGCGCTGTTAGAATCTGGAGAGCAAGCCGACTCCGAAGTCCCTAGTCACATGGTTCAGTTAGATGATGTTGAACCTGTTTTAGACGCATTGGCAAGCCTAAATAAAGGGAAAGCTGAAACTCTAATTCATTCAGTACTAAAAGAATACCCGCTGCATGTGGTCGAAACTCAGTTTATTCAACCGGTAGAGAAAGCCTTAGGGCTTGTCAGACAGAATCTACGTTCACTTCAGCTAGGCTTGTTCCAAACGCTGATGCTAACCAAGCTAAACGCCATTATAGAAGCAGAAAATAAAGCCGCTCGCTCTGGTAAAGCTCTCTTCATTTGCGTTCAAGGTAGTACGGATATCGCGTCTCGCCTGATGGCCCTCTCATTAGTGGAAAAGGGGTGCAAAGTGACTTTGATCGATGAGGTTGATGACTTGTCTGGCCTGCTCGGTCATCCATGTCTTAAAGAGTTTTCGACGTTAGCGATATACAGCGCCCGTGCGATTAATGAATCGCAATTGGCGGCTATTCAAAAACTGGAAACCTGCATCTCTGGACAACTGGTATTGCCGGATCTTTTGCAACGTCTCAAGGGGTAACATCATGAATCTTGTATGGCTGAGACGCGATTTAAGAGTCGAAGACAATTCTGCGCTCATTAATGCGATAGAAGTTGGTGAGCCGGTTGTCTGTATTTACGTTGCAACCCCTAAGACTTGGCAAGATCACGGTCTAGCGCCTATTCAAGCGGATTTGATTTACCGTCGGTTGCAGGCATTGAAGCGCGACCTAGAGTCTTTGTGCATACCACTACTTTACGCTCAAGTGGACACATTTGCTGAGAGCGCAGAGCGTGTCGCGGAGGTTGCCAGTTTGGCCAATGCGAATCGGGTGTTTGTCAACGCGGAATATGAAGTGAATGAGCAGCGTCGTGATGCTGTTCTTAAATCGTGCCTCCACAATACTGCCATTCACTTTGAGTCTAGTGATGACAAATGTCTTTTTGCACCTGGCAGTGTAGTGAACAAGCAAGGCAGCTATTTCAAGGTGTTTACGCCGTTCAAGAAGGCCTACCTAGCTAAACTCGGTGAGTGCTCGTTTCAAGTTCGGAAGCCACAAGCCGTGTCTTCAGGGGGATTACCTGAGAACTTAAAGCCTCTAGTATTGACTGATGATGTCAACTTTAGTTACCCGCGAGACTCAAGTGCTCAATTTGCCGCAGATACCCATTCGATAATCCAAAAGCTGAGAGACTTTGATAGCCAAGATGTAGAAACTTATGCCAAAAACCGAGACTTTCCCGCCGTTGCTGGAACCAGCCAGCTGTCCCCTTACTTAGCTATCGGAGCACTATCTGTACGTCAATGTATGGCTCGGTTGATGTTTGGTCAGCCTCTGCCGCTCAGCGAAGGGAGAGAAGTATGGCAAAGTGAGTTGATATGGCGTGAATTCTATCAACACCTCATTCATTTTGAAGCTAAGCTGAGTAGAGGAAAGTCTTTTTCTGACTGGGGGGAACGCTTGCTGTGGCATAACGAACAGTTACATATCGAGGCGTGGAAGAAAGGCCAAACCGGCTTTCCTATCGTAGATTCAGCCATGAGGCAACTCAATCAAACGGGGTGGATGCACAATCGGTTAAGAATGATCGTGGCGAGCTTTTTGACCAAAGATCTCCATGTTGATTGGAGAATCGGTGAACGCTATTTTTTGAACAAGTTGGTAGATGGAGATTATGCTGCGAACAATGGCGGCTGGCAGTGGTGTGCCTCAACCGGATGTGACGGTCAGCCATACTTCCGCATTTTTAACCCCGTTACCCAAGGTGAAAGGTTTGATCCCAATGGAGATTTTGTGCGTCAGTGGATCCCTGAATTGTCTCAAGTGCCGGATAAATTCGTTCACCAACCCTGGAAGTGGAGTGGTGTAAGAAGCTTGTCATATCCGCCGCCAATAGTTGATCATAAGATAGAAAGAGAAGTAACCTTACGGATATATAAGGAAGCGAAGGACGCTTAGAATGCTGCGAAAAATATTTTCCCTCTGTTGCTGCTTTAGTACATCCCTATATGCTGCAACTTACCCACTACCTCCAGAGGGAAGCAGCATGGTCGGGCGTACGCAATACCATCAAGTGGAAAGCGGTGAAAGCCTTGCCGATATCGCAAAGCAGTACGATGTCGGCTTTCTTACCTTGATGGCGGCCAATAAAGGTGTAGATCCTTTCCTACCTGCAGAGGATTTTGTCCTGACGATTCCGACGCAAATCATTCTTCCTCAAGTGCCACGAGAAGGGATAGTCATCAATCTCGCAGAGCTGCGTCTGTACTATTTCCAGCCAGACAAGAACCTAGTGGATATTTTTCCGGTTGGTATTGGTAGAGTTGGGCGCGATACCCCTGAGATGGTGACTAGCATAAGTCAAAAACGGCCCAATCCGACTTGGACACCTCCCGCATCGATTCGCAAAGAATACCTTGAAAAAGGCATTGAACTTCCATCGGTGGTTCCAGCGGGGCCGGAAAACCCGCTTGGGGAATATGCGCTGAGACTGGCTTATGGTATTGGTGATTACCTTATCCATGGTACTAACAAAGACTTTGGCATTGGATTGCGCGTCAGCTCCGGTTGTATACGTATGGATCCCAAAGATATTGATTGGTTGTTCCACAAGGTGAAATTGGGTGAAAAAGTCCGAGTGATCAATGAACCCGTTAAAATTGCATTAGAACCCGATCGGAGTGTATTTCTGGAAGCCCACGAACCTCTAACGCGAAGTGATGGTAGCAAGAAGGATTTGAATATCCCTAAGGAGCTGCAATGGTGGCTGGAAGAGTTTGATTTGTCCGATGCTAAAGCGAGAGCGGCGATTCTTACACAGAATGGGGTACCAGTGGAAGTGGTCTCTCCGAGTTACTCATACGTGAATTGATCCTTGTTAAACAAAAAGAGAAAGGGTCTGAAAAAGGGGAAGAATTTATTCTTCTCACACATGTGTCTGTTCAGTCACATGATCTAGATTTGTAATGGCTATAAAACAAAAGCGGCGACATCAACTTATGTCGCCACTTCATCGCCAATTATCGCCTAGCCGTTTTCTAAATCATTGATTTAAAGAGGCTAAATTCATTACTTGATCTTACTTAGTATAAGACTGAGCAATGTTGTCGATACGCTCGTTAGCGCGCGCTGCTTCTTCTTGAGCAGACATTGCTGCATCACCTGATTTACGTACGTCAGATTGAAGAGCTTGTACATCTTGGCTTAGTTGGCTAACTTGATTGCTCAGCTCGTCAAGTTTTGCTGAAGATGCTTCGTTTGGACCAGAAGCACAACCAGCGAGAAGAAGTACAGAAGACGCCGCAGCTGCGATCAACATTTTGTTCATAGATGAACTCCTTGCATTGTAAGTATCAAAAAGACGTCCTATACATTTCTGCTCATATAGTGACGGTGTGTAAAGTGTAGACTCAATTTCACCCTTCAAAAAGCAGAAAAAAGTCAAAAAAACCCAAGGATTTAAGCAATGATCAAATTAGTTGATATATGTCTCACTGGTGAGAGGTATAAATGTTAATGTTCTAACTACAATGGGTGATGTAAACGAGGTGAAAAAGATAATTTTCTGTGATCTCTATCCAGTGCTAACCTTTCACGGTATCATGGCGCGTTTTTTAAAATTTTCGCGTTTAAGCCGCCACCGAGATCGAGGCTGAGACGTATATTTGAACTTGGAGAATACTTTGCACTTTAAAGATTTAGGCCTAGATAATCGCTTACTGAAAAACTTGAAGCATTTCGATTTCAAGAAGGCGACAGATATACAGCAACAAGCCATTCCTGTGTCGATTGCTGGTAAAGATCTGTTGGCTTCTTCAAAAACGGGTTCGGGTAAAACATTGGCGTTTGTCTTACCTATGCTACATAAGTCTTTAAAGAACAAAGCATTTTCAGCGAAAGATCCTCGTGGTGTTATTTTGGCTCCGACCCGTGAACTGGCGAAGCAAGTATACGGTGAGTTGCGTTCTATGTTGGGTGGCTTGTCTTATGACGCGACTTTGATTGTAGGTGGTGAAAACTTTAATGATCAGGTGAAAGCGTTACGTCGCTACCCGAAATTTATTGTTGCTACACCGGGTCGTTTGGCGGACCACCTTGATCACCGCTCGCTTTACCTAGACGGACTAGAGACGCTTATACTTGATGAAGCGGACCGTATGCTTGATCTGGGCTTTGCACCTGAGCTACGTCGTATTCATAACGCTGCTAAGCACCGCCGTCGTCAAACTCTGATGTTCTCGGCAACCCTTGATCACGCCGAAGTGAATGAGATCGCTTTTGAAATGCTAGATGCTCCAAAACGTATCGCGATTGGTGTTTCTAATGAAGAGCATAAAGACATCACGCAGAAGTTCTATTTGTGTGACCATCTTGATCACAAAGAAGCGATTCTGGATCGCATTCTGGAAGAAGCTGAATATAAGCAATTGATAATCTTTACTGCGACTCGCGTAGACACGGAGCGCCTAACGGACAAACTTAACGAGAAGAAGCTGAAAGCCATTGCTCTGAGTGGTAACCTGAACCAGACCCAGCGTAACACCATCATGAGCCAGTTTGAGCGTGCAGTGTTCAAAATTCTGGTCACAACCGATGTCGCTTCTCGTGGTTTGGATATTGCCAACGTCACACATGTTGTCAATTTTGATATGCCTAAGCACACCGAAGAGTACGTTCACCGTGTTGGTCGAACTGGCCGTGCTGGTAATAAAGGCGACGCAGTGTCTTTGGTGGGCCCGAAAGACTGGGATAGCTTTAAGCGTGTTGAAGCTTATCTCCAGCAAGACCTTACGTTCTCGGAACTGGAAGGTTTAAAAGGTAAATTCAAAGGAATCAAACCACGTAAGCCGGATTACCGTGGTAAGAAGAAAGTCGTCAAGAACACTAAACCACAAGTGAAGAAAACAGCGAAGAAGCCTGCTCAGCGTGATAAAGGTTTTTATCAGAATGTCGCAGTAGGTGATTCTATCTTTATTCCTAAAAAGAAAGTTGCCCCGAAAGCAGACGACGAGTAATAAGAAAGCCACCCGTAATCGGTGGCTTTTTTGTATAGATTCGCAGAGGCTTCTACTACTTACAAACGTTGTCACCTGCGTAGCATAAAATTGAACCTCTACCAGAAAATATCATTGAGATCGGATTTCTGAAACTAGTAAGATCAGAAACTGAGACCCAATAATCCGTTGTTTATATTTTTCTTACTACAGGCGTTTTTCTCTGTTTAGAGTGAGTAGTGATCGGGTGACCGATTGCATATGGCACTTCGCCGTGAGGTGCTCCTACTTAACGACAGACAGAAGAAAAAAAGATGGAACTTAAACAAATAACAGTGGCAGTGGCTAGTGTTTTACTTAGTGCGAATGCCTACGCCATCAGTGCCCCCGTACCACAAGTTGTCGAACTCGATGCAGAATACAATCATGAACATCACCATGGTGTAGAAGATCAACACCTTGAATACTCCCCAACGAAACTCACCCCGAAAAAGCCTCAACCTACAATCAAAGCGTTTAACATGATTGCGGCGGATGAAGCCGACGTAGCATGTGACGTCGAAGCGTTCGCGACATCAAATAGCACTAGCCTGATTAACACCATCACGACTCAAGGTGCTAGCTGTGTTAATGAGCTGTTCTCTGCTGAAAGCCGTATTCAGGAGATAACGTTTGAATCTGGCAACATGTTCAACGTGGCCAAACATACCACTACTTTAGCTAAGAGCTATCAGGGTGGAGGAAACGATGAACTTGAAGCATTGTTCCTCTATCTACGTGCAGGGTATTACGCGGAATTTTACAACGACAAGATCAGCTTCAACACATTGGTACGTCCTGCAGTGAAAGCGGCGGTAGATGCGTTTGTTGCTAACAGTCATTTTTACGACAACAGTGATGCTCACGGTAAAGTGTTAGCGGAAGTGATCATTACGATGGACAGCGCCAGCCTAGAACATCATTACATCGATGTTGTCACGCAATGGCTCAACCGTTGGAATGCAGACTACGCGCAGAGCTGGTACATGCGTAATGCAGTAAACAGCATCTTCACCGTGTTGTTTGGTGGCAGCTGGAATGATGAGTATAAGGCGAAAATCGGCGAGCAGACTGATCTAGTGATTGCGTTATCGAGTTTTGCGTTAAACCGAAACTCAATTGGACGTGATGATGAGTTTATGACGGCAAATGCAGGCCGTGAACTTGGTCGATTAACGCGTTATCAAAATACGATTATTGAAGCCAATGTCAAAGCTAAGGTGAAGCAGATCTTTGATCAGTATGAAATGTATGGCTTTGGTGATTCGGTGTGGCTGGGAACGGCGGATACTGCTTCATACTACTCAGGTTGTACAGAACTGGGCATATGTAACTTCAAAACAGAATTGAAGTCGTTAGTGCTGTCACAAAGCTACACCTGTGGCCCATCGGTTCGTATATTGTCCCAGAATATGACAGAGGTTCAACACCAATCAGCCTGTGAAAAAATGGGTTATGAGGAAGGTTACTTCCATCAGCGTTTAGAAACGGGTAACCAACCAGTAGCTGATGACTACAATACTCAGTTGCAAGTGAACATCTTCGACAGCAGCAATGACTACGGCAAATACGCCGGACCGATTTTTGGTATTGATACCAACAACGGCGGTATGTACCTCGAAGGTGATCCTTCCAAGCAAGGCAACGTGCCTAACTTTATTGCTTATGAAGCCTCCTATGCTAATCCTGATCATTTTGTTTGGAACCTAGAACACGAGTACGTCCACTATTTGGACGGTCGATTTGATATGTATGGCGATTTTGGTCATCCAACTGAAAAGGTTGTGTGGTGGAGTGAAGGTATAGCGGAGTATATCGCCAACGAAGACAACAATCAGAAAGCCATAGATACGATCAAAGACGGCTCAACTTATACGTTGAATGAGATTTTTGAGACAACGTATGACGGTTTTGATGTCGACAGAATCTATCGTTGGGGGTATCTGGCAGTCCGCTTCATGTTTGAGCGCCATATGGATGATGTAAATCAGATGTTGGTGGAAACGCGTAAAGGCAACTGGTCGCAATATAAAACCGTCATCAATGGCTGGTCTACAGCTTACCAAAGTGAGTTTGAACAATGGCAGCAAGAGTTGGTGAATGGTGGTTCGGAACTACAGCCACCAACAGCGATAATATCGGTCAACAGTGAGGGACAAGTAGGTGAATCCATTTCATTCAGCAGTAAAGATAGCTCAGACTCCAACGGTCAAATCTCGAGTTACTTCTGGGAATTCGGTGACGGCGCGACCAGTTCAGAGGCCAATCCGACGCACCAATACAGTAGTGAGGGGAGTTATTCGGTCCGCTTAACGGTCACAGATAATGATGGTCTGACGGCCAATACCAGCGCATTGATCAATATTCGCAGCCAAGGTGACAACGATTCTTTGCCTACCGATTGTGCAGTTCGCCCGAAAGTCAGTGGTGGCCGATTGACTGCCGGAAAGCCCATATGTTTGGCGTCTCAGTCACCAATATGGCTGAGTATCGAAGGGGTTAATGAATATCAGTCGATGTCGATTACATCGGCGCATGGTACGGGTGATCTCAAACTTGAGTACAGTAACTTTGGCTGGCCAAATGATGAAGGCTCCAACCTTCATGGATGGTCTGATAATTCAGGAAACTCGGAATGTATCACTCTTAATGGTCAGGCAAATTACTGGGGGTACTTGAAAGTTTCTGGAGAGTTCAGCAATGCAGCACTGGTGGTTGATTTCAATACATCAGGTTGCCGTCAGTAGGTCGTGACTTCGAACAAAGCTCAGCATTCGCTGAGCTTTTGTTGTTAGCTTCACTGAGGGATTAACGTCGCTGACAAGTGGTGCCCCCTCGACATGCGGAGCGGGAATAAGGATCCAGACGGCTACGCTGCGCTGCAAACCAATCTTTAGGTTTTACCATCAATAAGTAGCCGTTAAACCGCTTCACTAGAGGCGTTCGATACTGGCTTATAAAAGCTGGCTCGTCACCAATCTCGAAATAACCTAACGCCTCCTCTATAGGGGAGAATTGGGAAATTTTTCGTTGGATTTTAGCGTCACTCATCGTCAAAAACATCTGGAGAATGTGCCGAGGCTATCTCATCTCTACTGATAAGTTTATTGATCTAAATAGAGTCTAGTAAGACGTAGCCAAATGTTAAATTTTAAACAATATTTGATCAAAAAATAAACTTTTCATCACATATTTTCATCAACTTACGTGATTTTTATCTTTTCATATATTTATAACAAATATGCAACTTGTTTGCTTTAAGTTCTAGCCTTCAAACAAAAACTAAGGAACAAAACATGAATCTTAAGCAGTGGAATCTCTTGTTAGCGTCTCTGATGGCGCTTCCCGTTTTAGCGGACACAGATGTATATTTAACCAATAACTCAGACCAGTCTCTGACTATTCAGGTGAGCCATGATGGCACCGATTTACTTGAATACGGCGAAGAATGGAAGCAACACATAGAAACGCTTGGGCCATGGGAGACTAAGCAAGTGCTCAGTTTTAATCGTTGGGAAGGGGTCAAATCGGGCAAAACATACCAATTCAATACGGTGGTTGCCAACCCCGTGGGCGAAAGTGTTGTGCTAAACCAAGTGATGGAAGGGCATTGGTATAACTCAACCATTGAATATGGAGTCTCTTCATCTGATGTTGAACTGGCTCTAAAAGATGACCGTAATGTACACCGCTTTAATACGGCCGCATTTGGTGATCGGCAAGCGGAGTTGGCGTTCAAGTCCGCGAATACCGCTCGTTATGATGACCTTTACTACACCATCACACCTGCCAAAGTCGATGAAGCTGTTGAGCCGGATGAAAACACCCTGAAGTTAATGACT
Source organism: Vibrio sp. T11.5 (assembly GCF_027587155.1). Taxonomy (NCBI): domain Bacteria; kingdom Pseudomonadati; phylum Pseudomonadota; class Gammaproteobacteria; order Vibrionales; family Vibrionaceae; genus Vibrio; species Vibrio sp. T11.5. The sequence continues at coordinate 62,603 of NZ_JAPPTP010000004.1, forward strand.
TACAATATTTGGGCGTTGCCTGTTATTGCTTCACATATTGGTGACCGCTACGCACTGATCCCTGAATACGTCAAAGGTTACGACGTTTTGGCTTTGCAAGAGGTGTTTGCTAGCGGTCGAGAGGAGTTTCTACGCGAATTGGCAAAAGAGTATCCTTACCAAACCAAGATGTTAGATAAAGATGGTATCAACATTTACGACGGTGGTGTGACTATCGTCAGCCGTTACCCAATCGTCAATCAAGCCCAGTATGTATTCCCTGATTGTACCGGCACAGATTGCTTCGCAGACAAAGGTGTCAACTACGCAGAAGTGATTAAAGGTGGTAAGGCTTATCACGTGTTTGCAACGCATACAGCGTCGTTCGATACAGACACCGCGCGTGATTATCGTCAGCGTCAGTTCAAACAGATCCGTGAACTTGCCACTTCGCTCAATATTCCGACAAGTGAAACAGTGGTTTATAGCGGTGATTTCAATGTGAACAAGCGTAAATTTCCGGGTGATTATCAACAGATGATTGCAAATCTCAGTGCCATTGAACCGCAATACTCAGGGTATACCGAGTCGACTTTCGACCCACGCATTAATGGTTTTGCCGGCAAAGCGATGTCAGGTGGTGAGAATGTTGAATATCTTGATTACGTTATGGTGAGTGATGAGTATTCGGTGAAATCATTCAACGATAACCGTGTTGATGTACCGCGTAGCACAGATGAGCGTCTGTGGAAGCACTACAACTTATCGGATCATTTCCCTGTTTCTGCGGTGATTAAGTAGTGGTCTATCGTTATATACTGATGATGCTTGCCATTGTTGCAGGCATCTTTCTCTGGCCAGAGGATGAGATTGCCAGTGCCGGGACGGTGATTGAAAGAGAAGGTTCTGCTCAATCTATCGCTTCTAACGAGAATCGCTATCGAACGGTTGTAGAAGATAGAGGACACACCGAAAGTCCTATTCAACCCAGTCGAGAGATACTGTCAAGCTCTGTTGCGAAAAACACAGGGAAATCGTTGGTTGAGGCGTTGGAATCTTTTTGGCAAGAGTGCCAATGGCGTAATGATTGTGAACAGGTACTGAATGAGCTCAAAGCTGAGCTATCGGATGCTAGGTATCATCTCCTTGCTCGTTATCCTCAATTGAAAGCACAGTGGCAAAATGTGATGGGAGAGTTGGAGCTCAATCAATACCACTCGTTATCTGATCGAATTGCAGAAATAAAGCGGCAGGCATTGTTGATCTGGGGCGAGCTGGCAAACGTTATGTTTGCGGAAGAATATGCGCTCTATGACTTTAGTTTGGCGTCCCAGAGTTTAGCGACTGATAGCGCTGTGAGTTACGTTGAAAGCTACGAAGCATTACTAGAACAATGGCAACACAATGTAGAGTCGCTGTCTTTAGATAGCGGCGCAGCACGTTATGAAAAAGGAGTAAGTCTGATACCAAGCACGTTTACGCAGCTGCAAAAGGATCAAGCAAAAGCACAACTGTCTGCCAAGTACCTGAATGCGGAACAGTCGGCATCCATTGCTCAACGAGAGCAACAAGTTGCCAGTCAGGAGGTACAAGTTAAAAGCTATCAAAGCCAGTTGTCTGATCTCAAACAATCACTTGACCAACAACGTTCAACAGCGGGGTCGGCAATGTCTGATCATGAGTGGCAGCAGTACGTTGAGCAGCAGATTAGCGAGTTTCGTACACACTTTTTTACATATAAATAGTTGTTAAATAAGTGTTTTATTTAATCGTTTGCGACAATTTAATCTAAGGCATTATCGGAACCAGTCTCTAAATTGTTCATAAATTGGTCTTATACGATTGATAAATAGTTGATATAACGCAGCCCCAAATAATTACCATAAGTAAGGTGTTGCGTATGAAGCACAATCAACGTTTGTTTATTCCCCAGAAAATTGCTAGCGCTCTGCTATTGGCAGGACTCAGTTTCAATGCCCTTGCCGCCCCTGAGTGTGAGTACGAGTTACTTTCGCGCTCCTCTGATTGGGTGGAACAAGTCAAAGTCGCCGATTCGTCTTGTTATTCTTCCTGGTTCAATGCACCTGAAGACGCAGCATTGGGGATTTACAGCGAGACTTCAATAAAGCAAGTACAGCGTGTCTTGCTAGACGAAGTCACACAGTATGATGGGGATGAGCAGCAGGCAAAGCGAATTGCCAACCTTGGTGAGTTGATCAAAGCGGCGTACTTTGCGCGTTACTCAACTCAATCAAACTATGGGTACTATTCTGAACAGTTGAGTCGTGAGCTTGCCCAAATCTCAGCTCAGTTCTTAAGCAGCCAATATGCTCAAGCGACTGGACGCGAACAGGTACGTGCAATGTCTGCGATGAGCATCATGGTCGACAGCGTGAAACAATTACCTAGCGCAATGCCAGCCATGCTTGACTTACTTGAAAGCTTCAATCGTCAAAATAGCCAACAACTACAGTATGTGGATGGATTGAACAACCTGTTCAGAGCGATGAATGGTCACGTAGCGCGCGACTATTTTTATGCGGATGTTGCTGCTCACCAAGAGTATCTTGTGAGGCTAGAAACGTTTGTTGATCAGAATCGCTGGGCACTGGGTACCGACGCAGAATTTCTTATCTACAACGCTGTACGTGAATCTGGTCGGCTATTGGCGAGTAGAGATGAGAAGCTACGTAGCCAGGTGATGGCGTTTATGAAACGGATTTTAGCACGTAATGCAATTGGCACTGAAGGTGAACGATTATGGATCGCTGCTGCGGAGATGATCTTGTTTTATGCGCCAGAAGAAGGCAAAAAGTTAAAGCTTGAACAAAGTAAGTCGAAGCTTGAGCTTAGCGTTCTTCCGTACCGCTATCAATGTCAGGGGGCCGCGATTATTCGTTCGCAAAACTTATCAGAGCAACAGTCTGAAAAGGCGTGTGAAGTTCTGTCAGCGGTTGAAGCAGATTTTCATCAGGTCGTGAACTCTGGTTGGGCTCCAGTCAATGACGATCACAATGATGATGTCGAAGTGGTGGTCTGGAAGGACAACGATGCTTATGTCGCTTACTCTCATTTCCTGTTCGGTAATAGCACGGACAATGGTGGTCAGTATCTAGAGGGCGATCCATCCAAACCGGAAAATGTGGCGCGCTTTTTAGCCTACCGTTACGATGCCGGTGATGAACTGGCCATCTTAAATCTTGAGCACGAGTACATTCACTATTTAGATGGTCGTTTCAATCTCTATGGTGATTTTAGTGATACCTTAAGCAGTGGTCATATGGTCTGGTGGCTGGAAGGGTTCGCAGAGTATATGCATTACCGTCAAGATTACCAAGCGGCGGTGGATTTGATTGAACATCAGCCGATGTCTTTGAGTGAAGTGATTGAAACTACCTACGAAGACGACACTAACCGCATCTACCGCTGGGGTTATCTAGGGGTTAGATTTATGTTGGAAGAACACCCTCAGCACATGGCTCGTTTACTAGAATTTGCAAGAAAAGGAGACTACGCGGCTTGGAGTGAACAAGCGAAGCGCTTGGGTGTTGAGTTCAATACCGAGTTTGCACTGTGGTTAGAAACAGTCTCATCTACTGATTCTGGTTCGCACAACGGTGACGGAGAGTCGGACCCATCGCCACAAGACTCAGCAAAAATAGTGAGTTTTGGCGCAAACCACGCCCAAGACTATAGCGCTAACGCCTACGAAGAGCATCTGTTTTACATCGATATCCCCTCTGAAGTGACAGAATTCTCTGTTTCGATTGAAGGTGATGGTGATGCTGACTTGTATGCCAGCTACCAAAGTGTTGCGCATTACTATGAGTATCAGCTTTCCGACTTTCAACGCGGAAGTAACGAGGCAATCAAGATTCAACCCCAAGAAAATGGCTACGTTGCACCGGGGCGCTACTATTTCAGCTTAACAGCCCGCGAATCATTTGAATCCGTAAGGGTAACAAGTAAAACAGTCACTCGCTCCCCGAACATTGAGCAAGATGACCTGACGCCAAAACTGATGTCAGCGAACGAACCAATGCAGTTAAAGGTAAAGCAAACACGTTATGTGGGTATGTATGTTGAGAGACCTGCAACAGTTCGGCTTTGGATAACTGCAGCAGACGAAACTCCAAGTAACGTAGATGTGTTTGTCGGTCAACATTCTTGGGCAACAAGAGAGAGCTTTGATGTGTCTGGGCAGCAGAGTGATAGCAATGAGTTTGTCCAGTTTGAGGTAGAGGAGGCTGGCTACGTCCACTTTACGTTGAGTGCTGAACAGCAAGGTGGAGAAGTCGAACTTTACGCCACCTATTAGAACTTAAAAGAGCACCTAAGGTGCTCTTTTAGCTAATAATATTATAAATTAACTAATGACTGGATTATTAATTTGGATATTCCAATGCATATAAGATTAAATATCATACAATTTGGTCAAAAAGTGATCTTGAGCTGAAAAATCAAACAAAAAGCAATCGTTTTACTTCCACTTATTGATATTGATGATAGGTTTTTATGTGTAGGGCTAAAGCTCTACATCAGGATAAAAATTAAAATAAGGATCATTTTTATGAGACCAAACCTATCTATTAGCATTATGCTTGCAACGGCAGTGGTTGGCTTCCAGTCGAATGCGCAGAATGTTGTAGACACAACAGATGCTCAATCCAAGGCTGAGGCGATTGCACAACAGAAACAATCTATCGCATTACAGATCAGTGCCCGCTATGCTGATCTTGAATCCTCTATCAAGTCACAGATTAGCGAAGAACACCTATCCGCACCTCTGGACACACTTCAGTCTGCTCAGCCATATTCAGCGTTTAGTCAGAAAATGCAAAAAGCCGACCGTAGTTACCGAGCAATGAAAGGCATCAGTGAGTACAGCGATTCAATCATGGAGCTACGTATCGCAGACGCTTCAATGGTTAAAAACTGGAAAGAGGGTGAAAGCCCGCTGTTTGCTTTTGAACCCTCAGGTGACGACTCTAACTGGCAGTACATTGAAGCGTATGATGTTTATGGTCAGGTACATCAACTGGACGTTTATGACATGCCAGACGTACCGGTCTTAGTCGTTGACAGCAATGGTGCAGAAGAACTGCGAGCTGGTTTGATGGCCATGCAGGCAGAAATGAAACGCTTAGGTCAGGATACTGAGCTAACAACCAATGAATCTGCACCAAAACCTGTAGCCAAGATGAGTAAAATGAGCCGTTCGGTTGCGGCTGCTAACGTTGAGCCTCTAAATACCACTCAGCTAACTAAAATTCGCTTGAATGATGATCAAGAACCCTGGATATCAGGAAAAGCTGAGATTTACGCCATTATTACAGGTGTTGATCCAAGTCGAGTTGAACCGGAAATTGATTTAGTCGAAATGCCTTACCTTGACTACGATGGTCAAGATTACTACCCAGGGCAAACTATGATACTTTGGCCACGTTACCGTTGGGGCGCTGTCGACATGATTCTGATGGAGCAAGATGATGGTACTGACTATAAAGAGCTTGCCAAGCTATTGGTTAAAGCGGCTGAAGATATTCTGAAAATGATTCCCGATCCGGAAGTACAAGGCTATGCTATCATTGCCCAAATTACTGGTAAAATCATTGATGTGATTCCAGATGGCTTACTGACCAACGACGATGACTACGTCGATACGTATTACACCTTGATGCAAAACACTACCTATGTTGACCGTCCAGGGGCAGGCGGCAACGCAGTTGCAACCTTTAAGCCAGTCACCATTGCACCGACTGAGTAATTACTGACAACCTACCTCTATTCAAGGGCGCATATTCTAAACGATATGCGCTCTTTCTATTAATGACTTGCAGAGCGGTCATGAGCGTCAACTTCGCCGCTATAAGAACTCTATATTTGTAATCAAAAGTGTGGAGCTGGAAAAGACCAGAAATAGTGGTGAAATTAAGTTTTAGCAGAGTGTATTTATCAAAATAGACTGTGCTTTCATGTGTTTCATGTATAGCATGCAAATTAATTTTGTTTTCTTATTATATATTATCCAACGGAATGTTATTCACTATTTTAATATAAAAACCAATATTTATTAATTTGTTTTGTGATTGATTTTGTTTGTGTTATATTATTTTTTTATGCTTTGTTGTTATCTCTATCTATTTTTTGAAAAAAATCATAGTTATCTTTTTTTATAAATTTTTAATAGCCATCATTTCTACTATGCTAATAGTTAAATTTACTGACATATAAATCTTTTTTTTGCTATTTTAATATAATTCGTCGATCTTAATTCTATTATATCTAGTCATTTTGCCACGTTGTGATTATTCAAGCTGAAAATATACTTTAGCTACTTTTGGGTAACATCACATCGGCATCATTTTGAGATATAAATACATCATTAAGCTTTTTCTGACGATCTTCACTATTTTATTGCTGAGCTCTTGCGGTGGTGGGGGTGGTGGTGATTCATCACCAAGATCTCGAGAGCATGCAACGATTTCTGGAATTGTTTTTGATGCACCTGTTTCGCAGGCTTTGGTGACCGTATATGAATATCAAAGCGGAAAAGTAGGACGCAAGCTTGGTACATCGACAACCAACTCAACCGGAGCCTATTCAATTGAAGTTGATGCTTCGTCCATGCCTCTTTACATTGTTGCGGAAGGTGGAGGCTACTTAGATCCATTAACAAATAAAGTCATTCGCGTCAGTGAAAATAAGTCGATAAAGATGACTAGCGTTATTAACTATGTGGAGGGCAGTAATCAAGCGGTTATGATAACACCTTTAACATATTTAGTTTCTGGTCTTGCTGAATTCAATATAAGTAGGGGGAAAAAGGCTGCTACCGCGATCGATGAGGCACTCGAGACAATTAATAACATGTATGGGTTTAACGTAAACTCGGTCAAACCAATAGATATTACAACAGGTGGCCATAACACCACGGCGACAGATGGCCACAAATATGGAGCGTTGTTAACGGCCTACTCGTCATACTCATTCGATTATATTAATGAAGATGGCACCGGATCCAGTGTATATACATCGATGAATTTGGCAGATTTAGGATATAGAGACATTGCTGCTGATGGGATGCTCAATGGTTATGAACTTGACGATCAAGGAGCCTTTCCTCAGAAACTAAACTTTGGTGCACATGAACTAAGTTCGGATTTTTACACTAACAGTATGGCTGAGCATGTTTTGATTGTAGTTAGTAACCCAGCTCTGAATATCTCCAAGACACCCGTTTCCGATTATATGAAGCTGGCTGAAAACCTTAACTCATTGGGCACTAATGATAGTGATGAAGGCGCGATTCCATCACGAGAATGGATTGACATTGACAAAGATGCTCCGACAGCAAAAAGGGAGGGAGATAGTGTTCTTACGGGCACAGAGTCGATTGAAGTTGTACTGAAAGATAAGGTAGGTGTCCAGTCTGCAAAATCCCAATTAAAGTATCACTTAGAGAGTGGCGAGTGGCTGGAGGCGTCTTGTGATGCTTCATACTCAAGGGAGGCTGAGCTGTGTTGGACCGATAAGAGTGACTTTGTAGAGGGGCCAAGGGAAACTCGACTCAAAGTTTACGTCAATACGGAAGTATTAGATTCTCTGGGTGTTGAAAGTCGTGTTACAGAAGCCCACCTCCTAGTAAAGACTGCTGATGTGCTTGAAAACCAAAACGATGTCGGCGTTGAAGTCCCATTCGAGTGGGATAATGTTGCGCCAGTCATTGAGGTGACTTCTTCAGAAACAATTAATGCTTCAGCGACAACATATATTCTAACAGGGATAGTTAAAGAGCACCCTGATTCCCTTAAACAAAAATCTGCCTTTGTCTCTCTCTCTGGTGGTGAGGCGATTCCAAATACGTGTGAGCCGATAAATAGTGGGGATAATGTCTGGTGTAAATTCACGACAAATGCTTACGATACTCGGTCGTTTGGTGACAGTGCAAATTTCACAATTACAGCAGAAGATATCCATGGTAATCAAGGTAAGTCAGTATTCACTCTATACAAAGATAGTGTCCCACCAATACTTACATTGAGTTTTCCAAACGAGGAGTTCAACTACGAAAACCAAAACGGAGATAACCTTGTTGACAAGTATACAGATACGACATACACGGAGTCATCGGTAGATACCGCGACTAAGTATCTCAAAATAGACTACAAATTTGCAGCGGATGGTTTAGACGCCACCGTTTCTGGGCTTGATTTTACTCAATTCAGCGAACAAACGTTACTCGATCATTCTGTGCCCTATGTGACTGCAACGATAATGGATTCATCCGAAGGTGGATCCTATAGCTCTTCAGCAGACGATTTAACGTTCAAAGTGACGTATTACCGTAAGAAAAGTGACAGCGGCTCTTACTTGCAATATGGCCAGACGACGCAAATTGCAAGTGATGCCGTCAGTGAAGAAAACAAAGGTATACCCTTCGAAGAGTTGAATTTTGGAACCGATGAAAAAGTGATTGAAATGAAATACTACATTCCTTTCGTGAAGGAAGTGCTAGATACTTCATTTGTTAATGCCACTTCTTCTGATTCACAAAAATTGGTTCTCTCAGCGATCGATCCTTCCGGTAATGAAAGTATTTCTCACGAAGTATATTTCAAAACCACGTTTGATAAACCAGAAGTAACCATTGTTTCGCCCTTCATTGATGCACCTGTGAGACTTCTAGGCCTAAATGAAAGTAGGGGTGACTTTAATACCTTGGGCACCTGCCGTACTAAGGCTGTCAATGGGGCCAATGATGAAGCCAGTTGCACCATAGCTTACGAATCAAAAAATTATCATTTCTTTAAGGTTTCACTTGGAAGTGATGACCCTACACATTACTTCCAGTGGAGTTTAGATACACAAACTGATGTTAATATTCTACCGACGGAAAATATAGGCGCCTATTTTTCTGGGGCAGATAAGACAACGCTTTACATTACAGAATTCTCTAGCTATCACACAGGTTTGTTCGATAGTCAGTGGGACAACCTAACGTCTGGTGAGAAAACGTTAGAAAATGCGGAGAGAATCTTAGCTGAAGTGAAGGACGCACTCGCAACACAAGACCACTCAATGCTTGGCTTCGATCCTATTTCAACTAAGTACGCGACTAACAAGATGCTGGAAAGCTCTGTCCCTGACCCTTTAACCGACCCATTTATCTACCGTTTCTTACTCGAAAGCTTAACTCAAATGGCAGAAGACAACTCTGCAGCGAATTCGAGTACCGTGGAGTACGCGTCAGCCTTCTATCAAGACTTAGAACATGATGGTTTGGCAAATGGTATCGGCGAAAGTGGTCAAATTACTATTGGTCATTATTCTCTCTCTTCCGATTCATACCGTGAAGAACTCGCTCAAGGCTACTATGATGTGGCACATGACCTACATGGTGTGGAATCTAAAGAAGCCCTTGATCAAGCGGACCATTTCGCAACCGCAAACCCTACCTTTGGTGGTGGGAATATCTTTAGTGATCAAGGTGGCAGTATTGACCAGCAGGCTCCCACGGTTAGTGTCGTCCCGAATCATGAACAGGCCCATGGATCATTCACACAAGTCGGCAATGATACTGATTACAACATTGCTGGCAGTGTCCAATCAGAAGTCACTATTGAAGATATCGCAACGGTTAATGAGGAGAAAACGGTACTGTCTGCCTATTGGGTGGATGGCTCAAAAAAAAAGACGTTGGCGGAGATAGAGTTTGTTCTTAATCGTGATAAATCAACAGATTATAAAAAAGTCTATGCCTTCACGATTGACTCCCTAGATCCAGAGTTCGTAGACGCTGAACACTTTGAAATCATCGCTAAGGTGGAAGATGGTATAGGAAATGGTCAAGGCCCTTATGTTGCGTCGACTTATTATGTGGATAACGAACCACCTATTGGCAGCCTTACTACCTTAACGCCTGAGCACCCAACTGAGGCAGACAGTGTCACGGTGACCTTGCAATTCGACAAACCAGTCACATCGGTCGCCGCAACATTTAGTGATATAGATATCGATTTTGGTGAGTCTCAAGAATACAAGCTATCTTGGACGGGGACGACGTCGGATGTGGTTTCACTCAATCCTGATGAGAATTCGAAACCTTTAGTGGTGAGTCGTTACCATGATGAGCTCAATAATGCTGGCGAGGCATTTTCTGAAGATATCATTATTACACCGACGATCACTATCGATAACGTGACGGATGATAATGTCGTTGACAGCACAGTAGATGACGTTAAAAACATTAGTTTTAGTGGTTCAACGAAAGGCTTTTTAAGGGACAGTCAGTTGTCTGTAAACGTGGTTTCAGAAAAGCGTCCCAACATTGATAAGTTTGAATTGACAGGGATCACAGTAAATCAAGATGGTACTTGGGCTACTTCTAATCAAGATATGTCAACTTGGGAAGAGTCGAGTTTTACTATTGAGGTCATTGGTAGAAATAGCGAAGAATCTCAGTACGTGGCTCAAGAAAAGGATTCAAGCTACGTGGATAGTATTGCTCCTCAAGTTCTCCAATCTCAAATATCAATGTCTGGCTCTGCGACAAGGTTACTAACCACTGCTTCAGAAGAAATGCTGGTTGATGGCGAAATCGCGACCGTGACACTGGCTTTTAGCGAGCGGGTGAGACAACCAGAGGTTGTCCTAAATGGACAAGCCATTACCTTTAACCAGCCTGATGAAGGTGTGTCTAAAATCTGGGTCGGGACGAGTCCTGCACTTATCCTTCCAAGTAATGTCTCTACATCAAAGCTAGTCGTTTCAAATTACCAAGATACGGCGAGTACACCGAATTTAGGTGCTCGCTATGAGAAGACGCTTGACGTAAAGCCCATTATTCTAATGCCGGAAATTCTGGATTTATCGACGAGCGAGGCGAGGGCCTTTGTGGTTTCAGGAACGGCACGAGGATTTGAAAATGGTGCTCAATTGAGCGTGTCGGTTTCCAATAATAGCCCTCTCGGTGAGACATTCAGTGGGACTGTGACAGTGAGCGGGGGAGCATGGAAAACTGCGCCTGAGGATATCTCATCATGGGAAAGCGGAACCTTAACGATCACGGTCAATGGTTCAAATAGCGGTGGGCACGCGGCGACTTTAGTGTCTCAGGACGTGGCTCTAGAGGATGATATCGCGCCAGACGTGAGCCGTATTACTGTTAACTCAGGTGTGCCTATCGAAGACAACCGTGTCGTGTCCGTTAACCTGACATTTAGCGAGCGCGTGAAGAATGTCGTCGCAAATGTGGACGGTGTCGATGTGAATTTTACCTCTCAAGGTAATGAGAGCACTATTTGGGAAGGTGTCACGTCAGATGTGGTCATTGTGAACGCCAATGAGATGTTCAAAACCGTGACTGTAACGCAGTATCAGGATGTGCAAGGCAATCACGGTACATCGAGTTCCAGTGAAGTACCTGTGAAACCAGTGATTGAGATGACACCGCGAGGTGGGCCGATTGACGAAGAGGAATCAAGTCAGGTAGTGATTTCTGGATTTGCACGAGGGTTTAAAGCTGGCGATCAAGTATCGGTTGTGGCAAGTCTCGATTCAGACCCAAGCACATATCATTTTAGTGAAACCGTTGACGTTTCAGAAAATGGTGGATGGAGTACTTCAGAGCAAAATATCCGCAACTGGCCAAGTGGTGATATTAACCTGACGGTAACAGGGCATAACCAGAATGGTCAGGTAGCGGAGACTGCACCCTCTACTATTGACTATGCGGATGTGACGCCACCAGGGATAATGGGGGAGATTGCCTTTGACCCAGAGGCCCCTGAGGACGGCCAGAGTGTGACAATTACAGTGAACTTTACTGAGCTCGTGACAGGTGTGACAGCGAATGTAGGTGGCGTGGCTGTGGCTTTTTCTGGTCACACCCCCGCCAAGCAATGGGTGGGCAGTACAGAGACACCTATCACCCTGTCGTCAAATGAAGACACGATTGTAGCGAGAGTGAACGCAGGCTACGAGGATCTGTCAGGGAATACTGCTGTCGACTTCAAAGAGACTGCAACCGGAGTGAAACCAGTACTGTATCTTGAGCCAGTAGAAGGTAACAATGAAATTAATTCTCAAGAAGCGGAGCATGTTGTGATTCATGGCACTGGTGTTGGCTTCTCAGGGGATACGGAAATGATCACTGTTACAGTAACCTCACAAGAAAATACGGCTTTTCATTGGCAGCAGACAGTGCCCATTTCTGAGGCAGGAAGTTGGACAACAGAACCACACGGTCACAATATGTCTGATTGGCCATTAGGGTTAGTAAGTGTTGAAGTGACGGGTACGAACCAACAAGGTGGTGCTGCGGATCCTGTTAGAGAAGATAGCGTGTATATTGTTGCTAGCGTAACGGGAGTGGAATCTCTCTCGCCATCTGAGCCTGAGCATAACAATGCAGTGAGTGTCACCGTTAACTTCGATAATCCTGTAAAAGGGCTGTCGGGAAGCTTTGCTGGTGTACCTATGACCTTTACTAAAGTGACCTTGGACAGTGAACTGTCGGAACAATGGACAGGACAAACAAATCGCGAGATTGCTTTGACTGCGGGTAGAGCGACCGAAGCTTTGGTCTTAAACAACTTTGAAAATTCTTCAGGCAATAGCGCAGGGCAAGTGTATGAAGAAGCATTTTTTGTTAAGCCATTGATCGAAATCGACTCAGTAAACGGTGAGAATGTTATCGATTCCGGTGAAGTGAGCGAATTTTACATTACTGGGCAGTCTAAAGGGATGGAAAACAATGGCACGCTAAGAGTTAAAGTGAATCGGAGTTTTTTAAGTAGTACAAAGCATGATGAAGTGGTGACAGTAGAATCGGACGGAACTTGGTCTACTGGAAATATTAACGCGACAAGTTGGTGGACTGGAGACTATGTCGTTCAGGTAACCGGAGTGAATAGTGGAAATGTGAGTGCGGACGAAGCGACTCAAACCTTTATTGTTCAGTAATGAGTCTCCTCGCCTCAGGTGAAAAGAGTAAATACTCAGTTTATTTACTCTTTTCCGTCAACCTTTCTGACAAAAAAGTTGGTCTCCCGATTCCGTCGTCATTGAAATGTTATTTTCATTCACTGCGCTCAATTTCCACTTTTGTGTCACTGTCGGGGAAAGTGTATTAGTGAAAACTTCCTGAAACTCTTCGGGTGTATTGTCTGAAAAAGTGGTCTCTAGATTATTAATCACCTCGAGCAATGAAGTGTTACGCTTTATCCACTTTCCGCTGCTGGTTACATTAATGTCATAAGTGATGTCAGTATTCAAATTGGTGACTTTCACCACAGAGTCCTTTTCATAGAACCCATTGTTATAGTAATGGACACGATCACTGTACCTGAGGTTAGCGAGTTCGAAAGTTGCGTCTGCTGAACATTGCCATTGACCTGTAATGTCTTGTTCAAATTGTGGTGTGGTGATACAGCCTGTTAGGGAAAAAGTGGCGATTAAAATAGCGAGAGATTTCATAATTTGAAGATTCCAAACCAATATAGCCGTCGATAATATTGGTTTTTCTGAGTTATTTGTTAGATCAATATTACCAGTGTAGGGTATGTTTTTTAAGACAAGTAACTCCCCATTTTATAAGGGGACTGTTACAAGAAAAGCGATCTTTCGGTTGGAATAAACAATCGACTGATGGTCTTACGAAACGATGATGAGCAAAAATAAATCCAATAATGAATCCAGAGTCATAGAAAGTGGATGATAGTAATTGTTCATGTTTTCTGATCCTAGCGGCTACGGAATTTTTTAGACACTTGTTTAAGCAGCTCTCCATTTATTTCTGGCAATCCGTCAGAGAAATAGATCTGTTGACCAGGTGTCATTCGAAATAGGACATTGGTGAACTCGCCTTCTTCGTTGGCGCAATTTGCCGCGTGCATCTCACTGACTTTGCGGTCCAGCTCCTGTTCCAGTTTGAGACTTTGTTCTTGCGTCAAACGCACTCGTGCCTGACAAACCTGAGAAATTGTGGAGTCTTCCATCGAGATCGTTTCGAAGCGTCGCTTAAATAAGGTATCGAGCGCAGTGCCTTCTTCCATGATAAAACGGCGACCAGAGCGATACACGATCTTGTCGCCATTTGCTTCCATATATCCAAGGATTTCAGCAATGCTTAGATAGAATCTCAGGCTGGTATCTGAGAGTTGATACTGCTCGGCAATTTGCTGCGGTGTTTGATTGCGTGAGGTGATGAGGTAGATAAAGTCGAGAAGGTAAGGGTGTTCAACAAAGAGGGCATTTTGTTCATCAGAGAGAAACTGCTCGTTGTCTCGTTGGAGTTGAACCGCCAATTGCGTCAGTTCCATCAAATCACTATTAAGGTGGTTGGTGTACATCAGGATCTTATCCAAACCCAGAGCAGGATTGTGCAAATGTCGCTTTATGGTTGAGAGGGGCACGCCGGTTTTGTCAGACAATTCGCCATAACACAGCCCCTCATTTTTGATTTTCTGGCGGATGGCAGCTAGTAGAAATTCTGGTCCTATATGCATGGGTTGCAGCCCTGGTTATTTTGGCGCTCTATAGGCAGATTACGAATATCAGCATTAGGTACGAATCGGTGTTTGTTCTGCATGCAGTTTACCCTTTCAGTATCACACTTTTGTCTTATATTCAGCTGAGCGACATGCTCATTGCATCCCGTCGGGCAAGAATCGTGTAACGGCCGTCTTTCCTTGGGGCAATCAGAGAGGATTGAATTACTGCATCAACACTCTTTGAGTAGTTTAGGTAGGTTATTTGATGGCTTGAAATTATTAGTATTTAGAATGGCTTTTTTATGTTGATTTGTGATTTTAATTCGCTTTTTAAAAGCTCTATCAATGTTATGCGCATGAAATGAGTCTTGGTTCACGGTTTTTCCAGAGAGTAAATTTACACTGCGAAAAAATCAATCGACACAGGTCGAATACAACAACATCAGGACCTCTACATGAAAAAGTACATCATTGCCCTTGCTCTTGGTGGCGTGCTAACGACAGCCCCTTATTCTCTTGCCGCTAACGATACGACTGTTCAAGCTGCCACTAACTACGCTCAGTTCATAACGAAACGCCAGGTGGTGGATCAATTGTTGGCTGATGCGGTCACTGCATTTAAATCGCCGTCACGTATCTCTCATGCTGGCTTTACTGCAAAAATGCCAAGCAATATGGAAATAGTGACTAACCGTCTTCTGGAAGCTTATGAACTCGAGCCTTATCGTACAGATTTGCTTATTTCAGCGGCAAATGCGCAAATCTACAACAAGAATGTTGATAGAGCGATAGTGCTTTTCGAGCAAGCACTGTCGGTCGCACCAGACGATGTTGATTTGCACGCGTACCTTGCGGTTTGGCAACGCTTTAAAGGTAATGATGTCGAGTCAAACAAGCATATGGATAAGTTGAAATCTTTGAATGTAGGTAAAGCAGCAGACTTGGCTCGTATTTTTGAAACCGTTGATCGCGTGTTGGCAACACCACTGAAAGAGGTGGCGGACAAAGGGCTGTTGGATGATAAAGGTGCGATTGTCACTTTGGGGTATGCGCTCAATCCAGATGGATCGATGCATAATATATTAGTTGAGCGCTTAGAAACGACGTTAGCCATGGCTAAAGCTAACCCTGATGCTTTGATCGTGCTGACGGGAGGTGTGCCAAAAAATCATAAAACGGAAGGTAAACTCATGGCTGACTGGTTGATTGCAAAAGGTGTGCGTAGCGATCGTATCATTGAAGAAAACTACGCAACCAGCACAGTTGGCAATGCTTTGTACAGCAGTTACGCACTGGCTCGCCACGGTATTAAACACGCCACTATTATCAGCTCTGCGAGCCATGTTCGACGTGGGCAAACGTTGTTTGAAGTCGCAAGCTGGCAAACAGGCCCACAAGGCATCACGTTTGATACTGTTGGTTATCCAGATAAGCCGATAAAGGAATTGGCCAAGGTGAGCGACAGTGAGCTACTTGGTATCTACCGAGACGCTTTGAGAACTTACGGGATGTGGAGTTACCGCTCTTATCCACTAGAGTCAAGATAAATACACACAGAAAAGGCCACGGTACTGGCCTTTTCTGTGTCAGCAACATTCCCGTAGATTGGATAGTGTCCGCTTACGGGAATTTATGAAAAGTCATATATTTATCAACAAAGGTCAGGCTGACTAGATGTCGACAAATGGCTACCACTTTCAAATCCCAGATCTTTGACCTCCAAAGAACGAAAAATTAATGTTATGTTATAACGTAATATTTTTGTTGGGGAACCTATTTGTGCAGAAAGTGAATCAAGTGCTCGTTGTTGCCGGCACTCATGGAAACGAGTTGACGGGGCTATACCTTCAGAAATTGATCAAAGCTGGTAGTTACTCTGTTGAGCGCTCTTCCTTTGAAGTAAAAAGCGTGGTCGGTAATCCAGAAGCAGTGAAGAGAAATGTTCGTTTCATAGAAGTTGATCTCAATCGTCAGTTTGTTAGCGCTGCTTTAGTCGAGGAGTCACGAGAAGCGAAACTAGCGGTTTCCTTCCGAAGAGAATATGCTCGGGTTGAAAACCAGTTGATCGTTGACTTACATAATACGACTAGCAATATGGGAGCAACATTGATCTTGTTGTCCAATGACCCGTTCTATACTCGGATGGGAGCTTACATTAAACAGCGCATGCCGAAAGCGAATGTGTTGTTTGAAGACCGAAAACCATGGTCTGAGCAACCTTATTTATGCTCTGTAGGGCAATATGGGATCATGATAGAAGTAGGGGCTCAAGCACATGGTTCTCTGATGTATAAAACACTAGAGTTAATGAAACAAATGCTTACTGCAGTATTGGATTTTGTTGAACTGCACAACTTAGATAAGGCAATCGCTGGTGCTTCATACGATGCGTTTCGCTACATGGAAGAGGTAGCTTTCCCATTGGATCATGATGGAATGCGTCTAGCAGTCGTACATCCGACAATTTGTGGTAGGGACTTTGAGGTCGTAGAACCAGGAGAGCCACTGTTAGCTACCTTTTTAGGCTATGATGTGCATTGGCAAGGAGAGAAGGAGGTTTATCCACACTTCATCAATGAAAGTGCGTATTGTTCCAGCAATATCGCCATGGCACTGGCCGAAAAAGTACATGTAAAAATGTAAAGCGACTGTGTATAGGGTAGGTGTATTTCCTACCCTCTGAGACTCCGTTGTTTAGGCTATCACGCAAGCCATTAATTGGGCTTCAATCGCATCGTCAAGGTTGTCCGAGATAAACTCTACGCGGCTTTCAAAACCATCATCCAGAATCACTTCGGTCAATCCGTCTGACGTCATGTTGTAGCCTAAAACACCCATATCGGTTATGAATACAGCCTTCATACGTTCAATGTTCAGATCAAGTAGCATTAATGCCAATTTCTGTCGGCTGAAAACTTTGTCTGGTGAGAAGCGCCAGCCAATACTTCGAAAACCTTCACCTTCGTTTACTGCTTTGATGATGCCACTCTCTGGCATAGGTAGATCGGCGGCCAGAGGTTTTGATTGAGCATGGTAGTGATGGTGACTGCCTTTTTCGTTGGCTAAAGTAGGTCCCTCAAATTCACCAAAAGGAATATTGCCAAATTCGGCGAAAATCACTCGTTTTTCCGAACCACCTAGCTTTGTTACATAAGCGCCTAACTGCTGTTTCTCATCGCCTTGGTACAAATCGATTTTGTTACCTACTATGGTGTCTGAAATCGCGATCTGTTGGTTGAATGTATCATGGTGCGTGTATCGCTCATCAGACAGCTGTCGCGCATCAACCAGCGTGAGTGTTTTTTGTAAAGACAGTACTTCTTGATAATGTTTAGAAGAGAGCACTTGCAATACTTCTTTAGGGTGCCCGAGGCCAGTCGGTTCAATGAGAAGACGGTCAGGCTTGGCTTCGGTAAGTAGTTGGTTAAGAGCAATTTGCATGGGTAGCCCAGCTGCGCAGCACATACACCCCCCCGGAACCTCACGAATAAATACTTGCTCTGTTCGATCATGTTGGCCTTGAAACAAGCTTCCATCGACACCTATTTCACCGAACTCGTTAACCAGAATAGCCCAGCGTTCGTCAGCCGGTTTGTACTGCATTAACTTGAGGATTGCGGAGGTCTTTCCTGCACCGAGAAAGCCGGTAATGATATTGGTCGGAACCGCTTTGATTGGTTGTTCAGAGCTCATTTGCCATTCTCCTATACCCTTTAACAAGGGTGTGGTTGGCAGATACAACGGACTCTGAAAATGCTGAATACTCAGGCGGGACTTTAGAGATGCTACTTAAATCAAAGCCTGCGCCAATATTGGTCATTGGTGGTACATGAAATTGCTCAGGCAAATCTAAACCATCAACAACACAGTTGTGGCGAATGACACAGCCTTTTCCTATCGTCGCGTTAAAAACGACCGAGTTGAAACCGATGAACACGTCATCGCCAACCTCACAAGGGCCGTGGATGATAGAGCGGTGGGCAATAGAGGAGCGCTCGCCGATGGTCACAGCTGCGCCTGCTTTGGAGTGGATAACAACGCCGTCTTGAATATTGGTATCCTGCTTGATGACAATAGGATCCATCTTTCCCTCGGCGTTGACTTCATCCGCTCGTATCACCGCGTATGGGCCAATAAATACATTGTCTTCGATAATCACTTTGCCACAGATGATGGCGGTTGGGTCAATGAATGCCGTTTCGGAGACGACAGGCATATGCCCGTTTGGGTTTCTTCTTAACATTTTAATATCTCAGTGGATAGGAACTGCTTTTAGCGTGTGAAGGACAGGGCACTGGCGATTGATGGCTCAAAAGTCACTTGTTTCCCGTCGAATACCTTGTTGCCGTTCACCCAAGTACTTTGGATCTTCGACGAAAAGGTGTGACCTGCGAATGGACTCCAGCCGCAGTGATAGAAGTTGTTGTCATGAGTGATGCTGGTGGAATTGTCTCTGTCGACCAGCACCAAATCGGCGTAGTAACCTTCGCGAATAAATCCTCGGTCTTTGATCGCGTATCTGAGTGCTGGATTGTGCGATACTTTCTCGACCACCTGAGTCAAGCTCAGCCTTCCTCTGTCGACGTGATCGAGTAAGCTCAGTAGGGCATGTTGGACCAATGGCATACCCGCGGGAGCCTGTTCATATGGTACCTGTTTTTCTGACAAGGTATGCGGTGCATGGTCGGTAGCGATGATATCAATCCGATTGGTGTGCAAAGCTTGGATCAAGGCATCTCGGTCGCTGCCGTACTTGATCGCTGGATTGCATTTAATCAGGTTGCCTCGCTCAGCGTAGTCCTGATTGCTGAACCACAAATGATGTACACACGCCTCGGCTGTGATGTGTTTTTGTTGAATGGGCCCCGGTTCAAATAGTGAAAGCTCTTTTTCCGTGGTGATGTGAAGAACGTGTAGCTGCGTGCGGTACTTTTTAGCTAATGAAACGGCGTATGATGAAGACGCAAAGCATGCGGCATCATCACGGAGTACTGGATGGTCTTCAATCGAGAATACCGAATGAGATTGCCGTAATTTTTCGCTGTTTTGGGCGATGATAGGGCTACTCTCACAGTGTGTTACCACCAAGGTGGGCGATTCCTCGAAGATTCGCTCTAATGCTTGCGGGTGCTCGACCAACAAGTCACCCGTTGAAGCGCCCATAAACACTTTTACGCCACAGTGCTTTGTTGGATCCAGCTGTTGTATTTGAGTTAGGTTATCCTCGGTAGCGCCAAGATAAAACGCGTAATTGGCGTAGGAGTACTGGGCTGCAATCGCGTATTTCTGTTCGAGCGCTTCAATGGTGGTCGTGGAAGGGTTGACGTTTGGCATCTCCATGTAACTGGTAATACCGCCAGCGACTGCTGCTCGTGACTCTGAACCGATAGACCCTTTGTGTGTCAGACCAGGTTCTCGAAAATGCACCTGATCATCGATCATTCCGGGGAGTAGGTAACTTCCCTCTGCATCGACAATTTCGTCACTGGGAGAGGCGACAATATCTGCTGCTATTCTCTCTATTCTTTGACCGACAATACGCACATCCATTTGACTCACGATACCGTCGCTGACGATGTGAGCATTCTTAATTAGTATTGAGGTCATAACGTTGAACTGGCTCCTTTTGCTGGTTTACTGAGTGTTAATCTGAACTTTGGCTGCATTCGTGGCACAGACAATCAATCTCAAGTTGCGGTGTTAACACCTTAAATCCGACTTGCTTGGCATCTGACTCTAGGTTGGTAATAAGGGATGGGTCTAAAGTTTGTTCTTGAGTCTTGTTACATTGGCGGCAAATCAAAAACTGGGGGACGCCATGTTCGTGCTCGTCATGGATATGAGCACAGGCGACGTACTTGCTTGAGGCGTTGAGCTTATGTGCCAAGTGCTCTTGTTCCAAAAACTCCAAGATTCGGTAAGCAGACATGGCTTGAACCGTTTGGCCAAAGTGAGTATTTGCATAGTCAATCAACTCATAAACAGACAGCGCTTTATCAGCATGAAGGAGCGCCGTGAGTACTTGCTTACGTTTTGAAGTGAGCCGCTTTCCATTTGCTCGGCAGCGTTTCTCTGCCTGTTCAATCATTATCTCGATTGTGTCCATAACACTCACCCAAACCGTGTATTTTCTGGTGCCCTAATATCTTGTGTATTATGTTATAACATAACATTTTTGGCCGCAATAAAGTCTTTAACCAGACTTGGTGAGGTAGACAAGGAGAGCCTTTGTTTGTTCATCGGGATCCCCATCTTAGCGGTATCGAACGGACATTGCTTGCGACTAAAAAATGCTCTTGACCTCAATCTTGGTTGAGGTTTTACAGTGATTGAGATTTGAACCTACTAAGTTGAGAAGATAACAATGTCAAATAAATCAATCACGTTTCAAAATCCTTCAGATTTATTCAATCCGACGCCATATGGCTTTTGTCACACAGTCACTGCTCCCTCTGATGGACAGCTTGTTTACATCTCGGGCCAAAGTGGTGGAGAAGGCGTCGAGCACCGCTTGAGTGAAGATTTTCGCCAACAAGTGCGGAGTGTGTTAACTAACTTGGAGATTGCCTTGACGGCTCATACACTCAGCTTCGGCGATGTTTTAAAAATTACCGTTTTAATCGTCGATCACGATGAAAGAAAACTGCAAGTCTGGAGCGACGAGATGCTTATGCGCTGGCCTTCGGATCGCTTACCTGCTAGTACACTGATCCCAGTGCCTAGGCTTGCGCTTGATGGGATGAAAATCGAGGTAGATGCGATTGCTTTTAAAGCGATGTAAGCGATATTGCCGATGAACTTAACTCAACAACGACAAGATACACATCGAGTGAAAAAGACGTATTTTAGGTAATCCATCGTTATGTTTAGAAACTATTTAACCCTGCTGACAATTGGTCTTATTTGGGGCTCTCAGTTTGTGTTCCAGAAATATTCTCTAATGGGATTTGACCCAGTATGGATAGGCACATTCCGCGCTATTCTTGGCGCACTAACATTAACTCTGATATGCAAAATGACGGGTATAACCAGTGTGAGCAAGCAATGGGGGCTGTTTGCATTAATTGGCCTGCTGGAAGCAGCGATTCCGTTTGTTTTGGTACCTTGGGCACAGCAGGAGTTATCAAGCTCGATTACGGCTATATTGATGGGAACATTGCCTTTCTACGCATTGTTGCTTGCTCCTGTATTTATTAGAGGTACAAGAATCAGTATAGGCAGTGCGATTAGCGTGATTGTAGGATTCGGCGGGCTGTTAGTGTTGTTTTATCCTGAGCTTGCCACTGGGGCTGGGCGCATCGATCTTGTTAGCTCGATAGCGATTGTGTTCTCTGCTATCTGCTTTGCTGTTGCCTTGCTGTTACTTAATCGAGTGAAAGGTGAGCACCCACTTATTGTTGCGCGTAATGTTCTGTGTATGGCCAGTGTTCAGCTCACCGTCATCGCCCTGATGACGGCCCCGCTCAATCAGTCTCACCCGAATACATCATCAGTTATGTCTTTGCTTTACCTAGGTGTAATATGCGCTGGCGTCGTGTATTACCTCTATATGATGAGTATTAAAAATGCGGGCGCAGTTTTCACTTCCATGACCAATTATTTGGTCCCTGCCGTCGGTGTATTGATTGGTGTTTTCCTTACCGATGAGTCTGTCCAAGGCAATACTTGGCTAGCGCTCGCCATTATTTTGTCAGCCTTGTTTATCAATCAGATGTTCGAAGGCAAACACAGTAAAAAAGAGCGATAGTTTTACGCTTTTGCCACGGCTAGCTGAGCCGTGGCATCCAATTTCTACAAGTAACACTATTGGTTAAGCAGGGAGCTCAATATCTAAGTTTTCGACAGTGTTTTTTGATATGAGAATCAAAAAGCGATGATTCTCTCAATATAGGTTTGAGATTAACCCAATAACTCTATTTGCCACTTAATACATTGTAATTTAAAAACTTTGTAGTTGGCATGCTCTCTGCTGTATCGATTGAATGCGTAAGTCGTTATAGAGGAGAATGCCTATGAAGGCGATGAATAAAACTACTGTGTTGTACTGCGTAGTTGGTTTACTTCCTTTTCTCGTGCCACTTGTTTTTACCATGCAGTTAAGCAGTGTATTCACTTACTATTTCGCGCTGATGAGCGTGCTGCTACTGTTATTGATCATGACGTTTAAAGGCTGGCTGGGTAAGGCGACCAAGCTTCTATTCGTTCTATCGTGCTTGTTCAGCATCGTTTCTTTAGTTCTGACGGGAGGTCTTGTTTCTACGGGGGCGTTCCACTCAATACTGCTGACACATAGCGAAGAAGTTATCGGTTATTTTGAACTCGTTAACTGGTACATCATGGTTCCGGTCTTTCTATCCACCGCCATAGGGCTGTATTGTTTCTGGAAAGCCTACTTGCCTATTCAGGGATGGCGCCGAATGACTTTATTGTTGAGTGTTTTGGCTGTGGCTACCGCCTTACCTGTTTTTAAATGGAACTTTGACCCTGAAGCCAAACAGCAGATAACTGAAGATTACGTCCATACTTTGTACCTTTATCAGGACACGCCCGCGTACAATATTTTCAGAGTTGCTGCTTTGGCTTTTTATGAGCGTTATCAGAGCCACTTGAGCTATGGGCAAGATTTGCCAGAGCATGTATTGCCTGATTTTTCTCTCACTATTCCTACTAATATCGTCATTGTTATTGGGGAGTCTTCACGAAGAGCATCCTATTCTCTCTACGGCAGTCAGATAAATTCGAGCCCAAAGCTGAAGGCTCGCTATATCGAAGACAGTAACCTTGTCACTGTGGTCGATGGTGTCTTTGCTCCTGCCCCCAATACTCGAGAATCTGTCCCTCGTTCGTTCTCATTTATTTCGGCGAATCAAATGTTGTACCAAGGGTTGCCTTATGTGAACTTAGTTGATGTTGCTCGGATGATGGGATACCAAACTACCTGGGTGACCACCCAAGCACTCTACACTCGCTGGGACTCGTTCACCGCTAAAGTAGCGACTTCCTCAGATAATGTTATCCATACTGGTGAGCCAGGACAGCTTTGGCGAGATATTGATGCAGCCAAAGCGGTGGTAAAGCAGCTAAATAAAGATGATGGGCATCAGTTTGTTGTGCTGCATTTATCTGGCGAGCACGCTGATTACTCAATGAGAAATGGTGAATCATTGCCTCAAGCTCATTTTGATGCCATCAAGCAGCAACTCACTATTGCTTCAGACCTGTCACCCATTGAAATCGCTTACTTAAGCTCTGTTCATTTCACAGACTCGATTCTGGATGCACTGATTTCTGGGTTGTTTAAAGATGAACCCAACAGCTTACTGGTTTACTTTTCCGATCATGGTGAAGTTATTGGCAAAGGGCATGGGCTACAACCTATTCGGATCGAAGATGAGCTTGCCGTCCCTTACCTTGTCTTTGGCTCGCTAGGAAAAAATATGTCCGAGGTGATTAACTGTTACCGGGATAACCAACATCTGCTGTTTAACAGTGCTTACTTTCCTGAAGTCTTGTTATCAACACTCGGTATGAAAATAGAGCCACCAGAGTCAACCAGTGAATTCACCTATTACTCTGTGCAGGGTGTGACGAAAACCTTACCTAGTGACTTTTCATTTGAGTTTTATTATCCGGGGCAGCAGCAATGCAGATACAACGCTCATTAATTTATGTTTTAATTTTTACATCTGCTCTTATCTTGCTGACGTTCGATAAGTTGAGGCCGATCAGGGTTTTTGCCGTTTATTCCAGCTGTAAAGTCGTCGAGAAAGTGGGGTTGGTAGCAAGCTGTGATCAATTACCCGTTGTGACTATTTTGGAACAAGGCAAGTTAGATGCTGATTCATACGGCGTGGAAGACCCGCTAGCGTTATCTTTGTTCTTTGAACGCTATCGTATTCCTGAGCATGTTTATGCTCACCGAACAAACAGTCCTGAGCGGGCAAAAACATACGCTAAGTATTATCACGCATTCGAGTTTGATGCGGTTTGGAATGCGGACCAAGAGGCGCTGGATATTTACCACTATCCTGAACACGCATCAATGGCGTTCTACTTCCATCAACTTGTTGATATTGTGCCGATAAGCAGTCGTTTATGGTTAGATCTGAAAAATCTAACGCCTGAAATGAGCCCAACTATTGTAGGCTATCTGAACCACTACTTTACTCAGAAGGAAGACAGGCAACGTCTAATTGTAGAATCTAAAAACGCGGCTGCACTCACTGATTTTCATGCATCAGGGTATAAAACATCCTATTACTTGCCTAGCCCAGAGTTGCTTACGGGTTGTGAGGAACACCGTTCTGTTCAAGAGTTGATCGCAAATATTAATCAGTGGAAAACCGACTTTATATCATTTCCTTACACTCAACAGCAATTTGTAGACGCATGTGTTTTACCCTATGTAAGAGTGGTTCCGCAGTTGTCGTGGGGAGGATTGCCGTTCGCGATTCCTGAAGGCGCGTTAGAGCGCTATCGGGGCTATATCGTCGATCATTCATTACACCTGGAGAAGCTTGAATGAGTCTTATGTGAAACTGGTCGTCGGCTAAGATAGGGTACTTCAGCTGTGGTTTAATCTCGTATCTTGATGAAAGAGATCTTCACTTGCATTGACGTTTTCTCGCAGACGGATAAACCTTGTTTTGTAGCCTTTACCTTTCTATCTCAAATACCGCTTTCTTAGATTAGGTCGATTGACTATCTCAAGCTGGAGCGCAAAGGATATTTTAGTGACTCACCTTACCGCGCAAGGATTTTGTTTGTGACTTTATTCCTTTGGCTTTTAGGCGTCTTTCTTTCGAAGCTCTTGTAGGTTTGGTCGCGCGGCGTTTTTTCTGTACGACATTAGCGGAGCGAATCAATTCGGCGAGACGATTAAGTGCGTCGTCTCTGTTCTGCTCTTGAGTGCGGTATTGCTGCGCTTTGATGGTGATAACGCCTTCTTTCGAGATTCGTGAATCATTTAAGGCCAGCAAGCGCTCTTTATACACCGCAGGAAGTGTTGAGTGCCTTATATCAAACTGCAGGTGTATCGCAGAAGAGACTTTATTCACATTCTGGCCGCCAGCACCCTGAGCGCGAATTGCCGTAAGTTGAATTTCCCATGCCTGAAGCGTGACTGTGTTTGAAATAGTGAGCATTAATGAAGTGAATTTGCCGAGTAATAAGCGAAGTGTAAAGCGAATAGCGGCTAAATACCACGAGCTTTGATAAAACCAAAGCCCGTGAATCTGCGTTTATGCTGAAGTAGCCAGTCGCTGAGTGGTAATGCGTTGACGAATCGCGTCGTAAACCCAGTTGAAGCCGATGGAGTAAAGGACGAAGAAAATCACCACGCCAATATCCATGACTAACACTGACCAGAATCCGAGTTGCAGTGTCCACATTAGAACTGGGAAAGAGATGATCATCATGCCCAATTCGAATCCGAGCCCGTGCAGAATACGTACTTTGGCGGTTCGCTTACTGCGGTCTGCACCGAATACTTTGTCGTAACCATAGTTGTAAATGTAGTTCCAGCCCATCGCTATCATTGATAGTGCGATTGCAAGCCCCGCCATTTTTCCCGCGCCGTTTCCAGTGATCAGCGTTGCTAGCGTCGCCATTACAATCAAGGCAACCAGTTCAAATAGCACCATATGTAGAATGCGTTCTTTATGTGACATTGCTTCTCTCTCACTTATGTACTGATTATTTGCTATAAATAATATCGGTAGTTATGATTGAATAAAGATAGTAACTATCACTAATGATGATATGTATAACATTGAGCAACTAAGGATGTTTGTTGAAGCCGTTGAGCAGGGCTCCTTTTCCGCTAGTGCGAGAAAGTTGGGCAAAGTGCAGTCGGCGGTGAGTCAGGGGATCAACAATCTAGAGATTGACCTGAATATTCAGCTATTTGATCGTTCGACGCGTAAGCCGACGCTGACCCGTGAAGGGCGTCAATTGTTTAAGCAGGTCAAAGCGATTGTCTTGCAGGTGGAAGAGCTGAATGCCTCTGTGGAATCGATTGAAAACGGCGATGAGGAACTAATTCGCCTTGCTGTAGATGATGCGCTCATGGTGCCGAGTTTACCGAAGATACTTCATCAGTTTGCGGAGGCCTTTCCGGCAACAGAGATCGAACTGATTTCGACCGCCAGTATGGATGTCGTCGAGTCTTTGACTTCACGTCTGGCAGACATTGGCATCATGTTTACTGATTTGGATTTTAGTCAAGACATTCACCCGTGCTTTATTGGCCATTTGCCGTTTAAAGCGATCTGCCATCCAGCTCACCCTCTGGCTGACCTGGATACGGTCACGATCACTGATGCCATCAAATACCGTCAGTTGTTACCGCGTGGTAACCAAGGCGCCACCTTACAGCAATTTCCCGTGTTAGCATCCAAGGTGTGGTGGTCAAACAATTTTAGCTCGATTAAGCACACTATTCTGCACGGCAACTTAGGTTGGTCCTATCTGCCCGCTCACATGGTAGATCCTGCTATTAAGTCAGGTGCCTTGGTTGAATTACGTGTTTCGATTGACCACAAGACTTGGAGCCCTCCTGTGGATGTGGCGACCTTGAAAAGTTCAGGTAAGGGTCCGGCACTCTTATGGTTGGAAGAGCACCTCAAGCAACTGCTTGACTGATTCTTATTATGCTTTGGTTGCCAATAAGGCGCCGAAAGAGACAAGCGCAATGCCGCAGGCTTGTTCTAGCTTTTTCTTCAATTTCAGCAAGCGCGTTTGAAGGGTTGGCGAGGTCAGCAGGACGGCTACCAAACTAAACCACAGCCCGTGGAGCAGAATCATATAGCCACCGTAAAACAGTGCTAGAGTCATTTCTTCGCCGTTGGGAGAAATGACTTGACTAAAGATACTGACAAAGAACAACATGGTTTTTGGGTTCAATGCGTTACAAAGCCAGCCTTGCAATGCATAACGCCACTGAGCTTGATGGCTTTCCATGCCTGCTTGTTGCTCTAATTCGTTGCTGCTAGATAAAAATCCTTTTATACCTAGATAAATCAGATACGCAGCGCCGAGATATTTTAGGCATTGGAAAAGAAAAAGGTTTTGTGAAATTAAGTAACCAATACCTAGAATTGAGTAGGCGATGTGAAGCGTAATCGCGGTACTAATGCCAATGGTGGTCCAAACACCTGCCGCTCTTCCTTGTTGAATACTGTTCCTCAACACTAAGACAAAATCTGCCCCGGGGCTAATAACAATAAAAAAGCCAAGTACGGCTAAACTAACAAATTCCATTGTGAACCTTTGTATATTGTTTATAAGATGTAGCTATTGTAGGAAGCTTTCCTCCTTTCTATAATCGAAACTATTGCCAAAGAATTGTGAGATAATTTCACATATGCGTCACCTTAAAGCGTTTCACGCATTCCACATCGCAGCATCGTCCCGCAGTTATACGCAGGCAGCAGAGCAGCTCAATCTGACGCATGGGGCCGTAAGTAAGCAAATCAAGACATTAGAGCAGTATTTGGATAAGCGCCTGTTTCATAAACAAGGTCGAAATGTGGTGCTAACCGAAGAAGGGCAACTGCTCAAGAGCTATACCGAGCAGGCGTTTGGCGCTTTATCGGCAGGTGTTGCCAAGCTCAACAGTTTTGATGCTCACTCTTTGGAAGTGTCCTGTGAACCCACGCTTACCATGCGCTGGCTGATGCCCAAGCTGGACGAATTCTATTCTCAAACAGGGACTGATGTTCGCTTATCCACGGCAGGCGGCCCAATCCATCTGGTCAATGCGGGGCTGGATGTCGCGATTCGTCGTGACGATTTCCCGATCCCGTCGCACTATCAGATAACTTCTTTGGTGGAAGAGTGGGCGGGTCCAGTGTGTAGCAAAGAATACTGGGAGAGCATTCAAGGTGATATACAAAATGCTAAGGTGCTGCATTCTCAAACGCGTTTAACAGCGTGGCAAGAGTGGTTAAATGCTTCGTCTCTCTCAGGAGTCACAACAAAATCCCAGCAAAGCTTTGCTCATTTCTATTTTTGTTTGCAGGCGGCAAGTGACGGGCTTGGGATTGCTATAGGTTCTTACCCACTGGTACATCATGACATCGAGCAGGGGCGGTTAATTGCGCCAATGGGCTTTTCTCTCACCGGGCACAATTATGTTGCCATCCAAGACGCCGATCATCATTCCCCATTGAGTACGCCATTCATCAACTGGATGAAATCGGAAATGAGTGACTGCTTACCTTGTCACTGTGCAGCATAGCCCTTGCGTTATTGACCAGACATTAAAGCGCGGCAATAGAGTGAAAGTGGTCCTGTCATCATGTTTTCATCGAGTAGGTCGGTGTTAGGGTTGCAATTAAGGGCTAAAGCAAACCCGTGCAGGTAATCCGCCAAAAGGTCAATGGCATTACGCTCCTCTGCCTCGCTCAAAGACAATGGTGCGATAATAGATTTGAAGCGCTCAACGAAGACCATCGCTGGGCTGACAGATTCCATGCTAAGCAAGGTGGTCAATAATCCTGGATAGCTCTTCAACAACTGGACATAGCTGGTTGCTAACTGCGTGAGCTCATGTTGCCAGTTTTGGTTAGTTTTCGGCAGATAGATGTCTTCAATTAAGGAAACCGTGATGGCTTCCAGCAGCGTATCTTTGTTTTTGAAATAGTGATAGATGGCCATAGCGTCGACATCTAACTCACTGGCCAGTGCCCGTATACTAGGAATTTTTCCCTGTTCTTTCATCATTGATTTTGCAACCGAAAGAATCCGTTCCTCACCTAATTGAGTTTTTTCTCCTGCTGGTCTTCCGCGTTTCTTCTTGACAGTCATTTTGTTATCTCGTTATAGTATTTTTATTAATTCTACACTGTAGAATTAATGGTGTCGAGTTCGTTTATCTATCACTATCGGAGCTGTTTTATGTCTAACATCGTATTTATTGCTACTAGTCTAGACGGGTATATCGCGGATAAAGAAGGTGGTCTTGAATGGCTACATTCGGTTCCGAACCCAGATAATCATGATATGGGGTTCTCTACCATCATGAAGCGAATCGATGCGCTCGTGATGGGGCGAAACACATTGGATGTGATTTTAGGCTTTGGTGGTGAGTGGCCTTATTCCAAACCTGTTTTTGTATTGAGTAATACAATGGACAAGGTGCCAGAAGGTTACGAAGACAAGGTCTTTTTGGTTAAAGGTGTTCTGGAGAGTGTACTGGAGGAATTGAATGGTCAGGGTTACAAAAATCTCTACATTGATGGTGGAAAAACGGTACAGAGCTTCCTTCAGCAAGACCTGATTGATGAGATGATCATCACTACGATTCCAGTATTACTTGGTGGAGGCGCACCGCTGTTTGGTGAATTAGTGAATCCATTGAATTTCAAGCTGTATAAGAGTGAAACCTATCTGGCAGCTATTGTTCAAAGTCATTATGTAAGAGATTGAAAAATAGTAGAAATGTCAATGTTTATAATGCCAAATAATTGATATATATAATATTTAAAGTGGATGTTCTCTTAGTGTTTCATCAGCTAAATGTAGTAATTTCCTATCGCCAGTCACACATCCGAATTTAGCGTTCGATTTATTGTTGTAATTGTTTGTCGAAAAGGGCATTTAAACGTCGATAAATTGGACGTAAAGGATTGAACATGCCGCTTTCTTATGATGATACTCAAAGACTTAGGGAGTTTTACAAAGTATGCCTCGATAGCCAACATCAGATGTTGGGATATCCAGTGGCGACAGATTACGACTATCAGGACCTATGGTCTTTCTTCCAGTTTTCCATTAATAATGTGGGTGACTGGGCGGAAACGTCGAACTACCCAATGAATACCTTTCCCTTTGAGCAGGATGTTGTTGAGTACTTTTGTCGGCTATTTCATACCAACACAGAGAACGCTTGGGGATATGTCACTAATGGTGGCACTGAAGGTAATATGTACGGGTGCTATTTGGCACGCGAACGCTTTCCTGACGGTGTGGTGTATTTTTCCAAGGATACCCACTATTCAGTAATGAAGATTGTTCGCTTTCTCAACGTTGAGCACTGTGTTGTAGAGTCTCAGGCGAATGGTGAGATGGATTATGACGCGCTTGAATCCGCTCTTAAGGAAAATTGGAATAAACCACCGATTATTTTCGCCAATATTGGCACGACTATGTTCGGAGCGATAGATGATCTAGAGCAGATTCAGGCTCGATTGTATAACGCAGGATTTGGTCGCGATCAGTACTACATCCATGCGGACGCCGCGTTACACGGACTAATTGTTCCTTATGTGGACAACCCACCCCCATTTTCGTTCAAAGACGGCATTGATTCCATATCAGTATCTGGACATAAAATGTTGGGCTCTCCGATTCCATGTGGCATGGTGTTGGCGTTGAAAGAGCACACCGATAAGATCAGCCATCAGATTGAGTACATTGCTGCGCCAGATAAAACACTCACAGGCTCGCGTAATGGTTTAACGCCTTTATTTCTATGGAAGTTTATTCGAAGTACCAGCGAACAAGAAAAAAGAGAACGAATTCAAAGCTGCCTTGAATTGGCAGAGGACACGGTTCAGGTACTTAACCAGCATAATATTCCAGCCTGGCGAAACGCCAATTCAACCATCGTTGTATTCCCCAAACCTTCTGAAGCCATATGGAGAAAGCACCATCTTGCGGTTGCAAATGGTATGGCACACATCATTATCGCAGGTCAGACAGTGAGCAACCGAAGCAAATTGAATCAAGTTCTGGATGATTTGATGAGCGAGCAAGCTTATACGGAGATGGCTCTCTGTAAAGAGTAACAGTGAAAAGGGCCAGAGTGCCCTTTTCTGATTTGCAGTGAGGGAAGCAAATTATCTTACTCCCAAGAGTAAGTCGTTTTCTTGTTAGGCTTACGCTTCTTTTCAACCTCTGTCGCACAGAGATAGTCTTCTCGAAAATCAGGGTGGTTTTTCATCTCCAATGGGACAAATAGTCGGATCTTAGTCCCCGCGACGACAACTGTTCGATTTCCCATCACGGCGATATCACCACGATGTAACCTGATACCCTTCATGGTTTTGACCGATGAGCTAGACGAGGAAAGCACCACTGGATAGCCAAACAACGTCAGTTCTTGATTGGTCAGAGTGACGGTTTCTTTGAATGTCACCTCAAAATACTGTTCTTCAGAACGAATAATACTTTCCAGTTCACGCACTTTACCTTCCACTGACGCGGAAAATACCCACTGGCCGAGTATTGTTTCCCATTTGCCGCCCAGTCGCAGACATTTCTTGTAAAGAAATTGATTCTTGCGGCCACTACTGAGTGTGCAAATGTCGATGCTGCTTTGTTCTTCAAGGGGAAGGGTAAGCTTAAAAATAGCTTCGTTGGAGTAGTATTTGTATTTGTTCGATACTTCTTCAACATGCAGCTCAACTTCACCTAACGGCAAGTCACGACTGTAATCGTCAATGATGATTTTACAATGAGAACGTCCAGTGGACGCGAGAAAGAAATCTCGCTCTTTTTTCAGAATATTAAAGGTTCTCATTGTCGCCGTTCGTTTCTCGTAGAATCTGTTTCATCAAAGCTTGCTGTTCGCGATCAATCGTGTCTTGTTTAACTGGTTGCGCAGGTTCCATCACTTCTTCCCAGGCGGCTTCCGATGTGTTTTCAGTCGATGCGCTTTCACTTGCCCCACGCAGTTTATCAATGCGAGAAAGAATACTTCCGACTTTTCCACTCGGCTTTATACCTTGTTTCATTCGACGCTCAATTTCACGATCAGTTTCCGTAGGTTCGACTTTGAGCACGTTCTGCTCAACGTCTTTTTCTCTTTGGTCGAGTGTCAGATCGAGGTTGTTTTGCACTTCCTGATAGGCGTTGATGTACAGCACTTTAAATTCTTCGGCAAGATTCTTCTCAGACAGTGATTTCAGGTAGCTGTTCTTACGGTTAAAGATGTACTTTTCAACGCGAGTTTGCGGATCTTTCTTGATAAGGATTCGATGGCGAGCTTCAAGAATTTCGTTGTTGAGCGGAAGGTCTTTCAGCATAGAAAGCAGGGCCAACGCGGGCGGCCACTCTTTACCTGCTACCAAACGCTCACGTAGATGATGAACAATGCGCTCAACATCTTCGATCGAAAGCTCAGAGGCAAACGCCGCAAATTCATCATCCGGCTCTGAGCCGTACATGTGAGTGAACTGGGTGGAGAAATTCTCCTGCATCTTGCCAAAGAAACCCATGATGTGTTTGCGTTGCTCTACGGAGTACGGACGAAGCACATCCTTCAAATCCTGATTGAATTCGCTGCTAACTTGCATTTGGTTTGAGCTGGCTGCAGGTGTTGCAGGAGTTTGAGTTTGCTGAACAACGGGGGTGTTAGGTTTGGTAACCTGTTGAGTTGTTTGAGCGGGCTTATCCTGACTTTTTTGCTTCCAAGAAGAGGCGATCTCGTTGATATCTTTCATCTTTTACCTAGTCGTCAAAATCAAAGTTGAAGTTCGCCATCTTTTTCTTGAAGGCTTGGTTGGGTGACATTTTGGTTGCTGCAGGTTTTTTATTACTAAAGCCTTTACCTTGTCCGTAACTCTTTTCCGTGTGCAGATGTGCGTGAAGGCGACTATTAAGGTCATCCTGACTCATCAGTGGCTGACCAATGGCCTGAACTTTTTCCACAAAGCTTGCCCAGACGTTGGTCTGATTGGCGAAACCAGTGCGGAACATAATGACTTCTGCCCACGACTCGATCACATTAGGTGACAGTTCAGCAAGGTTGATCATTTTGCCAGTGGAAGCCGATGGATTGAGTGGCTTCACCTGCATTTTATGGAATTGTGGCACTTTGGCAATCGGCTCTGAGGTGGCATACACAGGAATTGAGTGCTGGTTGCCAACGTTTAGTTTGCACTTGATGTTGCCCTGCTTACGGGTATACGTCTTGCTTAGTGAAATAATGGCTTGTTCAACCGCCAGTTTGCCAAGGACATGGTCAATCGTGGATTCAGAACCGTTGGTCATTTCCTGCAACTCCGCCATGGTGGTAATCACTGCACCGCTGCGATCGGACAATTCTGCCAGAGCGAGCAAGATGAGCTTTTCTTCCATAGTGACACAAGCATGAGACCAAACTCGTTCAATAAATTTTGAAGACATGTTCTGAATCCAGAAATAACAGACTAATAAGGAAATTATACGATTTGACAGGGCGAACACCAACAATTGATCTCAGTGTTCGCCTTGATTTCGTTAAACCAGCGTGAGATTGGCGGCAGTTTGTTCACCCATCTCGAACAGTTTGTCGAAAATACGTTCGCCATCAGCTCTAAGACCGTTGTGCTCGTATTCGTTTGTTATCCATGCTTTAGCATTGGGCATCATTGCCAGAGTTTCGCGGCTGATGTCCATTTCAACAAACATGTCATCGGCGTAAACTGCGCAGCTGACTGGTACTTTGTTGTTTGAAAGCTGATCAGCATCATATAACGGCGACCAGTCCTGCTTTTCTGCTAGTAGGTCAGCGGCTTGCTTTAGCGGTTTTAACGTCACATATTGGTCAAACATCCAAGGGAATACCATTTCGCCAGTAAAGTAAAATGGCTGGCCCGACTGATAATTAAACGCCTGATGATCTTGACGAACGCGGTGTGCACTCCACTTTGAAGCAAAACCCTGACAGTAGATAGACTCGTGCAAAATGGCATAAATCGGATTGGTCTGGAAGTTTTGTTCCATCAGCATACTATTGAGGAATTCATAACGAAGCTGATGCTTACCGTTCACTGTAATGAATGCGTTTTCAAGCAAGTAGTACGTGGGTAGGAAAGTATCACTAACGCCAAAGTTAATTCCAATTTGCTGGAATTGTTCAATGGTAAAACGCTGGCCATTGGGTAGAAACTCTTCATTTTGCAAAAGATGATCAGCAATCTGCTGACATAGCTGCTGAGCTTTCGGGAACTGGCTAAAAAAGGCTTGGTTCTTTTCCATCGTGCGCTTAAACGTCGCACGATAGACATCGTCTGGGTGACGAGAAACAGAAGGCACGCCGCCTGTGATGTAGCTACGCGACAAGCTGTCTGGGAACATAGACAGATAAGTCAGAGAGCAGAAACCACCAAAGCTCTGGCCTAGGATAGCCCATTTATCGACACCGAACTGTTCACGGACGAATTCCGCATCTCGCACTATGTTATCTGCGCGAAAATGGCTCAGATACTCTGCTTGTTGTTGTGGCTGTATATGGGCCAATGTTTGGTGATTAACAACCGAGCTGTTACCCGTGCCCCGTTGATCAAGCAACAACACGCGGTAGTTTTGCAGTGCGCGTTTTATCCACCCGTTATTGCCGTTTTGGCGGGGTGACGGAAACCCTGGTCCACCCTGAAAATAAACCAGCCACGGTTTAGACGAATTCTTATCTTCAACGAGAGACACTTCACGCGCAAAGATATCAATCTGTCCTTGTGCTGGGTCTGAGTAATCCAGTGGCACTGAGAATATGTGGGGGATGTAATCTAGTCCTGCGTCAATAAATGCTTGAGCGTTCATTATTAATTCCTTTTCTGAAGTTGGGCTACTTTACTCTGGTTGAAGCCGATAACCAATCCTATCCAGTCAATTCTGAGCTACCTATAGTTGACTGTGTCCGACATTGCCCATTGGATTTTACTTAGCCGTGCCTTGCCAGTGTTGCGTAATATTTTACTCAGGTAGAAAAGAGAGCTTTTGGGATATCTAGTGATGGTGTAAATTGGTGGAAAAACAATCAGGTATCTCCACTATGCAAAACTATTTCGATTCTCCGTTTGCGGGCAAACCGATTGCGGAACAAATTACAAATCCCAATATTATTGTTGGCCGGCACAGTTACTATTCTGGCTATTATCATAAACACAGTTTTGATGATTGTGCCCGGTACCTCTCTGCTGAGCGTGATGATGTTGATAAGTTGATCATTGGTAATTTTTGCTCTATTGGATCTGGTGCTGTGTTTATGATGGCTGGAAATCAAGGGCATCGTACTGACTGGGCAAGCACTTTTCCTTTCTTTTATCAGGACGATCCAAACTTTTCTCAGGCAAAAGATGGCTTTCGGCCAGCAGGTGATACTGTCATCGGCAATGACGTGTGGATTGGGTCTGAGGCCATAATTATGGCTGGGGTTAAAATTGGGGATGGCGCGGTCATTGCCAGCCGAGCGGTGGTAACAAAAGATGTGGCACCCTATGAGGTTGTTGGATCTAATCCAGCCAAGCACATCAAGTTTCGTTTTAGCCAAGAACAAATTAAGCAGCTATTGGAAATGGAGTGGTGGCATTGGCACGACGAAGAGCTAAAGGGGGCGATGGAATGGTTGTGCTCTAAAGATATTGCAGCGCTTCACCGCTACTGGCAGAGTTACATTGCTGTTTCGTGATAGTTAATATACAGCCACAAATGGCTTTTAAGTCGATTAGGTCGGCAGAGGTAGCCGCCTTACAAACATTCAAAAATTTTGAATGAATAGCTCGAATTCTTATGCTCAAGATTCGATTTGAGGGCGATAGACTGTAGTTATCGCTCTTGAGGAGAAAGAAAATGAGTCAACGTCGAGAAATTCGTCAAATCATTCCAGCGCACGCCACATCCGATGGCGATGGGGTCAAAATTAGCCGCGTGGCGGGTTTTAACAACGCAGGTCTTTCGCCGTTTCTGATGATAGATGAGCTGAAGTCCGATCAGCTTTCTGACTATATAGGCGGCTTTCCCCCCCACCCTCATCGTGGCATTGAAACTTTGACCTATATGCTTAAAGGTCACTTCCAACATAAAGATCACATGGGGAATGTGGGTGAATTGCGTTCTGGTGGCGCTCAATGGATGGCGGCAGGACGTGGAGTCATCCACAGTGAGATGCCTATCATGCAAGATGGTGACCTACATGGTTTCCAAATTTGGATAAATCAGCCAGCGCGCGACAAGATGAAACCCGCTCAGTATCACGACTTTCAGCCTGAAACCATCACAGAGTATCAAGATGAGAGCGTCGGAGTATTGCGCGTTCTAGCGGGTGAGGTATCGGTTGACGGGCATGTTCAGCAAGGACCGTTGAGTGAAACTGGAGTCCCTTTATCTGTGTCCGATTGGCGAGCTGAAACTAACCACCAGATTAACTTACTTACGCCGCTGAAATTTAACATGATGCTGTATGTTTATCAGGGTGAAATTAGCTTGAATGGACAGCACGTGCAACATGGTGAGATGGCATTGTTATCAACGGGTGAAGCCGTGAGTTTTGTTGCAACAAAAAGCAGCGGAGTACTGATTCTCCTTGGTGAACCTATTGACGAGCCCATCGTGCATTATGGTCCATTTGTAATGAACAGCATGCAAGAAATTGAACAAGCGATCAGCGACTACAACAGCGGCGAGTTTGAAAAATACTGATAGTAAACCATATGAATAGATAGTTGCACTATTTCGTCTAAACTTTACCTATTAGCTCCTGAACTTGGGAGCCATTGAACACAAAAAGCGAATAATCCACTGCCATTCACTTTTTGTTTTGCCACGTGTCTAAGATACGTGGCTTTTTCTTTGATATAGCAAAACATGTTTGACTTACTAGGTGGTGATTTATTACTTGGTCACTTTCCGCATCCGGTGAAATATTTTAGTCACGTCAAACGGCCTGCCAGCAACAGCTGGCAGGCAAGGAACGTTACAGTTCGAAAGATTTGACCATGCCAGCTTCAGCATGGCCTGGGATGTTACAGGCAAACTCAACTTTGTTATCACCATGGAAATGCCAAAGTAACTGCTTGGCTTTGCCCGGAGCAACCGTCACTGTACTACCAGAATCATGAGCGTGGTTGCCCATTTTCTTCATCATCTCACGGTGCTTGAGTTGCTCTTGTGCTGAGCCTATTGAAAACTCATGGTCGATTTTCCCTTTGTTCATGACCACAAACTGAACTACGTCATTCGGTTCTATATCCACCTCTTTTTTGAATGTAATGCTCATATCATCGTCTAGGATCACGTGGACCACTTTGTCCGGTTTAGCACCTTTGGCAGGCATACCGACATCGGACATCTCGTCCATGTTCATTTGTGAGTGGTCCATCCCCTTCATATCGCCCATCATTTTCGAATGGTCCATACCTTCCATATTCATTTTGGAATGATCCATGGATGAGTGATCCATTTGAGCGAGAATTTGAGTGCTAGCCAGAGTCAGTGCAAGTGCCAGAATTGTTTTTTTCATCATTGTTTCCTTAAGTAGTAGGGTGCCCCGAAGCATTGAGCTACGGGGACATGGTTCTATGGTTATGAGTGACGTGAGATTTCTCTTTGTTTCCACAATTTGAAAATGGCCGGTAATACCAGAAGCGTGAGTAGCAGCGCCGATGCCATTCCACCAATCATAGGGGCGGCGATTCGCTGCATGACTTCAGAGCCCGTACCTTCGCCGTACATGATTGGCACAAGACCTATGATGACGGTCAGAACGGTCATCATCACAGGTCGAACTCTGAGACCTGCGCCGTCTCGTATCGCCATCGACAGATCATCGGAAGTAATGGCGTAATTCTGCTCTTGGGCATCCAGCTTTTTGTAGTGCCAGGCTTGGTTGAGATACACCAGCATGATGACGCCAATTTCGACGGCGACACCCGCGAGGGCAATAAAGCCGACCCCAACGGCAATCGAGAAGTTATAGCTGAGGTAATGCATCAGCCATAAGCCACCCACCATGGCGAGAGGGAGAGTCATCATGATGATCAGCACTTCGCCAATGCGACGGAAGCTGAAGTAAAGCAGCAGCATAATGATCGCCAGCGTAATCGGTACCACGACACTTAAGCGCTCTTTCGCGCGTTCCATATATTCATACTGACCTGACCAAGCCAGAGAATAGCCAGCGGGCAGATTGAGCTGATCAGCTACGACTTGTTGTGCTTCTGCAACGTACGAACCGAGATCTCGTCCATCGATATCAACGAATACCCAGCCATTAGGTCGAGCGTTTTCTGTTTTGATCATCGGTGGGCCGTCTTCGTAACGAATATCAGCAACATCAGCCAGTGCGATACGAGCGCCATTTGGGGTAACCAGAGGTAGGTTCTGCAATTTCACCACTGAATCACGGTAGTCCTGTGGGTATCGAACATTAATCGGGTAGCGTTCCAGCCCTTCTATGGTTTCCCCAACGTTCATGCCTCCTACCGCAGTGGAAATTACGCGTTGCACATCTTTTATATTGAGACCATAGCGAGCGGCGGAGCGACGCTTTATATCGATAGTGACGTAGCGTCCTCCTGCTACACGCTCAGCATAAACAGACGCCGTACCATTGACCTGATTGAGAATAGGCTCCAGTTCTGCCCCGATTTGTTCAATGACGTTAAGGTCAGGGCCTGCAATTTTGATCCCAATAGGCGTTTTAATGCCAGTTGCCAGCATGTCGATGCGGGTCTTGATTGGCATGACCCACGCATTGGTTAGCCCGGGGAACTGCACTAGATCGTCAAACTCTTTGCGCAGCGATTCGGTGGTTACACCTTCACGCCATTGTTCGCGAGGTTTCAGCTGTATGACGGTTTCAATCATGGTCAGCGGTGCGGGGTCGGTAGCGGTTTCGGCGCGTCCGATTTTCCCCCATACCGTTTCAACCTCAGGGACGCTTTTAATTAACTTATTGGTTTGCTGTAACAGCTCTCGTGCTTTACCAATCGAGATGCCCGGATAGGTGGTCGGCATGTACATCAAATCACCCTCATCGAGTGGAGGAATGAATTCGCTGCCAAGCTTACTGGTTGGGTAGTAAGCCGATGCCATAAGTCCCATCGCAATGACGATCATGGTTTTAGGGTAGTTCAGGCTCAGGTTGAGTAAGGGTTTGTAAAGCGAGACTAACCCTTTGTTTACTGGGTTTTTGTGTTCTGGGAGCACTTTGCCACGAATGAAATAGCCCATCAGAACAGGCACTAGCGTAATCGCTAAGCCAGCAGAGGCCGCCATGGCGTAGGTTTTGGTAAATGCCAGTGGCGAAAACATTTTCCCTTCCTGACCTTCCAAAGCGAAGACAGGGACAAAGCTCAACGTGATGATTAGCAGAGAAAAGAACAGCGGTGCACCGACTTCCTCTGCGGCCTTGCCGATGACTTGCCAGCGATTCTTATCGGTGAGCGGAGTTCGTTCAATGTGCTTGTGAACGTTTTCTATCATCACGATTGCGCCGTCGACCATAGCTCCAATGGCGATGGCAATACCACCCAATGACATGATGTTGGCGTTAATCCCTTGCCAATGCATGATCATAAACGCAGTCAGAATACCCACTGGTAAGCTCAAAGCGATAACCAGAGAAGAGCGGATATGGAACAGGAACAAAGCACAGACAATCGCAACTACGATGAACTCTTCAGCCAGTTTCTTCCATAAGTTTTCTACCGCCGAGTCGATCAACGTAGAGCGGTCATACGTCGGGACGATTTCGACGCCGTCAGGCAAGCTGCGTTGCAGCTCGGTCAGTTTGGCTTTGGTTTTGGCGATCACTTCACTGGCATTCTCACCGAAGCGCATCACAATCACGCCACCAACGGCTTCCCCTTCACCGTTGAGCTCAGAAATGCCACGACGCATTTGTGGGCCAAGGCTAATATCCGCGACATCACCCAACAGAAGCGGGGTGCCTTTTTCAGTTACCTTAAGTGGCAGTGAGCGGATATCTTCTATGCTAGTCAGGTAGCCAGTGGTGCGCACCATGTGTTCGGCTTCAGCGACCTCAATCACGGAGGCACCTGTCTCCTGATTACCGTTTTGAATCGCGTTGTTGACCTGCTGTAATGTCAGGTTGTAAGCACGCAGTTTGGCGGGGTCAATCTGGACCTGATACTGCTTGACCATACCACCTACAGTGGCGACTTCCGATACCCCATCAACGGTTTGCAGTTCGTATTTGAGGAACCAATCCTGCAAGCTGCGTAACTGGGCTAAATCGTGTTGTCCGGTTTTATCCTGAAGAACATAGCTGTATACCCAGCCAACCCCAGTGGCATCGGGCCCCAGCGTTGGTTTAGCGTTTGATGGTAGGTTTGGCGCGACTTGGCTGAGATACTCCAGCACACGCGAGCGGGCCCAGTACATATCGGTGTCATCATTAAAGATGATGTAGACATAGGAATCTCCAAAGAAAGAGTATCCCCTGACGGTTTCTGCACCGGGTACAGCCAACATGGCAGTGGTTAATGGATAAGTGACCTGATCCTCGACTACCTGAGGTGCTTGACCCGGATAGCTGGTTTTGATGATCACCTGAACATCCGATAAATCAGGAATCGCGTCCACAGGTGTGTTTTTTACACTGTAAAGGCCAGCAAAAACAATAGCTAAAGTGGCAATCAATACTAGAAGTCTATTACTGATTGACCAACGGATAATTGCATTGATCATCGTTAGCCCTCATCCGTTGCCAATTGCTTGAGCAGGTAATCTGCACCTTGTCGTTCAACTAGAAATCGAACGCGCTGGCCTTCCTCAAAACCTGATAGATCCACTTCCTCACCAACCGAGAAATTCATCTCACCGGCCTGCCAGTTCCACTCCGCGACAGGGAGGTGGTTTAAGGTGATCATGCCAAAGTCGGCCATCAGCATAGAAATATCGCCTTGCAGCCAAAGCTCGCCAGCAACAACAGAGTGATCGACTTTGTAATCGACAATTTCGTACTGGCCAGACTCGGTTTTTTGCATTTCAAACTCTATGCTTTGACCTGTTGTGAAGGCATTCGCATCGACGTCTTTAGCGAGAGTAAAATTCATGACCATGCCCGGCCAATCCCATTCAGGTACCGGCTGGTGGTTGATCGTCAACATGCCATGATCAGCCATAACATCGGTGATCTCCCCTTTCGCCCAAACGGTCTCCTCATCGGGTTCAACACCATTAATGCGCGCAAGGTCGGCAGACTGGCTGGATTCAGAGTCGAGCATAAAGTGTGCGGAAGTCACCACTTGATCGTCTTGGGTTAAGCCCTGCAAAACCTCAACCCGATCTCCGGCTTCACGGCCTGTTTCGATGCGAGCAGAGCGGTATTTTCCTTGGCCTTGTGACAGAACGATGCGAGCCATGCCACCAGAGCGTATTACCGCAGATTTAGGAATAGTCAGTACCGACTCTTCACTGACAGGTTGAAGAGCAATGTTGGCGAACATATTGGGCTTGAGCTCGCCATCTGGGTTAGGGAATTTAAGTCTGACACGCAGAGTACGAGTATTAGGATCAAGAATCGGGTAGACGTAGTCGACCTTACCCTGCCATTTGTTGCCCGGTATGGCATCCAATGTCATCGAGGCTTCACTGCCAGCTTTAATCCATTGCGCCTGACGTTCGAACACTTCTGCGTCTACCCAAACATTGTTCAGTGGGCCTGCGCTGATCACTGCTTGCGCGGGTGACAAATACCCCCCTTCGCGAATGCTCAAACTTGCAATCACACCGTTAGCTGGTGCCTTTATTTCAATCGTTTGTGACGCTTCACCGCGTTTTAGAATCGCTTTAATTTGTGCACGGTCTACACCTAGTGTCACGAGTCGTTCAGTGGCACCTTTGACTAAGCCGGTTCGACCAGTTCGAGAGGCATTAAGTAGCTCTTCCTGCGCTTTCACCAACTCAGGTGAATAGAGCGTAAACAACACATCGCCTTTGTTGACTTTTTCACCGATCGCATTGATGAACAGTTTTTCAACCCAACCCGCGACGCGTACGTTGGTTTGCCACAGCTGGCTTTCATCAAACGCGATGTAACCGACCGTTTCAATGCGGGGCGAGAGAGGTTCTAGGGTAACGGGTTCGGACTTGACGCCGAGGTTGTTTTCTACCGACGGATCAATCGTAATGGTTCCGGGTTTATCTTGCTCTCCCGCCATGTCTTCGGCGTAAACTGGAATTAAGTCCATGCCCATTGGTGATTTACCGGGCTTATCTCGCTTGTAGTTCGGGTCCATCGGAGCAACCCAGTAGAGAGGTTCAGCAGAATCAGAAGAGCCAGACTCAGCCTTGGCGTCCATTCCCATGCTAGATCCGGCTAGGAAATGATTAGCGGAATAGCCCAGCGCGCCTCCTACCAACAGAGCGATAGCAGCGATTTGTAATGTTTTCATGTCAGATACCTTATTCTTGTTCGCCTTGAGCCAAAGTGACTGGCTCAACTTGATAATCAAAACCGTCCAGTAGGGCAGCTAAGTTGCTGTTCACAATGTTTAAATCTGCAATCAGACGTTGCTGTTCGAGTTGCAGAGCAAGTTCATCGGCAGAGGCCGTAATGACATCATTAAACTGAGACGTGTTGTTCTGATAACCTCGCTCAACCGCGCGAATTCGTGCGTTGGCCTGAGGAAGAAGGGTGGACTGATACCGTTCTAGTCGTTGGACTAAATTGGTTCGGTCGACAAGCAAGGCGTTGACTTTGGCATTCATCTGAGCCAGTAAGGTGTCTTTCTGGGACTTGGCCGCGCCGACCTGATATTGAGCCGCAGCGAGATTTCTGTCCTGACGGTTTCCCGTGAACAGGGGAATGTCCATGGTCAGATAGGCACTGACCAAGTCTGATGCAGGTTCTCCCATCATGCCGTTGGCCTGACGGTAGGCGTACATGACTTCAACGCCAAACTGAGGTTGGTAAGCCTGCTGTGCAATTTCAACCTGAGTTTCGGAAGTGGATATGGTTTGGCTGGCCATTTGTACCATTGGGTGCAGGGCGAGCTGCTGGTAATACTCGGAGCTTGCGAGGTTCTCGTTCAGCTGTTGGTCGAGCTTGGCCCAGTTGAGCTGATTGGATGCACTAACGTTTTGAATCTGTTCAGGCCAATTGGCTCCCAACCATTCTGAAAGCTGGGCCATTAAACGTTGTTGCATCTGCTGATTAGCCTGAAGCTTCTCATCCAGTTTGCTGACTTGAAGCTGAGCATTGAGCAGATCCTGAGCTTCGCTTTTACCAATCGAATAGTTGGTCTGAATGAAGCTCTCCATTTCTTTGAGCAAACGACGGTTTTCCAGCATGATAGTTTTCGCCTGCTGCTGATAACCCAGTTCAAGCCAGAGTTGGGTCATGCTGTTAATGACCTCCAGTTCTCGGGCATCGATTTGTAAACCAACGCCATCCGCTTGTTGATTGCTTTTCTTTTGTTGTAACTCCAGTGTTGAGCCACGCTCAAATTGTTGCATCAATCCGACGGAAATGTTCGTCATCGGATCTTCGTCGAATTTGAAGCTGTCGACAGGTAGGCCACCAAAACCAACTTTGATTTTGGGGTCCATTAGCGTGGCACTGGCAACGCCAGTCTCGCGCAAAGCTCGTGACTGAGCAAAATATTGCTTTCGATTGCTGTCGTTGTTGAGTGCCATGCTGATCAATTGTGATAGCACGACTTGCGGTTGGTGAGCCTGCTCTTGCAAGTTGCTTGCTGATACAGGCGCTAACCAGACCGCGGCGCTGACAGAAAGCGCCAGAATCCTTGGTTTGATTTTCACTATATTGTCCGTTTCCGAGTGCCTGACAGGCACGAAAAACCATCTCCCAAAGTATGCTGGGAGTCGATAACAGAGAACGGATTACGCTATCGGAGGGCGATAGAGTGAGCTTAAACGAGTAATGACCTGACCTTGGACATCTGAATGGATCAGAGCCAACTGAGTCGAGATTAGTAGAGGTTTATCAATTCGGGGAATGGGGGCGAAAACCGTTGCACACATCACGCTACAACAGTTATGAACCATCTCTTCGCTGGTTTCACAATGGTCTGATGGAATTGAAGAATCTGTCAGCGCTGGGCTCATGTTCATTGCCATGCCACAGTGAGCCTGCTTGCTACTGGAATCGCTGAGCATTTCGAACGTCATTAGGGTTTCGCTAGTAGCAAAACTGGATACCAACATAGCGGTCATGCTGATAAATAGAATCCAGTATTTACGAATCGAAGGGAAGCCCATACGTAACCTAAAATGACGATAACTCGGCTAGCATAAAGCTTCCCCCAGGGGTAAGGTCAAGCGGTGTATTAGGATTCTGCCGTCGCTTCTAAATTTAAAATGGACTGTTTGATTTGCTCAGGTAAGTTTGCTTTGCAATTGTTTTTAAAATCAAACATCACACAGGTGGCGCGCCCTACGGTACTGACTTTACCGACTTTCTTGCTCACAACCTGATACTCCATGGTGAATCTGTCTTCCTGAATGTCGACGACTTTAGACCCTATCATCAGAGTATCTGGATAGGTAATGGGCATT
This sequence comes from Vibrio sp. T11.5, assembly GCF_027587155.1. NCBI lineage: Bacteria > Pseudomonadati > Pseudomonadota > Gammaproteobacteria > Vibrionales > Vibrionaceae > Vibrio > Vibrio sp. T11.5. The sequence goes on from NZ_JAPPTP010000004.1 coordinate 107,326, forward strand.
TTATAGCGGCAGCTTGTTTCACCCAAGACTGGGCCTATATGACTTTGGCTTAGGTTGACGAGAAGATTGATGTGCTCAAAGTAGTCGAGTCTTGCAGTTTCGAAGTAGCGAAAGTAAACCACATTATTGACGTGTTGGAGAGCATCCATTTCACCCCAAGCGACCGGAATTTTTGTGATGACCGGAAAGTCCTTCAGTAACGATTCCATGCGTGTTCCTTGCATTGGTTTTTAAAAGAGCTCTTATTCTAATGCTGAATCAAGTGGTTTTGTAAAAATGTTATCAAAATGTGATCTTTAATGACTAAGTAAAGGCCCGTCTTTACTTATAAAGATCAGAGGAGTAGGTTTTAAAGAGGTAACCTGATGGAGGATCTGCAATGACCGCACCCGATGGTTTTAATCTCGCCAAAGTGGAAAAGCGCACTGACTGGACGCCAGAGCTATTCAGTTTACGTCTTACTGGCGCACCTCTCACCTTTAAAGCGGGCCAATTTACTAAACTGGCCCTGTATGACGACGACGGCCAATTGGTCAGCCGAGCGTATTCAGTCGTCAACGCACCACTCAACAGCAGCGATATGCTGGAGTTTCTGATTGTTTCGAACCCTGAAGGCAAATTGACGCCGAAACTGCAGTACTTGAAAGAGGGAGACTCGGTATACGTAGGCGCTGCCGCCTATGGTGATTTGATTTTGAGTTCCATTCCTAAATCGACTCAGGACTTATGGTTGCTTTCAACGGGGACGGGTATTGGCCCTTTCCTGTCGCTACTCGATGACATTAATGTTCGCCCCGGATATGAAAAAATTGTTTTAGTGCATGGCGTTAGACATGAGAAAGATTTGGTCTACCGCTACTTGATTGAGCAGTTAGTTGATCAATATGAAGGTCGCCTGAGTTATGTGCCTATTGTGTCGAGAGAGCAGCACCCAAATACGCTATATGGCCGCATTCCTCAGCTGTTGGATCAGCGTGAAATCCAAGAAAGAGCGCAGGCAGAGCTCACTCAGGAGAACAGTTTTGTCATGCTGTGCGGAAACCCAGCAATGATCAAAGAGACCACCAAGATTCTGCAAAGTTTTGGGTTAGAAAAATTCCGTCGAGCGACAGGAGGTAACATCACCTTTGAGCGCTATTGGTAGGACTCAATTATCATAGGGAACTTGTTGGAGTTTCCACATTTCAACCGTGTGCTTGGTTTTATCACATAGTCCAAGCAGGATTTGATATTTAGGATCGTAAGGTTCGCCGATAAAACAAAGGCCCTGAAAGGGCCTTTGAAAAAAGATTGATTTGCGATCTGAGATTAGAAAATCAGATGAGCAATACCAGCAATCACAGGCAGTGTGATTAAGGTACGCAGAATGAAGATGGCAAACAGTTCAAAGATGTTCACTGGGATACGGCTGCCAAGTAACAGCGCACCAACTTCAGACATGTAAATCAGCTGGGTGACAGACATAGCAGCGATGACAAAACGTGTCATTTCGTTATCAATCGATGACGCTAGAATCGCTGGGATAAACATATCAGCAAAACCAACCACGATAGTTTCAGAGGCCGCTGCCGCTTCTGGGATGCCTAATAGTTCAAGGAATGGGATGAATGGTTGACCTAGGAAGCTAAACACCGACGTGTACTCAGCAATCACTAGAGCAATCGTACCTAAGCCCATAACTACAGGCAGCACACCAAATACCATGTCTACCGCGTTACGTACGCCTTCACCAAAGACATCCTTAAATGATTTTACTTGGCTTGCTTTCGCTAGTGCCAGCTCCATACCCCAAGATACGCTTGTATGACCTGCAGGAACAGCATCGGCATCTTTTGCGGGCTGAGTACAATCGATGAAAGTATCTTTTTTCATGCTTAGAGGAGGCAAGCGAGGAATGATGATCGCTGCCACAATACCCGCCAGACAGATTGCACCATAGAAAGGCAAGAACAAGTGCTCTAGTTCAACTTGAGCAAGAACAACCAAACTGAAAGTAATGGATACTGCTGAGAAGGTTGTACCTACGACAGCCGCTTCGCGCTGTGTGTAGAATTTGTTTTCGTATTGCTTGCTGGTTAGCAGGATACCGACTGAGCCATCGCCAAGCCAAGAAGCCATACAGTCGATAGCGCTACGACCAGGTAAGTTAAATACTGGGCGCATCACTTTACTTAGCAGCGTGCCAAACAGCTCTAGCAAACCAAAGTTAAGTAACAGTGGGAGCAGTAAACCTGCAAAGATAAATACTGAAAATAGCGTTGGTAGCAAACCCTCTAGTACTAGGCCACCAGTATTTTCTTCCCATACGGCTTCAGGGCCGACTTGGAAGAAGGTCATTGCAACAGCAAGACCACCAATAACACGCACTGCCAACCAAAGAGGGCTTGGGTTAAACAGGCTGTTCAAGAATGGGCTGTTAGCAATAAATGTAGGATTCTTGATACGACATAACAATGAGGTTGCTGCCATAAATAAGATGATAGAAGTGACCATGCCTACAAGGTGATCACCAAATACAGCTTGTATGGATTTTGCCAGTACTGCGACTGGAATGGTGATATCACCGTCGTAGCTGATCGGGGCCATGAAAAGAAAAAGACCCAGCAAAGAAGGAATAAAGAACATCCAAAAGTTGCCTTTGCCTTTCGTCTGTTCGATAGATTGAGCGTTATTCTGCATTACAATTCTCGTGTTACTACTAGTCAATATGATAGGCCTATCCACTTGGCATATATATTCACTATACATCTGCATTTAATCATCCGGCGCAAGCCTACTGTCTTTCGAATACCTTTGCAATACTATTCAATATAATTCGCTAAATATTCATGATTAAATGTGTTATTTTTAATCAACGGTGGATTTTTGTTTTGTTGATGTTAATTTGATTGAAATAATGTTGCAACCGTGAATTAAGTGTATTGTTTGTTTTTATTTTGAATAATAGAGTTAGGACCCATAAATTTGGTCCTAAAGACACTAGGTTGGATAGGGTGTTAAGTGGTTTTAGAGTGGATAGAACTTAAAAATATCGAAATCGAGCAATTCGGCGTATCAAGAAAATATACCCAGTGATTTAATTGTGAAAATAAAAACCGCCCAATCAAAATAGGCGGTTTTTGCTCGATTATTGCTCAGTACTATTTGCCACTTACCTGCCCAAGTTTGAGCCAAGTATCAATCACAGTATCCGGATTGAGAGAGACGGAACTGATGCCTTGCGCCATTAACCATTCAGCCAGATCATCATGGTCAGATGGGCCCTGACCGCAAATGCCGACGTATTTACCGGCTTTAGTCGCAGCATCGATAGCCATTTGCAGCATCGCTTTTACAGCAGGATTGCGCTCGTCGAACAAGTGAGCGACATCGCCTGAATCTCGGTCTAGACCGAGTGTTAGCTGAGTCATATCGTTTGAGCCGATTGAGAAACCGTCGAAGTACTTGAGGAATTCGTCTGCTAGCACAGCATTAGATGGTAGTTCACACATCATGATGACTTTCAGGCCCTGATCGCCGCGGCGTAAGTCGAACTTCGCAAGAAGATCGATGACCGAGGCCGCCTCGCTCGGAGTGCGCACAAATGGGATCATGATTTCAACGTTCTTCAGACCCATCTGATTGCGAACACGCTTAATCGCTTGAGTTTCTAGTTCAAAGCAGTCTTCAAATACAGGTGAGATGTAACGTGACGCACCACGGAAGCCCAGCATAGGGTTTTCTTCATGTGGTTCGTAACCTTTGCCACCAACTAGATTGCTGTACTCGTTGGACTTAAAATCAGACATACGGACGATGACGCGTTTTGGCCAGAATGCCGCAGCGATAGTCGCGATACCTTCAGTCAGCTTGCTGACGTAAAAATCGATAGGATCTTTATAGCCACGAATGCGCTGAGTGATTTCTGCTTTTAGCTCGTCACTTTGTGCGTCAAAGTTCAGTAGGGCTTTCGGGTGAATACCAATCATCTTGTTGATGATGAATTCCAGACGAGCCAAGCCAACACCTTCATTTGGAATCTGCGCGAAGTCGAAGGCTCGATCTGGGTTACCGACGTTCATCATCACTTTGGTCGGTAGCAGTGGCAGTTCGTCAACTGCAGAGCGCTTGACTTCAAAATCAAGTTCACCCTGATAAACATAGCCTGCCTCACCTTCAGAACAAGAAACCGTCACGGTCGCGCCGTCTGTCAGCTTTGATGTGGCATCGCCACAACCAACGATTGCTGGAATACCCAGCTCACGTGCGATGATAGCTGCGTGGCAAGTACGACCACCACGGTTGGTAACGATTGCTGAGGCCTTCTTCATCACTGGTTCCCAATCTGGGTCAGTCATATCAGTAACTAGTACGTCGCCATCTTGAACCAAAGACATTTGGTCTAGCGAGTCAACCAGACGTACTGGGCCAGAACCGATACGCTGACCAATAGCACGGCCTTCAACCAAAACTTCTGCTTTGTTGTTTAGCTCGTAACGCTCAATCACGTTCTGTTCGCTTTGAGAACATACGGTTTCTGGGCGAGCTTGAACAATGTAAAGCTTGCCATCAATACCATCTTTCGCCCACTCGATATCCATCGGACGCTGGTAGTGCTTTTCGATGATCATCGCTTGTTTTGCCAGTTCTTTGATCTCTTCGTCATTGAGAGAGAACTGTTCACGCTCTTGTGTCGAGGTATCAATGATGTCGACTTGCTTGCCAATTTCTTGGTTGGTCGAGTAGATCATCTTGATAAGTTTAGAGCCGAACGTCTTCTTAACAATCGGATGCTGACCCGCTTCAAGCATTGGCTTGTGAACGTAGAACTCGTCTGGGTTTACGGCGCCCTGAACGACCATTTCCCCTAGACCCCAAGAGGAAGTGATGAACACAACCTGATCAAAGCCAGATTCAGTGTCTAGCGTGAACATAACACCAGAAGAGGCTTTATCCGAACGCACCATGCGTTGGATACCCGCAGACAGCGAGATACCACGGTGGTCAAAACCTTGGTGCACACGATAGGAGATAGCGCGGTCGTTAAACAGAGAAGCGTAAACGTGTTTCGTTGCTTCAAGTACAGCATCGATACCTTTTACATTAAGAAATGTTTCTTGCTGGCCCGCGAATGAGGCATCCGGCAAATCTTCAGCAGTTGCTGAAGATCGAACGGCGACGGAAAGTTCTGTATTACCTTCAATCAGTTGTTGGTAATCGCTACGAATATCCTGCTCTAGGTCAGCAGGGAAGGGAGCTTCTAAAACCCATTGACGGATGGTGGCACCTGTCTTGCGCAGAGCTTCTACATCCTCAACGTCTAGTTCATCGAGCAGTTGGTGGATTCGTTCATCCAGACCTTCATAATCAAGGAATTGGTTAAACGCGTAAGAAGTAGTAGCAAAACCATTCGGTACTGAAACGCCAGCATTCGATAGATTTGAAACCATTTCTCCAAGTGAAGCGTTTTTACCGCCGACCTTGTCGACATCTTCCATGGATAGGCTATTGAACCAGAGGGTGTTCTTTTGCATGTCTTTCTCCAGAAACATTGCAGCTTTGTAGGGATAAAGCAAACGATTACGCAAAGGCTTAAAAAAATTCTCAACAAATTTTCAAAGCTGTGGGGGGCGTAATTGTCAGCCGGGTTTTATTATCGATATTATGTTGCCCATCCTACTCAAAAGAATTTTAAAGTTTAAATAAAACATGCAAATTGATATTCAAAGTCGTGATGTATTCTATGTTTCTGACGGAACAGCCATCACATGTGAGACATTAGGCCATGTTGTTTTGGGCCAATTTCCGTTGAACACCAACGAGAAAACGTTTCCGTTTGTTGAAAGTGAAGACAAATTAGCGGATCTGCTGAAGGAGATTGAACTATCGTATCAAGACACTGGTGTGAAGCCTTTAGTGTTTTTTTCCATCGTTATCCCAGAGATCAAGCAGAAACTATTGACAGCGCCCGCGTTTAGTTATGATGTGCTGGCGAGTATTGTCCAACAAGTCAAAGATGACATTCAGCTTGAGCCCAAACCCAAACTACAGCGTTCTCGTAGTGTGAGCAAAGATTCAGATACTTATTTTGATCGTATCGCGGCGATTGAATACACCTTGGCGCATGATGATGGCATTACGCTCAAGGGCATGGACGAAGCCGATATTATATTGCTGGGTGTTTCTCGAAGCGGCAAAACACCAACCAGTCTTTATATGGCGATGCAATTTGGCCTAAGAGTCGTGAATTACCCATTCATTGAAGAAGACATTCGTCGCCTAAGACTATTACCAGAATTCGAAATCCATCGTCATAAACTGTTTGGCCTGACGATTGATCCTGAAAGGTTGACCGAAATTCGAGAGAACCGCTTGGCGGGCAGTGAATATGCCAGCACCGAGCAGTGCATCAATGAATTGGAGAGCGTTGAGGCGTTATTCCGACGTGAAGCCATTCCTTACATCAATACCTCATCACTGTCGGTGGAAGAGATTTCAACCCGTATCCTTGAAAAAGCGGGGTTGAGAAGGCGATTACTGTAGATAAAATAAGTCTGGGCAGCAAATATAGGCTGCCCGATTGCCTTGTTTACGTAAGACCATCTGATGTCGCTGTGATACCACAACAGAGACCATGGTTGACGAAAACTCGCCTATATCTTTCGCTTCTGCGTCCAGTTCAATTGGTTTGGAATTTTTTTAAGCCTTTATCGAGGAGATTCTTAAGCGACAAAGCATGTTCATACTGTTTCGAAATCAGCATGTGAAATTTATGCTTAGCCATATTTGGAATGGGCTTAGACTCAATGTCTTCGCTGACGTAATTGATGCCCCAAACGCTTTGAATTCCATCGAGTATCTCATTCCATGATAGGATCACATCGCATCGCTGCTGTTTCAGTTCTGTGATGAGCTCGTGCATGCTGTGTGTGTACTGTTCAACTTGTTTAAGTTGGAAGTCGCCGTAGTTATAGCCATGAATGCCGCACACCTTGTATTGGTCTAGCTCTGCAACATCATCGATGGATAGACCTTTTGGAAATCGAGATTTTTTGTATAAGTAGTATGGCGTTATATTGTAGTACCAATCGGTGTATAGGTAATGCTTGGCACGCTCCTCTGAGTGCGATGCGCTGACTGCTATTTGAAACTCGCCACTCTTCGCCCCTTTGAGGCAGCGGCTCCATGATGTCATGGTAAAATTAAATGTGATACTTTGCGGTAGCAAAACGTGGTTCAGAACGTCTAGATCGAAACCTTTCACATCTTCTCCATCTAGGTAAGTATAGGGAGGCCAGTCAATAGAATCTCCGCAAATACTTAAATGTTCATTCCTTAACTCCGAAGTAGTCGCTAATGCTTTGTTAAGGCCTGTTAGCACAATCAGCAGGCAAAAACATATTGGTAGATTCATCATGGGGCGCTTTGGTTGTCTTGACTCACATAAGTATAGACCCCGTGTATTGATTTGAAGCTATTTTACTCGAAGCAATGATGGCTTGAACTGATGGCCGAAAACGTTAATTAATGCACCGATAACAATCAGTGAGCCACCTAAGTAGGTCCAGTTAGAAGGTGCTTCATTGAATATCCAGGCACCAAGTAGTGCAGAGAAAACAATTTGTACGTAGGAATAGGCCGAAGCTTTACCCGCAGCCTGAGTTTGCATCGCTTTGGTTAAACCATGCTGACCTATCTGAGTGAAAACACCGACTAGAATTAGCATCGTGGTCAAAAATAGACTGGGCCAGACGAAATCATCGCCGAGCAAAACGATAGAAGTAGGTAGGGCCATCAATGGGAAGTAGAAAATAATTACTGAACTGTCCTCTGTTTGGCTTAATCGACGGACAATAACATAAGCAATAGAGCTGCCAAACGCTCCGAGCAGTGCCATCATCACGCTAAATAGTGGGAGGTTTGAGCTATCGGTTGTTTGCACGCTCGGTTGAACCATCACCCCCAAGCCTATTAAGCAAAGCACGATACACATAGTGGTCGAAAATTGAATACGCTCTTTGAGAAAGAGTACGCCAAGCAAAGCAGTAAACACCGGGTGCACATATTGAAGGATGGTGGCTTCTGCTAGAGGAAGGGTTGTGACTGAATAGTAAACACACATTAGGGCGATTGTGCCGACTGCACCGCGAAGCATAAGAAGTGGCTTATTGTGTCCCCACACTGAAATACGTTTGCGTTTAACATCCAAGTAACTGATCACCAATGAAACACATGCCCTAGCTGCAACAATTTCAAACAAAGGAATACCATAGTTGCTCACGTATTTGACGCAGGCTGACATCAAGGCAAAACCGAGCGCAGAAAGCAACATATAACGCACCCCTACAGGGGTGACAGATAAAATGGTCTTCATGATGATTCAATCACTAGAGGAGAGTAGATGTGGCACTTTAACATATAAGTCAGTTTGTGGGTGCTTGGAGTTGAAATAAGAATTAAGATACTGAAAAAGCGGCTATTCGAGCCGCTTTGTAAACCAGTGTTTTCGATGGTTTCTCTTTAGTGATCCAAACTTGTTTGGTGTTCACTGATGAGCATATCCAGCGCAAGCTCCGCTTTTTCTTCCGCTATGGAAAAGCTATCTGCTGCAGCAAATGCTTCGACGACTTCGTAGTAGCACTTCAGCTTAGGTTCTGTACCTGATGGACGTACGATGACACGTGCCCCGCCAGAAAGGTGATAGATCAGAACGTCACTAGCTGGTAAGTCAATAGATTCAGCGTTGCCATCAGCAAAGGTTCGTGTTGAAAGTTTCAAATCTTCAATCACTTCGACTTTACGGCCTGCGATTTGACTTGGCTGCGCGGCTCGTAGTTTGTCTCCAACAGGTGGGGCTTTTGGATCGAGCGCAGTGCTATGTTGAGCATTGATGTACATACCGTGCTGGCGATAAATGTTTTCCAATTGATCCCACACCGTTTTACCCTGACGCTTAAGTTCGGCGGTTAGCTGAGAGAAAGCGACCAGAGCAGACAAGCCATCCTTATCCCACACTTTATTGCCCACTGTGTAGCCCAGTGCTTCTTCATAAGCGAACAGGAACTGTTTCTCTGCGGTTTGTTTTTGCATAGCGATATTAGTCAGCCATTTGAAACCTGTCAGGGTTTGGTAGTACTCAGCGCCATGAGAAAGTGCAATTTTCTCAAGCAATGTCGAAGACACGATAGTATTACCAATCAACTGTTTAGTTGCATCAGTATGGCTAAGCAGGTAGTGGCCAAATAGACAACCCACCTGATCACCCGTTAGCATCTGGTATTCGCCATCAGGTCGACGAGCAGCGACCGCAAAACGGTCTGCGTCTGGGTCATTGGCACAAGCGATGTCGGCGTTATTCGCTTTTGCCAACGCGATCACCATGTCCATGGCTCCTGCTTCCTCAGGGTTAGGGAAGTTCACTGTCGGAAAAGAACCGTCGGGCTCACGTTGCTCGGCAACGCTGTGGATTTTGGTGAAGCCTGCATCTTTCAGCAGTGTTTCTGCCATGTTAGCCCCCACACCATGCATTGCGGTATAGGCTACGCCAACCGCTTCTGGTTGTTGATGATTAGCCAGCAGTGGGTTGCCATTCATCGTTTGGCGATAAGTCTCGTAGTAGTCTTCTTTTAGCCACACGAGAAGATCATGCTTTTCTGCATCATCAAGATTCATCAGAGGGATGGGTTTTGTAGCGGCTTCGTCGATTTCTCCCGCAATACCAGAGTCATGAGGAGGGATGATTTGAGCGCCATTTTCCCAATACACTTTAAAGCCGTTGTACTCTGGTGGGTTGTGGCTGGCCGTGACGACAACAGCAGCGGCGGCATTAAAATGACGAACACCAAATGCAGCAATAGGTGTCGCTGCGACATCGTGTGTCAGGTACACCTTGATACCTAAAGCGGTCAATACAGAGGTGGTATCATGAGCGAACTGCTTGGAATCTGGGCGGCCATCATAACCAATCACCACACCACGATGTTTTGCGTTTTGTACCTGCTCAATCAGATATTGACCTAGGCCTGTAGCAGTTTCTTGTATAACAAGTCGATTCATTCGGTTTGGACCACAGCCGACTTTGCCGCGCAAACCAGCTGTTCCAAACTCTAGCCTTTGACTAAATCGATCTGTTAGTTCTTGATATTGTTCTTCATCAATTAAGTGTTGAAGCTCTTCACGAGTACGTGGGTCCGGATCTTTTTCCAACCAACGAGTAACTTGTTCCATCATAACTTATTTCTACCTTTGACTAACGTTATTCCAAGTGTATGACATCTGGGGATTAATGGATGGATATTAAGTGATATTGATTATCATTTGAGAGAGCGCAATCGCTAAACCAAATATTGTGATCAATCTTCAATTTATATTGGTTAAATTACCTACATTTCCATTAGCACTTTCTTGCACTATTAGTAAACGCCAACTAGTTTTTATTAACATAACTATAACAAATTACATCGAATTTGCTGTTTACAAGGAATTTTCCGCACCCTTTGGGCTATTAGGACTTTTTTGCGTCGTTCTTGCTAAAGGGCGCCTTGGTTAAATCATCAGAGATGATGCCTCAGGCAGAGGAGAGGTCTTTTGAAAAGAATAAAGGTTTCACTGTGGCAACTGAGCAATTTGTTGTTTGTTGGCTTTGTTGCTTCAGTTAATGCTGAAGAAAACGCCTTGAACATGACCAAAGGCGTGACAGGTATCAGTAATGAAGTTTATGACTTACACATGCTCATATTCTATATCTGTTGCGCGATTGCTGTTGTGGTGTTCGGAGCAATGTTCTATTCCATGTACTACCACAGAAAGTCAAAAGGAGTAGTGGCCGCCAACTTTCATGAGAGCACCAAAGTGGAAGTGATCTGGACCGTCATCCCCATCATCATTCTTATTCTCATGGCCATCCCGGCAACCCGCACGCTGGTTGCAATGGAGGATACTTCTCAATCTGACCTGACGATAAAGATCACCGGTTCCCAGTGGAAGTGGCACTACAGTTATTTCGGAGAAGATGTCGAGTATTTCAGCTTGTTAGCAACTAGTCAAAAAGCGATTGACGGTATAGAAGACAAAGGCGCACATTATCTTCTTGAAGTTGATAACCCTCTGGTGTTGCCAATCAATCGAAAAGTACGATTCCTCCTGACTTCCGATGATGTAATTCACTCTTGGTGGGTACCTGACTTTGCAGTTAAGAAAGACACTATCCCAGGGTTTATCAACGAAGCTTGGACCCGCATTGATGAACCGGGTGTATATCGCGGTCAGTGTGCAGAGCTATGTGGTCGAGCTCATGGCTTCATGCCAGTCGTCGTTCATGCCATGGAAGAAGAGAAATACGACGCTTGGTTACTAGCGAAAAAAGCTGAAATTGAGCAAGCAAAGCAAGAGGCCGCAGCTTCTCTCACTGCATCCTTATCACAAGAAGAATTGATGACGATAGGTGAAAAAGTGTATGTCGACCGATGTGCCGTCTGCCATCAGGTTAGTGGCGCGGGTATTCCGGGGGCATTCCCTGCGATTACAGGCAGTAAGATCGCGACGGGCGATGTTGACAAGCATATCGATATCGTGGTTAACGGTCGATCCGGCACCGCTATGCAGGCTTTTGCCAACCAGCTCTCGGACAAAGAGATTGCGGCTGTGGTGACTTATCAACGTAATGGTTTAGGAAACAGTACGGGTGAGTTGGTGCAGGCATCCGATGTGAATGCATTTAAGGCATCCAAGGAGGGACAATGAAAACGTCCAAACCTGAGTCAATGAATTCTGAATCAATCAAATCAGCACCAGCGGCTGACGCCGAGTTAGGAAGAGCAAACAGTGCGATTGCTATTGACGATCATGATGATCATGATCATCACGAAGCACCTTCTGGCATAGCCCGCTGGATTTATTCCACCAACCACAAAGATATCGGGACGCTTTACCTTTGGTTCAGTTTCATTATGTTTCTGACCGGTGGAGCGATGGCGATGATTATTCGTGCCGAGTTGTTCCAACCCGGTTTACAACTTATCGAGCCCCAATTCTTTAATCAGATGACGACCGTACATGGTTTGATCATGGTGTTTGGCGCGGTTATGCCAGCCTTTACTGGTTTAGCAAACTGGATGATTCCGATGATGATTGGCGCGCCAGATATGGCGTTACCACGAATGAACAACCTCAGTTTTTGGATATTGCCTTTTGCATTTCTAATCCTGATTGCTTCGTTGTTTACGGAAGGTGGGGGCCCTGATTTTGGCTGGACTTTCTACGCGCCTCTTTCTACAACTTATGGACCTGACAGTACGGCTCTATTTGTGTTCTCTGTTCATATCATGGGGATCAGCTCGATCATGGGGGCAATCAACGTGATCGTCACCATCGTCAACATGAGAGCGCCAGGGATGACTTGGTTCAAAATGCCGATGTTTGTCTGGACTTGGTTGATTACTGCTTTCTTGTTGATTGCCGTCATGCCGGTGCTAGCAGGGGCGGTGACGATGGTCCTCACCGATAAGTACTTCGGCACATCATTCTTTGATGCCGCGGGTGGTGGCGATCCTGTGATGTTCCAGCATATCTTCTGGTTCTTCGGTCATCCCGAAGTGTACATCATGATCTTGCCATCTTTCGGTATCGTGTCGGCCATCATTCCTGCGTTCAGTGGTAAAAAATTGTTTGGTTACCACTCGATGGTGTACGCAACTTGTAGTATCGCGCTGTTGTCATTCTTGGTTTGGGCACACCACATGTTTACAACAGGGATGCCCGTTTTCGCTGAACTCTTCTTTATGTATTGCACCATGCTCATTGCGGTGCCCACTGGGGTCAAAGTGTTCAACTGGGTGGCTACGATGTGGCGGGGCGCGATGACATTCGAGACACCAATGTTGTTTGCCATTGCTTTCATTATTCTGTTTACCATCGGTGGGTTCTCCGGGCTTATGCTGGCGATTGTTCCTGCAGACTTCCAGTATCACGATACGTATTTTGTGGTCGCGCACTTCCATTATGTGTTGGTCTCAGGGGCGGTATTCTCGATTATGGCAGCTGCTTATTATTGGTTACCGAAATGGACGGGGAATATGTATGACCACAAGTTGAGCTTGTGGCATTTCTGGTGCTCAGTAATTTCGGTCAACGTCTTATTCTTCCCGATGCATTTCCTTGGCTTAGCTGGGATGCCACGACGCATTCCTGACTATGCAATTCAGTTTGCCGACATCAATCAGATAGTGTCGATTGGTGGCTTTGCCTTTGGTTTGTCTCAGCTAATTTTCCTCTGGTTAGTGATTAAGTGTATCCGTGGAGGAGAAAAAGCTGAGGCGAAACCGTGGGATCGGGCTGAAGGATTGGAGTGGACAGTACCAAGCCCAGCACCGCATCATACATTCTCTACCCCACCGAAAGTGGATTGAGGGAAGCGCTATGGATGGACAACAGCAATCCAATAACAAGTTAACCTTAAAGCTGCTGGCAGCAGTGGTGGCGATGTTTGGCTTTGGTTTTGCTCTTGTCCCGTTATATGACGTGATGTGCGAAGCTTTAGGAATCAACGGAAAAACAAATACTGAGTCTGCGCTACAGCCACAGGGTATGGTTCCTGACACATCACGTCTTATTCGAGTTGAGTTTATGGCCCACAGAAATCAGGGTATGCCTTGGTTGTTCGAACCTAAGCAACAGTCAATGGATGTGCATCCTGGAGAAGTGATTCAGACGGCCTACATAGCAAAAAACCAGTCATCCAAGGCAACGATAGGTCAAGCCGTCCCTTCGGTATCACCGGGTATGGGGGCATCATATTTCAATAAAATTGAATGTTTCTGCTTTAATCACCAACCACTGAAAAGTCTGGCGAAAGCCGAGATGCCTTTGATCTTCTACATTGAGCCAGACATCCCAGAGTCGATTCATACGTTAACGCTGTCGTATACCCTCTACGACATTACGGATAAGGTTCCTCAACCCGTTGAAGTAGCACGAATGGAGCCGAGTGGCGATCTCACACAGCAAGGAGCTAAGCCATGAGTTCAAAACATCAATCATATTATGTTCCGGCTCAAAGTAGCTGGCCAATTGTCGGAGCGGTTGCGCTGTTTCTTATCGCGGTTGGTGCAGGGGTCACTGTGCAAAACATGGCCGAAGGCGGCGAAGGCAGTGTCTTCGGTAAGCTGATTCTTCTAGTTGGATTCCTGTTCCTACTCTACATGTTTGCAGGTTGGTTTAGCAACGTGATCACCGAGTCGATGACAGGTAAGTATTCTGAGCAAATTTCTCGCTCCTTCAGGCAAGGAATGAGTTGGTTCATCTTCTCTGAAGTGATGTTCTTTGGTGCCTTTTTTGGGGCACTGTTTTATGCGCGCATGATCTCAGTACCTTGGTTGGGCGGAGCGAGCAATAATGCGATGACTCATGAGGTTCTGTGGCCTGCGTTTGAAGCACTTTGGCCACTGACGACCACCCCCGATGGTGTCACAACGACAGCGATGGGATGGCAGGGAATTCCGCTGATAAACACCCTGATTCTTCTGACTTCCTCTATCACTTTGCATATGGCCCATACGAGTCTTGAGCAGAACAAACGCATGGCGCTGATTGTATGGCTAGAAATTACGATTGTTCTGGCGGGCTTTTTCCTTTATTACCAGGGTGTTGAGTATGCTCATGCTTACCAGGACCTGAATCTTACTCTGCAATCAGGAATATATGGCAACACGTTCTTCTTGTTGACGGGTTTTCATGGCATGCACGTTTTCTTAGGGACAACGTTCCTAATCATACTGCTCGCCCGTGTGGCAAAAGATCATTTTACACCTAAGGATCACTTCGCGTTTCAGGCAGGCAGCTGGTACTGGCATTTTGTCGATGTGGTTTGGCTATGTCTGTTTGTCTTTGTTTATGTACTGTAGGTGTGTTCGCCCTTAGTAAGGGCGCGCATTAGGTTCAATAAGACCTGTAAGAAGGGCGGCGATCAATAACACAACGGCGAGTGCAGAGAGGAACACGCGTCGGCCAAGGTAGTAACTCATGGGCTTATCTTGGCGAGGTTCCTCATCACTTTCGGGCTGAGGTCCTTTCACCATTTCGAGCATCGCTCTTGCGAGGTTTACGATGATAAACAGTAGTAACACTACCAATAGCGACTTGAAGATGAATACCATAAAGTCTTCCTTATCAGCTCAGATGAAGTCGTACTCGTTTTGGGGTGGTCTGTTATTAACTGTGGTTGCCTTTTCTATTTTGGTCAACTTAGGCTTGTGGCAACTATCGAGAGCAGAAGAAAAGCAGCAGATGGAGCGGTTTCTCGATGCAAGAGAGCAGGCCTCTGCCATCGATATTACTCAGCTAAACGTTACCGATACTCGCTATCTTACCGGTATGCGGGTTACCGTTGAACTAAGACCCATCGAAGGAAAATACCTGTTGCTCGATAATCAGACCTATCAAGGTGAAGTTGGATACTTGGCTTATCAGCTTATGGAGTTTGGGGCTGATAGCGCTGTTTTGGTTGAACGCGGGTTTATTGCTTCACATGGCCAAAGAGACAGCTTGCCTAGCGTTGATTGGCTTAACAGCCCACTAAAATCAGAAGCGCGAGTCTACCAGCGTTCTGCGAATCCGCTGAGTGATGAATTGTATATTGAGCCGGGTGTGCCACACCGAATTCAAAATCTCAATCTTGCTGACCTTGAACAATATTGGCAGCACCCGATAGAGCCATACATTTTACAGCCCCGCACGTCAGATTGGCCCTATGAGCAACCTTGGAAACCTGTCCCACTGGGTTCTGCTAAACACACAGGATATGCCTTTCAGTGGTTTAGCATGGCTGTGGCCCTAGTACTGCTGAGTGGTTGGGTTTTTATCAGAGCGTTAAAACAAGGAGGTCAGGATGGCTGATCCAGTTACAAGAGGCAGAATCATTCTGATTGCCTTGGTACTAATGTTTGCTTTGCCCGCAGTTATTGCCAAGACATTTCTCGCCAATCATTGGTATGAGTCTGGCGTAACAAACAAAGGTCAATTGATTGAACCAAAGCAAAGTTATGATGGGCTTGGAATCCGCAACCCTTATGCAAGCGAGCAATGGCAATTGGGGTACTTGATTCCGCAGCAATGTGATGAATTCTGCCAAAAGCAGGTGTACTTGCTGGGTCAAAGCCATTTGGCGTTGGGTAAATATCAGAGCCGTGTCGCGCCTGTGCTGCTTGTCTCTGAGCTCAGCGATATATCGGTACTGGAAAAGGGTGGGTTTGAAGCTATCAAAGTGAATCAAGCCTTCCATCAGGTTGTGTCTGACTTTGAGTACGTTATTGTCGACCCATTGGGCCAATTAGTGATGCGGTATCCCAAAGTGGAATCACAAGACGATCTGGTCCGCCAAAGCAAAGATGTACTGGCGGACTTAAGGAAGCTACTTAAGTTATCAAGAGTAGGGTAACTGCAGGGAAGGAGTTTGGTTATGGGATTGACCAATTTAGTTCGCCTAAGTCTCGTATTGACGTTTATCGTCATCATGCTTGGTGCCTATACCCGACTGGCTGACGCTGGACTGGGATGTCCGGACTGGCCGGGATGTTATGGTCAGTTGACTGTACCTAACAATCAACAAGAAATCGCACTGGCAAAGTCCTTGTATCCAGAGCTCACTATTGAAGCGAATAAAGCTTGGCTGGAAATGATCCACCGTTATTTTGCGGGCACACTGGGTTTATTGGTGTTTGCTATTTCATTTCGAGTGATTAAAGAGAAATCGTTGCCCTATGGCTTACCGCTTGTGATCTCTTTAGTGGTGGTTTTTCAGGCGCTCTTGGGCATGTGGACGGTAACCATGAAGCTGATGCCTCTGGTGGTGATGGGGCACCTTCTTGGTGGGTTTACGCTGTTTTGTTTACTCGCGCTCCTTTATTGGCGTCTACTTGACCACAAGTCTCCCCTTGAAGCAGTGCCTCATGTATCGGGTTGGTTAAAGATTCTTGCGCCTGTCACTTTGTGTTTTGTTGTGATTCAAATAGCTTTAGGCGGCTGGACATCGTCCAATTACGCTGCCCTAATGTGTACAAGTCTACCGGTTTGTGAAGGGAACTGGATTGGGCATCTGGATTTTGACCGCGCTTTTCAATTGATACAACCCAAACAAGAAACCTACGAGTTTGGCACGTTAGATTATGGCGCTAGGATGACCATTCATGTGACGCACAGGTTCGGTGCTGTGCTGGTGGCTCTATTGTCGATTAGTTTACTTTGCGCTTTGCTATGTGCCAGACATCCTAAGCTAACAAGTGCTGCTTTCAAAGTGGGTGTGCTGCTGATTGTACAAATCAGTTTAGGTATTGCTAATGTCTTACTTAGCTTACCGCTTGTGGTGGCGGTTGCGCATAATCTAGTCGCTGCTTTGTTGCTGCTTTCAGTCCTCCATGTCAATTACCTGCTGCGACAGAAAGTCACTGCTAATGCCCATTCCACTGGATTATTACGTAAGGAGAGTTCGCGATGAGTAATTCTATCAGTCACATCTCTGAACAAGACCGATCATTATGGCGAACCTACCTCACTCTGACTAAGCCGAAGGTCGTTGCTTTAATGCTGCTTACGGCTTTGGTCGGTATGTGCTTGGCGGTGCCAGGATCACTGCCTGTGCAACAGTCGATTCTTGGTATGCTGGGGATCGCCTTGATGGCAGGCTCTGCCGCAGCGTTTAACCACCTGATTGACAGACGAATTGATGCGATTATGGCCCGAACGTACAAGCGACCTCTGCCGTCAGGTGAACTCAATGTGCGCAACGTGTTTGCGTTCGCAACTGGAATTGGACTCGCCGGATTTGTGATCTTGTATGGTTGGGTGAATGCGTTGACGGCTTGGCTGACTTTTGCCAGTTTGCTGGGCTATGCGGTGATCTACACCATGTACTTAAAGCGTGCTACCCCACAAAACATCGTCATCGCAGGGATTGCTGGTGCGATGCCGCCTTTACTTGGTTGGACGGCTGTGACAGGAGAAATGCATGCCAATGCTTGGCTGCTTGTGATGATTATCTTTATATGGACGCCCCCGCATTTTTGGGCGTTAGCGATTCATCGCAAAGAGGATTATGCCAAAGCCGATATACCAATGCTACCTGTTACACACGGTGAGGAATACACAAAAACATCCATACTGCTTTACACCGTATTGTTACTTATTGTGTGCCTTTTCCCTGTATTGGTCGGGATGGCGGGAGTTTTCTATCTAGTGTGTGTGACGATACTGTCTACATTGTTTGTCTATCATGCTTGGCAGCTGAAATTTGGTACTGACGAGAAGCAAGCCATCAAAACATTTAAGTTCTCTATCTGGCATTTGATGTTACTGTTTTCAGCGTTATTGGCTGAACACTATTTGATCTGAGGGAAGAGTCTGTTTAGCTATTTGCTTTATGTTTTAATGAATGACGCTCAAGCTTTTTAAACAAAGCGGAGAGCGTCAGACAAAACATTAGGTAAGTAGCGCCTACTATCAACCAAATCTCAAAAATAAGGCCGGAGGAGTTTGCCATCTCTGTGCCAACGAAAGTCATTTCCTGAATAGAAATCAGAGAAACAATCGAGGTATCTTTGACCAGTGAAATGGCTTGCCCGGCAAGTGCAGGAGTAATTGCAGCTAGTACTTGAGGGGCGATCACCAAGCGATACTTAGCCCAAGTCGAAAGCCCCAACGCATCCGCGGCTTCCCATTGTCCTTTTGCTATGCCAGCCAAACCTGAACGCACTATTTCAGCAACATAGGCAGAGGAAAGGATCCCGACACAAAGTACGCCAGACAGTAGGTTCTCCCATAGTGGCTTCGGTCCGAACAACATCGATTGCAACGCGTTCGACTCTCCTGAATACTCTCGTAGAATCCCTTCCAACCCAATAGCTGGAATGAGTTGATTTGAGATAAAAAAGTAGAATATAAACACAAAGACCAGCGGAGGAATATTTCGGATTAACTGGATATACACATTGGCCAGTGAGCGAAATACGGAAATGGAACAATGCCTAGCCACACCAATGAGTGTCCCCAAGGTTAGTGCCAAGAGCATTCCCCAAAGACTGAGCCGTAATGTCGAGATCACACCCTGAATGAAATAGGGCAACGACCCATCAGAGCGTGAAGTAAAGATTAACGTGAATGCTTCGCTCCATCGCCAAGTGTAATTCACTCCGATAGAAGCGCGTTGGTAAAGCCACAAACCAAACACAGCTAAAACAAACAATAAAACTATATCAAGTTTATTAAAGTTCCAGCGGTGTTTATTGGGCTCACTGGCTGTCATCAAATTCGATTTATTCACCTAACGTCCTGCTAATCTTTATTTTTCATCAATCATTCGGGATCTCACAATGTAGTTATTGACCCGTTGCTACTTGTTGTTGCCAGTCCAGTGTCGCAAACCAGTATTCATAACGCTGCTCAAGCCAGCCGTCGTCGGTTCTAGCTTGTATCCACTGGTCGAAGAAGGCCTGTTTGTCGCTTTCACCAAGACGAACAGCGAACGCCTCGTTGCCTTTAGACAGGCGCTCATTAAACGGGATAAACAACTTGTCGGCATTTTTCACGGCTTCATGCTCAGGTTTAGGGCTAGAAGCAATTACAGCATGAGCGTTACCATTGAGGACTTCCTGAAATGCTTGCGCATCATCATCGAACTGAAGAATCTTAGCTTTTGGAAAAGCTTCGCGAGCGACTTGAACTGTGAATGCCCCGCGACGTGCAGCGATTTTAACGCGTCGAGAGTTGAAATCGCTCATTTCAGAAAAGCCTGAAGCCAGTTCTTTATTGGCTGCTACCTGAACGCCGGAGTGTGAATAAGGGGCGGTAAATAAAACGCTCTTGGAGCGCTCGGGAGTCACGCTCATTCCGCCGATAATGACGTCAAATTTTTTCGCCAGCAGCGCTGGAATGATGCCATCCCAAGCAGTAGGTACAAATTCTACTTTCCAGCCAGAATCTGCGGCAAGTCGCTCAGCTACATCGATCTCGAAGCCGATTAAATCCCCTTGCTTGTCGCGCATTGCCCATGGAACAAAGGTCGACATTCCGACGCGTAACGTACCGCGTTCGTTAATCTTATCTAAATTTGGAGTGTCACTGGCGAGTGTAGGGAGTGTAATAGCTAACCCAATTAGTGCTGTGATGGTTTGTTTGAATGCCCTTAACGAGCGAACCTTTTGTCCTAAGTGTTTCATTTGATTTCCTTATTGGTGGGTACGCCATTGGGCGCCAAGTTTGTGTTCTAGCCAAGCGGAGATTGTCGATAGAGAGAGTGTGAGCAAAAGATATATCGCTGCGACGCTAAACCAAATCTCAAATGGCATCGCGGTCTCCGAAACAATATTCCTTCCTTCTGTTGTTAGGTCGAATATGGCCATTACACTGACAATTGACGAGTTCTTAACCAGAGAAACCACCTCATTGGTCAAAGGCGGCAACGTTCTTTGTAGTAACTGTGGGAAGATAACGTCATAATAGGTAGAGAAAGGACTGAGCCCTAGGGATTTAGCCGCCTCAAACTGACCTTTAGAGATGCTGTTCAGGCCTCCACGCAAAATCTCAGCGGTGTAGGCACCTTGGAAAAGCGATAGCGCCAAAATTGCAGTCGCAAATCTATCTAGGCCTATCACTGGCCCAAAGATGAAGTACAACAGATAAATTTGAACCAAAAGCGGCGTATTGCGAATCAGTTCAATATAAGTATTTGCAATGGCTCGACCGACAATCGATTGTGAAAGCTTGAGTAAGGCCGTCAACATACCAATCAGCAGAGTAAGCAAAAGGCTCCACGTTGATATTTTGATGGTGATCCACAAGCCTTCGAGCAGTTCCGCTGGCCACCATTCCCCGTCTTCGTAGAAGGCTAGATAGTCCGGCACTCGGTGCCATTGCCATTGGTAATCTATTGCTTTCGCGCCAGAATCCAGTAGCCACCATAGCCCCAAGCCTAGTAGTATTATTTGAGTGAAGGCGGATAGTACGGGCTTAAAAATTCGGCTGATCATTGGTGACTCAGAATCTGATCCAGAAATTGTTGTGTTCTTGGATGTTGAGGCGCACTGAACAACTGCTTTGGGGGGGCCATTTCTAGTATTTCTCCTTGATCCATAAATATCACTCGATCGGCAACTTTCCGAGCAAAGCCCATTTCATGCGTCACACACACCATTGTTATGCCATCAGAGGCTAGGTCAGTCATGACTTGCAAAACCTCTTGAATGGTCTCTGGATCCAAAGCAGAGGTCGGCTCGTCAAACAACAAAATTTCGGGCTTCATGCACAAAGAGCGCGCAATGGCGACACGTTGCTTCTGTCCTCCAGACAGTTGTACTGGGTACTTGTGTGCTTGTTCCGAGATATTGACACGCTTAAGAAAATGCATGGCAGTATCGATGGCTTGCTGTTTCGATTGCTTTAATGTGCGCATTGGCGCCAATGTCAGGTTATCTAATACGGTTAAATGGGGAAAAAGATTAAAATGCTGAAAAACCATACCGACTTTCCCCGGCGATACAGCGGATATAGGCTGGCCGAATATCTGAATATGGCCTGTTGAGATAGTTTCCAATCCATTGATAGTTCTAATTAAGGTTGACTTACCTGACCCTGAAGGACCACAAACGACCAACTTTTCTCCTTTTTTCACTGAGAGACTAATATTCTTTAGTGCTTGAAAATGGCCGTACCACTTGTTGATGTGTGTAAAATCGATGGCGTTCATGCCGATTCTTTATTTGCGTTTATTTATATTAACACCTTAACAATATCAAAGGGATATTGCATCTCACGTGCTTCAAATAGAGCTTGAAAGCCTGATATTGCTCACTTTAAATCGTATGTAATTTAAAGTTTACATCAAGTGTAAAATGTAAAAATAGAAGAAATATTGCCTTTTGTTAAAAAAAGTGGTTGCAAGCATCGTTTTTGATAGATAAGTTACAGGGAAGACGAAAAACAAAACAGAGCATTTATGCACCACTGATTTTTGGTGCGGTGTTCAAGCCAAGATAAATAGGAAGACGTAGCAATGTTCCAGACTGATGATGTACGAATTAGCAAAGTAAAAGAATTATTACCGCCAGTAGCTGTTTTAGAGAAGTTTCCGGCGACTGAAACTGCGTCTTCAACGACTTTTCGCTCTCGTGAAGCAATCTCTAAAATTTTAAATGGCGATGATGACCGACTTCTGGTTATCGTTGGTCCTTGTTCTATTCACGATCCGGAAGCGGCAATTGAATACGGTAAGCGATTGAAAGTACTGCGTGATGAGCTGGGCGACCGTCTAGAAGTCGTGATGCGAGTTTACTTTGAGAAGCCACGTACAACAGTGGGCTGGAAAGGTTTGATAAATGACCCGTACTTGAACGACACGTTTAAGATCAATGATGGCCTGCGCATGGGTCGTAAGTTGCTGCTGGATCTCACTGATCTTGGCTTACCAACGGCGAGTGAATTCCTTGATATGATCACTCCCCAGTACGTTGCAGACTTAATCAGTTGGGGTGCTATTGGCGCACGTACGACTGAATCTCAGGTACACCGTGAGCTGGCTTCAGGTATTTCTTGCCCAGTTGGTTTTAAAAATGGTACGGATGGCAACATCAAAATTGCATCGGATGCAATTCGCAGTGCGAGTGCTTCTCACCACTTCTTATCAGTCACTAAGTACGGTCACTCAGCAATCGTTGAAACTGCTGGTAACCCAGACTGTCACATCATCCTACGTGGTGGTAAAGAGCCTAACTACAGCGCTGAACATGTGGGTGCGATTAAATCTGAACTTGAAGCATCAGGTCTGCCTCAGAAGGTGATGATCGACTTTAGCCATGCGAACAGCTCGAAGCAGTACCAGCGCCAGATGTTGGTTTCGGAAGATGTAGCTGGTCAAATTTCTGCAGGTGAAGAGGCTATTTTTGGTGTAATGATTGAGTCGCATCTTGTTGAAGGCCGTCAAGATCTTGTTGATGGTCAAGCGCCAACTTATGGTCAGTCTATCACTGATGCGTGTATTGGTTGGGAAGACACTGAAAAGGTTCTTCGTCAGTTAGCCGATGCGGTAGAAGCGCGTCGTAACAAATAAACTATTTCTTATTGGTAAGAAAAGCTCCCAAGTCGGGAGCTTTTTTCGTTTTAGGGGTTTAATTGAACACTGTTTAATATATTATGGCAATCAAACTTATCGACCCCAATGACTCATGAAGCGAACGACAAAGATTATCTGGACTGTCATACTATGCTTGGTTTTATTCCCATGCGCTCATGCGGCCCAAAGCGAAAGTGATTTGTTTATTTACACCCTGCCCAAGTACGATGACTCGCGCAATGAGATGAACCAAGACCCGATTGATGTAAAGGTCGATCGTACATCACCTCCACCTGCTTTGAAGCTAGATTATGAGGTCCCTTGCGATCTCAAGTGTGGCATCGGTCATACAGGACTATTCTTACTTTATATTGCGGCGGAAGGACAGAAAGATCAGCAATACCGGTATTCATTAATGAACCCAAACTACGAACCTTAATCTGACTAATTTGAACAAAAGCTCTCGGTAGAGAGCCCTTGTATATTCATTTACCAACGAAACCTACGACAACCGTGTCGTCTTCCAAACTTCGAGAGAAAACATAGGTTGAATTGTTGCCAATTTCTTTGTGTACACCAGCTCCTATTGCAGGATGGGATTGACGGAACTTACCTAACGTTTTCCAGTGCTTGAGAAGCTGTTGGCGCTCTTTGCTTAGCTTCCACAACATGTCAGAGCGAGTGCCTTGATGGAAGTCATCAGCATAGGGGCCCAAACCACGCCCCACTTCATCACCGTAGTAAACCTGCACGGCTCCGGGGCTAAGTAATAAAGCGTTAGCGGCGTTACGCTGCATCTCAAATGAGTTGAAGCGACTGAAAAACAGTTCTGTGTCGTGTGAAGACATGTAGCTGACAGGGGTAAAGTCTGGTGTTTCTTGCATTGAATCAGCGTAGTTTTGATAGGTCTCCTGCATTTGGCTCAGGCAAGCGGCACCTTTGTCGAGTTTCTTCTGCATATCAAAGTTGATTAGTGCGTCGAAACCTTGGTTAGCATAAGGAGAGCGATAGGCAGAATGTCCCCATACTTCTCCTAGCATCCAGAAAGGCTGTCCGGTCTGATTATTGTTGGTACGCCATTGCTCAAGACTGTTTGTTGCCTCGCTTTTCAACCGTTTCCACACATCTCCTTCAACGTGTTTAACGGTATCAACTCGAAACCCATCAATACCAAATCGCTTGACCCAGTCGGTTTGCCACTCGATGAGGTAGTCAGATACGGTGTAGCTTTCGCGTGCTTGAACGCGGGTTCCCGGGTTGTCGAGTAACCATTTTGGTGGTGTTACAGGCTGCTTAGACTCGGTTAAAAAATCAGGTAAGCCAGCCAGTGTTTTGGTGATGTCGTTTGAGCCGGGTTTGCTGTAGCCTGGCAACCCTGCTCGGACCCAGTCTTTACCCCACCACTGGTGCCAGTTTGAACTTGTGTAATCAACAAAATCATTAAAACTATGCCAGTTCTGTCCTGATTTCGGCGCCCAGTCTTGCCATTTATCAGGCATGTTTTGGGTGTTAACAACGTTTATATTGTCGAATTGTAAGTCTGCTAGTGTCGAGTAACCAGAATGGTTTACAACGGCATCCAGAAAGATACGCATACCGCGCTTATGAGCCTGTGTGACCAACTGTTTTAGATCTTCTTCATTACCAAAGTTTTGGTCAATTTTAGTGAAATCACGAGTCCAGTAGCCATGGTAGCTGTAGAATGGAAAACTGCCTTTCTCTCCACCACCGACAAAGCCATGAACTTGCTCTACGATAGGAGAAAGCCAGATCACGTCAGTGCCAAGGCTCTGAATATAATCGAGCTTTTCAGTTAGTCCTTTGAGATCCCCTCCATGAAAAGTGCCTACCTCTTGTTTGCCATCTTTCTTTCGACCATAGCTGTGGTCATTGGATGTATCTCCGTTGTTGAATCGATCTACCATCGCGAAATAGATATTGGCGTTTCGATAATTAAATTGCGCAGAGGAAGCGCTGGTGTCGGCCTGTTCAAGTAGAACAAGTCCACCACTACTTGGAGAGGGGGTTAGTCTGACTTGGTTGTTTTGTACGGTAACGAGTTGATTTGAAAATACCTCCCTGAGTTGAGTACCTTCACTGAAGGTATCACCTAAAGAAAGTGTCACTTCTCCACCTTTGTATTGCTCGCAGACTACATCGGGGATAGGGCGGGTAAACTTTTTGGCTGCAATTTTCTTGGCTTCCCGAGCGATTGTTATTGTGTGTTGAGTATCATCGTAGGCAAAGGAGTAATCACCTCTGAAGCGGATCTTAACCGATAATTCGGTAGCGCTATTGCAATTGAGGCTGAGTGGTTTACGGAACTTCACTGTCGGTTCTGTCACCGACGGGCATGTCCCATCGATCCCCGATATATTAACTTGATAGGTTTCTTTTTTAAGTGGTAGAACCAATGGATCCGATGTGCTTAAAGGGAAGTCCCGACTTGTGGTTGTGGTTGAAATGGTAAGAGTCGGCGTGGCTAAGCTTGATAAGCTGATTAGGGCAGTCAGCACAGTAAGAGAGAGATGTGTTGGCTTCACGTTCATTCCTTGATTGTTTTTTCAACAAGGCTAAGCCGATTTCTTCAAGCTGACATCATTCCCTTAATCTACGCCCTAAAGTTTGCTCAACATCACAGTAGTCATCCTTTGTATTATGCAAATGACAGTTTCAGCATTGTGCCTTTATCTGCAGATTTAAAAATTGCACCATGGCAGATTCATCTAAGTAGCCATCGGCTTTTTTATGGCCTCGCAGATATTGATAGCCTGCAATGACATGGCGGTGTTGTTCATGGTCTTTGGGCTCAAAACCATGAACGTATCGATAGGCTACTACATAGGCATCCATGTCGACCACTTCCGCTTGTCTATATAGGTACCCGCAGCCAGTGGCCAGCCATTCAAGTGAACAGTTGGCTTTCATGGCTATTTGGTTTGCTTTCGACAAACTAGGTTCACTGCCGTTGAGATATTTGCGAATAAGGGCCTCTGAAAGTTCGACTCGGCGGGCAAAGCCAGAAACTGACTCTTCACCAATCAATTGTTTTAGCCGTTCGGAGAAACTCAATTTTTCGTACTCTGGTTCGAATTTGTTGTCAGTATACGTTGAGCATTGAATTAAACAAGAATACTGTAAAGGCAGTTTTTATTAGGAGGTAAGTGATGGTGTCTAAAGTCACAATTGCGCCGCAAGGCCCAGAGTTTTCTCAACTGGTTCAGGGTTACTGGCGTCTTGCAGAATGGGGTATGACGCCTCAGCAACGATTGTCTTTTCTCAAGCAACACATTGAGTTAGGTATTACCACGGTCGACCACGCCGATATCTACGGCAATTACGAATGTGAATCGCTATTCGGTGAAGCGTTGAAGCTAGATCCTTCCGTTCGCGATGAGCTCCAGATTGTCACTAAGTGTGATATTAAGCTCTGTACCGACAAATTTCCTCAACGCAAGGTCAATCATTATGACACCAGTGCGGGGCATATTTATGAATCTGTGAACAATTCGCTTGAACGCCTGAACATAGATCAGATCGATGTGCTGCTTATCCACAGACCAGATGTACTGATGGATGCGGATGAAGTGGCTGATGCGTTTAGTGAATTACATAAAGTTGGCAAAGTGAAGCACTTTGGCGTGTCTAACTTCACTCCAAGTCAGTTTGATCTTCTACAGTCACGCGTGGCGAAACCGCTCGTTACTAACCAGATTGAAATCAATCCACTGAATTTTGAGGTTGCCCATGATGGTACATTAGATCAGCTTCAAATGAAGCGCGTGCGACCAATGGCATGGTCTTGTCTCGGTGGAGGGAGCATTTTTACTGGTGCAACCGAGCAGGCGCAACGTGTTCGTGATGAGCTAGAAGCAATCCGATGTGAAGTCGGTGCGCAGAGTATCGATCAAATCATCTACGCATGGGTAAATCGACTACCAGCGCGACCTCTGCCTATTATTGGTTCAGGAAAAATTGAACGCGTGAAAAGCGCTTTTGAAGCGATGGACATTGAGCTTACTCGTGAACAGTGGTATCGGGTTTGGGTCGCCTCCAAAGGTCATGGTGTGGCATAACCATGACCTTTGGAAAGACAAAAGGAGCGAGTGCTGCTGGCTCCTTTTTAGTAACAGACATAAGAATGGGCAAAGCGTACGCTAAACGGAGTGACAGTGTATTCAACAAGTGCCTCAGGCTTTATTGGTCTTGAATAGTAAAAGCCTTGGATGTAACGGACACCAAGTTCGTTTAATTGGCTGATTTGAAGTTCGTTTTCTACTCCCTCAGCAATAATTTTCATGTTGAGCTCTTTTGCTAAGTTCACCATCGATTGGATTACGGGTTTGATTTGGGTGTCTTCGCCTAAGCTATTAATGAAAACTCTATCTATTTTCATCACATTAAACTTGTGCTGTCTTATCAAATTCAACCCAGAGTATCCGGTACCAAAATCATCGACTGCAACTTCGAATCCGAGCTGGCTTATTTGTTGCAGGGAACTGAGTGCGCCCTTTAGTTGCTCTGCAGGGAAATCGAGGTTTTCCGTGACTTCTAGCAGAATGTGCGACACAAAAGCCGGTTTTTCTTTCGCATAAGACTTGAGAAAGGCCATAAAGTCGGGTTTGAGTAACGATGTGCGGCTTAGGTTAATACTAATATAATGATTGCCTAGGCTAGGGCCATTTTGTGATAAAAACTCTGTTACTGATTGAAAGGTGTGACGAGTTAAGTCATCAATAAGATCCAATTTCTCTGCTAAGGGAATAAATATTTCCGGAGAAATGCTGCCCTTCAATGGATGTTCCCAACGCAGTAAGGCTTCACTACCGACGACGTTACGTGTTTCGATATCCACAATAGGTTGTAAGTACAGTTCGATTTGACGTTCGCTAATGGCCTTACTCAGGCAGAACTCAATCGAATGTTTAACAAGAGTGTGATGCCGAAGCAGGATATAAATCAGTGACAGGCCGAAAGCGAATAACACGATCAGCCAAATATTTTGTTGGTAGTGATAAAGATAGGCGGCGCTATCAAGTTGGATTTTGACAGACAACGGATAGAGTTGTGATGAAAAGTTAAACGGAGTCGTCATATATTCAGAAATCTGATGTTGCCCTTGAATACTTCGATTGAGGACTTGAATCTGATACCCGTAATGTTGCTTATCTAACAGAAAGGACGTTTGCTGAAGAAACTGGACAGGTGGCAATAGGGCGTTTATGCCTGTTCCGTCATTGGAAGAGACATAAATGAAAAATGAATTGAGTTTGCTCTTAGATTTGGTCAGAGAAATGGTGATGTTATTTGATGATTCTGAAATTCGTTGCAACACCGAAGAAAATAGACGAATACGAGTTCGTCCTTCGTTACTGGTGCAGTAGACATTGGACCCGTTATACAAACCAATTTCTTTAATCATATCAGAATGAAACATATGAGCGCGAAGGGCGAGCTTATCTGCTTCGCTACATAAAGTGGTTACATTTTGCTTTAGGACAATTAAATCGCTAGCGACTCGGTCGATATAGTTCTCCAGCGTGGTCACGGAGTGTTTTCCGTCGAGGATTGCTTGTTCTCGCGTTTGGTGATAGTTCCAAATCAAGGATACGATAAAGACCGCACCGAATAGGCCTGCGATGGGAAACAAATTGGGTAAGTGTGCGAAAACTTCTCTTCCATTGGCCAAGTATCGCTGAATTTTGTAATTCATAGAGACATCAATGTCCGTATAGTATTTTATTTACTTGAAGAGTTATCTATCAAAGGCTGTGTTTTTCAAAGCCCTATTTTGAGGTTTAAGGTAATTTTCACTCAAATTTCTCACTTGTGAGAAATTTGAGTGTGGTTTTGAGTTAATTGTTGAATATCATGCAGTTAGCCAAGGCTAAGTGGTGTGTGATTCGGACTATACTTACTCTAATAACGAACATTGGCCCTAATGCGGTAATAAGCACTGGAATCACGTACAAATTTTGATATTTTTGTCGCCAATACGCTCGTTAAATATTATTAAATTTCTTAATTGCTGTTGACTGGCTTAGTCAGATTGAGGGGATAAGTATGGAAGTCGAAATTGTACGCCAGGCTCGTATCGTAGAAGAAGTAAATGGTGACGTCATTGCCGTTAAGCCAGATGGAACTGCGAGAAAAGTCGTTCAAGGCGAGACTATCCAGTCGAATGAAATAATGATCACCGCTCGTCATGCTTCTGTGGTACTGAATGCTGGCGGTGTCGCTTCAATTGTAGACGAGAATACTATCTCTTTAGAGTTGGACAATGTTGCCGGTAACGCTTGGCATACTGAACAAGTGAACGGCGATATTGGATTTGACTTTACTCAAATCGGCGACGATGCGTTGAGTGAGGGTGATATTGCAGCGATTCAAGACGCAATTTTGGAAGGGGCTGACCCGACTCAAATTCTAGAAGCGACAGCAGCAGGAGCTGGTGGCGCTAGCTCGGCTAATGGAGGCTTTGTTACTATTGACTATAATGGTACCGAGGTGCTGGCAAGCACTTTCTTCGAAACATCTGCGCAAGTACAAGACGATGCAGAAGAGACAGAGGATGAGCTAAGAACGTTAGTATTTGCTGGTGGCGGTCAAAGCATTTCAGAAACCTTGACAGAAGGTTCTCTATCAGGCGGCACATACCCACAAACAGCAACAACAACAGTCACTATTTTCGCGGGCGATCTTCCCCTCGATGCTGCTAGCTTTACCCCTGAATCGGCATCCCTCACCAGTCTGCTGGCTGAACTCAACTCTGATATTAGCTCGTCAGGTGAAGCCGTTACGTTTACTTATGATGCCGCTGAAAATGCGATTATTGGTGTCAACGACCAAGGCGAAGTACTGCGCATTGATATTGATACCACCTTGGTTGGCAAAGATGTCAGCCTAGAACTGACCACAACAGTAAGCCAACCTATTGATCATCTAGATTCTGTTGGCGGTGGACAAGTAGCGATCAGCGATGATCAGATCGTAGTCAGCTTTGGAATTACTGGTGCTGATTCTGGTGGCAATGCCATCCAAGCACCGATTGATGCACAGGTTTCAATCGGCGATGGCGTTAATCCAACACCTCAAACGACCAATGTTCAGAACGTCGAGTCTGACTCAACCTTGATTCAAGGTGAATTCGTTGAAATTGGCAGTGATGCACTGGCCTCAGTAAGGTTTGACAGTTCTGCACTTCAGCAATTTGATGGCTTACTCAGTGATAATCAAACCACGACGGCAACTCTGTCAGATGATGGGACAACAATTACGTTAACGGCTGATGGTTCAGGAGATACCGTACTGACGGTTAGTGTTGATACGCAGGGGCAGTATGAGTACCAGCAGTTTAAACCCCTGGAACACAATGGCTCTGATACTATTTCTCTTTCGCTGCCGACCACTATTGTAGATTACGATCAGGATACGGTAACTAATGACATTAATATTGAGATTACTGACGGCGACAACCCTGTTATTACCAATGTTGATGGGTTGAGCCTTGATGAATCAGGTGTCGTTGGTGGTTCGCAAGTCGGCACAGTAGCAGTCTCGGGTAGTGGTTCTATTACAGCCACCGCAGGCAGCGATGTTATCGATCACTTTGAACTGGAGCCAAGCGAGTTCAATATCGATGGCTCACTGACTTCACAGGGACAGCAGGTCACCCTTGAGCTAAAGGCTAATGAGAACGGTGTTCGAACGTATGAAGGTGTGATTGAGCTCAACGGAAGCCGTGTCACAGTATTCGAAATTAAGGTGGATACACCTGCGCAGGGTGATTACGAATTTACCTTGTTTGAACAGCTTGATCATTTAGGTGTGAACGATGAGTCATTGACGATTGAACTCCCAGTTTATGCGGTTGATGCGGATGGTGACCGTTCAGAGTTAGCGGGCGGCACGGGTTCCGAGGAAGCGGGCAAAATTCTCATCCAAGTGAAAGACGATGCACCGACGATTAGCGGCGCTGACGCTTTGTCTCTTGACGAAGATGACCTCGCTTCAGGTTCCTCACCAGACGCGGCTTCTTTGACGGCAAACGGTCAGTTTACTGTAACTGAAGGTGCAGATACGGTAGTTGAATACCGACTCGATACGAACTCTAATCCAGTAGCGGGTTTGAAGTCCGATGGCTTGGCGGTATCGCTGAATGAAACCTATGACAGCGCAACTAATACCTATACCTATACCGGTTCAACCTCTGCTCAGGATGTATTTGTCCTGACGATAAAAGGAGATGGCACCTACTCATTTGAGTTAAAAGGACCAATTGATCATGCTGCGAGTGCTGATGATCAAACATTGAATTTCGCAGTTATTGCCAAAGATAATGATGGTGATACGGTTGCCCAAAATATTTCTATTAATATTGTTGATGATGCGCCTTCGATAACCCATGCTGAGGCGTTAACCATCAATGAGAATGACTTAGCCAGCGGCACTAGCCCAGACGGTACCTTGCTGAGCAAAGACGGCGACTTCACCACTATTCAAGGTGCCGATAAGGTCGTGAGCTACGAGTTGGACCTCTCGACCAATCCAATTGACGGCATGACCTCGCAAGGCAAAGCGGTGACGCTTTCTGAGTCCATCGATGCCAATGGCGTAGCAACCTATACCGCTTCCAGCGCCGATGGTGAGGTGTTTGTCCTGACGCTACGCCCAGACGGCAGCTATACCTTTGAACTCAAAGCGCCGATTGACCATGATGCCAACAGTGACAGCGAACTGATTAACTTTACTGTGGTGGCGACCGACACCGATGGTGACACCGACCGCATTACCCTGCCAGTGACGATTGGTGATGACAGCCCGAACATCGCCTCGGCGGAGGCGTTAATCCTCAATGAGAATGACTTAGCCAGTGGCACTAGCCCAGACGCGACGGGAGTGAGCCAACATGGAGACTTTACCACGCTTGAAGGTGCGGATAAGGTCGTGAGCTACCAGCTTGACCTGACCACTAACCCGATTGATGGCCTGACCTCTCAGGGCAAAGCGGTCACGCTCTCTGAATCCATCGATGCCAATGGTGTGGCCACGTACACGGCTTCAAGCACTGATGGTGAGGTGTTTGTGCTGACGCTACGCCCAGACGGCAGCTACACCTTTGAACTCAAAGCGCCGATTGACCATGACGCCAACAGCGACAGCGAACTGATTAACTTCACCGTGGTGGCGACCGACACCGATGGTGACACCGACAGTATCACGCTGCCAGTGACGATTGGTGATGACAGCCCGAACATCGCCTCGGCGGAAGCGTTAATCCTCAATGAGAATGACTTAGCCAGTGGCACTAGCCCAGACGCGACGGGAGTGAGCCAACACGGAGACTTTACCACGCTTGAAGGTGCGGATAAGGTCGTGAGCTACGAGCTTGACCTGACCACTAACCCGATTGATGGCCTGACCTCGCAAGGCAAAGCGGTGACGCTGTCTGAATCTGTCGGTGCCAATGGCGTAGCAACCTATACCGCTTCCAGCGCCGATGGTGAGGTGTTTGTCCTGACGCTACGCCCAGACGGCAGCTACACCTTTGAGCTGAAAGGTCCGATTGACCATGACGCCAACAGCGACAGTGAACGCTTTGATTTCACGGTGGTGGCGACCGACACCGATGGCGACACCGACAGCATTACACTGCCAGTGACCATTGGTGATGACAGCCCGAACATCGCCTCAGCAGAGGCGTTGATCCTCAACGAAAATGACTTAGCCAGTGGCTCTAGCCCAGATGGCACTTTGTTGAGCAAAGATGGCGACTTTACCACCATCCAAGGTGCGGATACGGTCGTGAGCTACGAGCTTGACCTGAGCACCAACCCAATTGACGGCATGACCTCACAAGGTAAAGCGGTGACGCTGTCTGAATCGGTGGATGCCAATGGCGTGGCGACGTACACCGCCTCCAGTGCCGATGGCGAAGTATTCGTCCTAACCCTGCGCCCGGATGGCAGCTACACCTTTGAGCTGAAAGCGCCGATTGACCATGATGTCAACAGCGACAGTGAGCTAATTAACTTCAAGGTGGTGGCGACCGATACTGATGGCGACACCGACAGTATCACCTTGCCAGTGACCATTGGTGATGACAGCCCGAACATCGCCTCAGTAGAAGCGCTCATTCTGCAAGAAAATGACCTTGCTGGCGGCTCCAGCCCAGATGGCACCTTGCTAAGCAAAGACGGCGACTTCACAACCATCCAAGGGGCAGATAAGGTCGTGAGCTACGAGCTTGACCTGACCACCAACCCAATGGATGGCATGACCTCTCAGGGCAAAGCAGTGACGCTGTCTGAATCGGTGGATGCTAACGGTGTAGCGACGTACACCGCCTCCAGCGCGGACGGTGAGGTGTTTGTCCTGACGCTACGCCCAGACGGCAGCTACACCTTTGAACTCAAAGCGCCGATTGACCATGACGCCAACAGCGACAGCGAACTGATTAACTTCACCGTGGTGGCGACCGACACCGATGGTGATACTGACCGCATTACCTTGCCAGTGACGATTGGCGATGATAGTCCGAACATTGCCTCGGCGGAGGCGTTAATCCTCAATGAGAATGACTTAGCCAGTGGCACTAGCCCAGACGCGACGGGAGTGAGCCAACACGGAGACTTTACCACGCTTGAAGGTGCGGATAAGGTCGTGAGCTACGAGCTTGACCTGACCACTAACCCGATTGATGGCCTGACCTCGCAAGGCAAAGCGGTGACGCTGTCTGAATCTGTCGGTGCCAATGGCGTAGCAACCTATACCGCTTCCAGCGCCGATGGTGAGGTGTTTGTCCTGACGCTACGCCCAGACGGCAGCTACACCTTTGAGCTGAAAGGGCCGATTGACCATGACGCCAACAGCGACAGTGAACGCTTTGATTTCACGGTGGTGGCGACCGACACCGATGGTGATACTGACCGCATTACCTTGCCTGTGACGATTGGCGATGATAGTCCGAACATTGCCTCGGCGGAGGCGTTAATCCTCAATGAGAATGACTTGGCCAGTGGCACTAGCCCAGACGCGACGGGAGTGAGCCAAGACGGAGACTTCACCACGCTTGAAGGTGCGGATAAGGTCGTGAGCTACGAGCTTGACCTAACCACTAACCCGATTGATGGCCTGACTTCTCAGGGCAAAGCGGTCACGCTCTCTGAATCCATCGATGCCAATGGTGTGGCCACGTACACGGCTTCAAGCACTGATGGCGACGTGTTTGTGCTGACGTTACGTCCTGACGGCAGCTACACCTTTGAGCTGAAAGGCCCGATTGACCATGACGCCAACAGCGACAGCGAACTGATTAACTTCACCGTGGTGGCGACCGACACCGATGGCGACACCGACCGCATTACCTTGCCTGTGACGATTGGCGATGATAGCCCAACTAT
Organism: Vibrio sp. T11.5; assembly: GCF_027587155.1. Taxonomy (NCBI): domain Bacteria; kingdom Pseudomonadati; phylum Pseudomonadota; class Gammaproteobacteria; order Vibrionales; family Vibrionaceae; genus Vibrio; species Vibrio sp. T11.5. The sequence continues at coordinate 141,799 of NZ_JAPPTP010000004.1, forward strand.
TCGATCTATTGACCCATCAAGCACGTTTGTCGTTGACGAAGATGACACGGCAGCAGGTTCTGATTCGTCAGGTGCAGTCGCTGTTGCGACAGGCAGTTTTGTCACATCACAAGGGGCTGATGGTGTTGTTGCCTATGAGTTGATGAATATAACTGATACACAAAATGGTCTAACGTCTAACGGTCAAGCGGTGACGATTTCTGAGGTGAACGGCGTTGCTGGTGCGACCACTTATCAAGGTGTGGCTGGCGGTCAAGTGATCTTCACTTTAGTGCTGTCTGACAACGGTGATTACACTTACACCCAATTTAAAGCTTTGGACCATGCACAAAACAGCGACACGTTGACCATTCCGTTTGATGTGGTTGCGATCGATAAAGACAACGACACCTCACCTGCTGTCCGCCTGCCAATTGAAGTCATTGATGATCAACCTGTACTAGCGGGGACGACAGGGGAAACATCTGTCGACGAAGATGACCTAGTGGGTATCGGTTCGGATCGCTCTGAAGACACCACTATCAATGGTAACTTCGTTATCACTGAAGGCGCTGACAGCGTTGTGGAATATGAGTTAACGAATGCAAATGATACGTTAGATGGCTTATCTGCTGACGGCGAAGCGCTTGAGTGGGCTGCTGTCCAAAGCAGTGGCACGACGTTCACTTATACAGCAATGACTGAAAATGGTCATGAGCCAGTATTTAGAATTGTTTTTGATACATCAGACAACAGCTATCAATTTGAATTACTTAAACCTCTTGATCATGCAGACGGTGCGGGTGAAAACAGCGTCCAAATCGACTTTACAATCAAAGCGACAGATTTTGATGGAGATGAATCCGCTGAGATTACTCTACCTATTATCGTCGTCGATGACGTTCCATTGTTGACTGACCACTCGATTTCTAGAGTTGAAGGCAGTGGTTTCAAGAGAGTGAATATGTTCGAAGCCTCCACTGATAAAGGGGCTGATGACGCTGCTATTACGATGATTGAAGGGACTACAGATGGTACTTCGGTGATTAAATTTGGCGGTGAAAATGGTACTTATGTCGATAGTGTCGATATTCAGTCTGGCAATCAAACGATCAAAGTTTACGAAGAATACGATACTGGTAACGGAACAAGAGATATCCGCGAACTGGGTGAGTTGAGAGTCAATTCTAATGGTAACATTCGTTTTAAAGCCTACGATAACCTAGAACATGATGGTGATACGTTTGATTTTAGTATTGACGTGACTGCGACGGATGGAGACAAAGATACCTCAACGGCGCAATTAGATCTGACCATCGTCGATAGGAAAGCGTCAGCAATCGCTCTCAAAGTTACGACTTTCGAAGAATCTGGTCGTGATCCGTCGATTGACTACGATCCAAATAATCCGAATACCGTTGATACCGCTAACGTTCAGGATAACCAGAGCGGTATTACGGGTCTTGACTCCCCAACACAGATTTTGCTTCAAGCGAATTTGTATGATGCAGATAACAACGAATCTATTGGTGGCATGACGATCAAGGCGGGAGATCACCACGGTACCTTCTACTACTTCGACGGCAGCCAATACGTCGAACTTGAACCGAACAACAGAGGCAAAATCTACATTGATGGCTCTTTGATTGATCAGACATCGAGTGTGAATGGTGATGGCGATCAAATCACCACGATCACCAACCTGTATTTTGTACCGGACAGAAACTACTCGACCGATGAATCAGGTATCCAGATCAAGTACCAGCTTGAAATTGACAACGATGGTACGTTGGATCATAAGCTGAATTCGAGCTTCAGAATTGAAGTAGAAAGTGTTGCGGATATTGCCACCTGGGATGATGCCAATAGCACCTACGAATACACTCTAACAGAGGATGGTGCTCATCAGACGCTCAACTTGAGTGCGGTTACACAGGATACCAGTAATCCAGAGACGATTACTTACCGTCTTGAAGTGACTCAAGGTCAAGGTGAGTTTGAGTTACTGGATGCATCAGGAAACGTTATTGCAGAATCATCGCCGGGTGTTTATTTGATCAGCTCTGACGACATCAACAATGTTCAGCTAAATCCGAGGGATAACTTTTCTGGAGCGATTAAGTTTGACGCGAAAGCGTTGACTGAAGAAGACTCCAATGCAGCTTCAGGTAAAGACTCAGCAGAATCCGTGGTGCAAGAGCTGGTGTTTAATGTTACGCCAGTAGCAGATGGCAGCAGTTTCTCCGTCAATCGGATAGCCATTTTTGAGGATAATGCAGCGAGCCAGAACACAATCGATCCAGACGCAGATCATGAACCGTTTACACTCGACAAAGTCATCACGCTTAACTCAACGGCTGACATCGATACACCGGGAGATACTTCTGAAGTTCTCTATATCCGTTTATCCGATTTCACTGATGAAAATGGCCAATCGTTAGTTGGTTTTGAAGTCCGTTGGGTGAGCTCAGGTGATCCGCTACCACTGATTACTGATGGAAACGGTAGCTACTATGAGATTGCACAATCTGATTTAGATAAGGTCGAGATTCAGCCACCTCTGCATTCCAACGAGAATTTTACCTTTGAGGCGACAGGTGTGGTGAAAGATACTGCATCGCTTGGCGACGGGTCCCAAGTTACTGATGTGACCGAAATGGGGGCAGGTAAAACCGTTCACGTGTCCGTAAAAGGTGTTGCTGATATCCCTTACATCCCAGATATACCTGATGTGCCTGATACAGGTGCTGTGCTTGATACTTGGTACAGCTACACAGACGGTAATGGTAATGCAGGTGCACAGGTTGTCATCAATGAAAACTCGAGCATTGAGTTGAGTTTTGCTGTCTTATCCGGCGAAGAAAAAGATGGTGTCAGTGATAACTCTGAATCGATAACGGTGCTTCTCTCAGATATTCCTGATGGTGTTCAATTGTACGATAGTAATGGTGGTGCAATTGACTTGGTATATGTAGGTAGTAATGCTAATGGCCCTATTTATCAGGCAAATATTACGCAAGAACAATACAGTTCAGGTATTACGGTTGAACCGCCAAAATATTCGACGGAAGACATCAATATAACGACCAAAGTTATCGTTACGGAGAATGACGGGCATATCAGAGAAGTTGATGGCAGCATTTTGGTAAAAGTTGTTCCTGTTATTGATGCTGGCGGTAGTGATGACGCTTACACCAGGACTGCAACAGGTAACGAAGACAGCTTTATTGTCGTCCCTTGGAATCTGCCAAATGCAGAGAACCTTGACAGAGCACCAGATACCAATGATCGTGATTATGAGTTCGTCTCATCCATTACTATTTCTGGTTTCCCAGAAGATGTTGAGATTACGATTGATGGCGCTCCAGTGGCTAACTACACAGGCGGCACCGCGATTTATGATGATGTTACCAATACTTTAACCATCACTGGTTTGGATGAAAACGCCAACCAACCTGTGGTGCGCGTTAAACCGCCGGAAGATTCTAGCGTCGACATCAACTTACAGACCACACTAACCATTGAAGAACATGACGCTGATAACAATGGCGATAGTGTTGCTCCTAAACAAATCACGGGATCATTAACGGTTGTGGTTAGGCCAATTATCGAGAGTGATGGTGATCTTCAAGTCAAATCTAATAATGCTGTGGTCACCACGATTGACGATGCAGATGATGATGGTCGTATAGATTTCACTATCAACGATCAAAATGGTGATGCGAACGTTATCTCCTTTGAAGATCTTGACCCAAGCTCTGATGAAGTAGTGAAAGCAGTGGTGGTTCGTTTTGTTGGGATTTCTGGTGATGACTTAGATCAGCTGTTTGTCACAGGTGCTGTCAACAATGGTGATGGTTCTTGGACAGTGACCAACGAAGAAAACTTCAGTATCGTTGCACCCAACGGTTTAAATTATACCGATAGCAACGGTCTACCAAGCAGCACCTTGAAGGTTGAATTTGTCGCTGAAGTCTACGACAAGGGGGATGAAAACGAAAATGGCCCTGTCAGTGAAAAATCGACCACGATAGATCTGACATTCCCTAGCAGTGTCGCTGGCCAAAACAGCGAAGCAGCAGTGATTGAGCAAGTGACTACTCCAGACGCCATTATCACGGGAGTTGAAGACAACTACGTTGACCTTAGTAGTCAAATAGGCAATGTTGTCCAAATTGGTGTCGATGGTAGCAATGTGAGTACTGCGGATAATGTCGCGGACCAGCTCACCATTGTGATCGACCCGAACGATATTCCGGCAGAAGTAAGTGGTCTGAAGGTCCTTGGGGCTGAGGACGATTTTGCCAATAATCTTCATCTGTTTGAGGCAACCATCAACCCTGATGGGAGTATTTCTATTCCTGATGGCCTCAAACTAGAATTGCCTGAAGACTATGCAGGTGACTTCAACTTGCCGATTACCTTTGTCACCACGGATAAAGCATCAGGTGATGAGAATCGTGTCGAGCTTAATATCCCTGTCGCTGTGACACCGGTCGTTGATATCGCACCGGGAGCGGGCGAGCAGGCTCAGCCTCTCGACAGCGATTTTACTCCTGAAATAAGCCTGAGTACGACTTCAGTTGAAAAAGGCACGGGTAACCAGCTGGACGCTAATGCACTGGAAGATAATCTTATTAAGTTAGATCTTGATATTGATTTGGCAGATGTTCGCAACGATAGTCACCAAGGCCAAGAAACACTGACGAGAGTTGAAATCACGTTACCTGATTCTAGCTTGGGTTATTTCGCTGATGTGAATGGTGACCCGATTCAGCCAGACAGCAGTGTGTTTGTCGTTGATTCTAACGATCCTGCGGTCATTCAGGCGGCATTGGATGGCTTGTACTTTGTTCCTAAAGAAAACTATCCGACGGATAGCAGTGGTAATTCAATCTCCTTTACTGTGAAAGGCACTGTGGTCGACCAAACCACTTTCGACACTACAGGTACGACGCAAGTTTCTAATACGGGTAGTGAGCGCACCTTCACGCAAAGCGTCGACATTGATATCACGCCAGTCCTAGACCCTGTCACTATGCCAACCCAAGCGGACAATATCGTTGTGGTTGGTGATGAAGATACCGACATTTCTCTCACTTCAGGTGGCTCTGGATTGTCGATCGCATTGAATGACACGGATGGCTCAGAGCAATTCCTTTCAGCTAAACTAACGGGTGTGCCTGATGACTTTACGGTAACCAGTACTTCATCTGACTTTGTAGTTAAGAATAGTGGTGGTGGTGAATGGGTCATTCAATTGACAGACCCGAGCGCAACAGAAATCGATCTGTCAGCGATTTCGATTCGCCCAGCAGAGCATTTCAGTGGCACTGCTGATATTGGCATTACCGTGTTCACTCAAGAGCAGCTGTTACAAGAGCCGACTGCACATCAAGGGCAATTCACCATTAATGTTATCCCTGTTGGCGATGTGGTAGACATTGACCCAACAAGCAGCGTGACTGGTAATGAAGGTGAGAACATCGACATCGCTATCAACGCGAGTATCGTTGATAAAACCGATCTATTACCGGGTGATTCTGCTCAGGATCAGCCCGAAACATTGTTGATCACTGTTGAGCAAGTACCGGACGGTGCGACGATTTACTATCCAGATGGTGTGACACCTGCAACCAATCTAGGCAATGGTAAATGGGAGCTACGTGTCGATGCTCAGGAAGTCGGTAAGATTGTGTTTAACTCTGGGGAGCACAACAAAGGAACTTGGAATGAAGATAGCCTGAAAATTACCGTCCAGTCAGTGGATAAAGACGCAGATGGCAATGAATATCTCGGCCCGACAACGAATCAGGTCTTTAATGTCGACGTTGATGTTGAAGCGGTGAATGACCGCCCAGAGTTCAACAATATTTCTGATATCCAGACCGCAGAAGATACTGTGGTGGCGATTAAAGGCTTCACTGTGTCCGATGTTGACTCTAGCCTTGATGATCCTGATGCAGAATACACGTTGACTTTAAATGTAGACAGCGGTGAGTTATTCCAAAATACTACGATAGCTTCGAACAATGGAGTCACTGTTTCGGTGGATGTATCCGGTCAGGCTGTGACAATTACGGGTAAAGTCGCTGATATCAATTCGGCTCTTGCTCAAGATCTTGTCACGTTCAAGCCGAATGAAAACAGCAATGATTTGATCGACACTGATGGCGTTAAAGTGACCGCCCACATCGACGATCAAGGCAATGTGGGTTCGGTGGATGCTGCAAACCCAGATACCTCAAACACCAACGAAACGTCATTCGTTATTCATGTCTCTGAAGTCAATGATGAGCCTCAAGCTGGTGCTCTTGATCTAGGGGATATTCTTGAAGAAGGCAGTATTCAGATTACCGCTGCGCAACTGATTGCCGCCAGCAATGACATTGATGGTGATAATTTGGTGGTGAAGTCCATCTCGGTCCCCGCAGAGCAAGGCACGCTGACTCTTAACCCTGATGGTGTTTCTTGGACGTTTACGGCAGCAGATGAGTTTAATGGTGATGTGTCCATCAACTATATCATTGAGGACAATGGTACAACGAACGGGGTCAATGACTTCCTTCAAGATACAGGCACGGTTTCACTGTCTGTGATAGGGGTAAATGATAAGCCTGAGATCGATGTGGACGATATTACGACCATCATCAATGAGTCTTCGGGTCAGTTGGTCAGTGGAATCTCCGTTAGTGATGCAGACTATGTTGACGCATTTTCTGATGATGCTATGGCAGTCACGCTCAGTGTCGATTTTGGACAGCTGAATGTTACCCTACCTGCGGGTTCTTCAATCACAGCAACCCCGTCGTCAGGCAGTTCAATTACATTGACGGGCACTATTGGTGAACTGAATGCCCTGCTGGATTCTCCATCTGCCGGCACTGGTGTAACCTTTGATGCGACGCACGCCCCATCTGACAGCGTGATGCTCACCATAACTGCGACGGATTCAGGTAACCCTTCAGGCATGGTGATGTCTGAGACAACGCAAAAACCGATCACGATTACGCCTGTTGCCAACGCGCCAACCCTATCGATTGCGGCGGATAATAATTATGTCAAGAACATTAATGCCAGCCTAACAGCAAGCAATAATGGTATCGCTCTACTGGGGATCGTTGCGGCACTCACGGATGTCCATGAAGCTCTATCTCTAGAGCTATCGGGACTTCCTGCTGGAGCAACGGTGGAAACATCGTCAGGAACACTGGTTCCAGTAGGTGGCAAAGTTGTGGTGCCAGCAGATGATATTGATAGCGTCTCTATCGTTGGTGCTCAGGAAGGTTCGCACATCATTCAATTGACCGCGGTGTCTACTGAAACGGATAGCTCTACGGCTGAATCAGCACCTATTGATATCAACCTTAACGTGACCAATGATATCTCCGATATTGATGTTTCTTCCTCTAACCAAGATAGCCAGCTATTGGGAAGTGACGTAGGTATCGAGTTGCAGTCGGGTTCTGGTGACGATCGAATCGAAGGAGGAACTGGCAATGATACTCTCATCGGTGGTGCTGGCGATGACACCTTACTGGGCGGCGCTGGTGACGATATTCTTGATGGTGGTTTAGGTTCAGACATTCTGACAGGTGGTACTGGTGAAGATACCTTTATTTGGTATGAAATTGATGATGGTGCGACGGACACTATTACTGATTTCAGTATTGCTGAAGGAGATCAGATTGACCTGCGTGAGGTGTTACCTGAACTGAAGCAAGCGAATGTGGATATGGATACTTTACTGTCCCATTTGGATGCCAAGTTAGTTGATGGAGATGATATTGAACTTAACGTGCACCCAGATGGTAATGGAAATGGTGAACAAACCATTCTGGTGGAGGATTTGGGTCAACAAATTGACTTTAACAGTATGGATTCCTCGCAAATTATATCGACCCTACTTGATCAGCATATTATCGTTCACGATCAGTAACTCTGGATAGAAAAGCGCCCTCAACCTTGTTCAGGCTAGGTTGAGGGCGCTTTGTTTTATCTCACGCTTTTAACCAATAACAACCTGACCTAGCACATAACCCAGGCAGCATGCACCAACCACACCTATCAAGCCGACAGACATAAATGAATGGTTGAAATACCACTTACCGATTTTGGTTGTACCGGAAGTATCAAAGTTCACCGTGGCGATATCCGAAGGGTAATTCGGAATGAAAAAATAGCCATAAACGGCAGGCATCAAACCAATCAATAGGGCAGGATCTAGGCCGAGCCCGAGACCGACTGGTAGCATCATACGAGCAGTCGCTGCTTGTGAGTTGACCACAACAGAAACGATGAACAATGCCAGAGCGAATGTCCAAGGGTAGCTGGTCACCATTTCAACGATACCTGATCGAAATTGAGGCATGGCATATTTAAAGTAAGTGTCGGACATCCATGCAATACCAAAGATGGCAATAGCGGCGACCATACCAGACTTAAAAACCACGCCGTTGGGGACATCTCGGGGGTCGGTTTTGGTTGCCAGCAAGATTACACCACCAAAACACAGCATCATCATCTGGATGATGACAGACATTTTTATTGGCTTATCGCCTTCAACGATAGTACGAATTTCCGGCACCATCGCAATAATGACAATGGTGACGATCGAGGCGAGAAAAATGAGGACTGCGTTACGTGCTGAAGTTGGCAGTACTTCGTCGAGAGATGTAGCGGTTGTGCTGTCGATGCGCTTGCGCCATTCGGGATCTTTTAGCCTCGCTTGATACTCTGGGTCATCGTGCAGCTCTTTTCCTCGCTTCAGGCTGTAGAGAGACATCAGCAGAGTACCAAACAGTGTTGCAGGAACTGTCACCATCAGGATGGATAGCAAAGTGATGTCATGCTGAATATCGGCAAGCTGAGCGAGGTAGTAGACCACAGCAGCAGATATAGGTGATGCGGTAATCGCTATCTGAGAAGCCACCGAAGAAGCAGCCATCGGTCGCTCAGGACGAATGCCATTCTTTAGGGCCACATCGCCAATGATAGGCATGATGGAATAGACAGCATGGCCAGTACCTAAGAGAAAAGTCATTGAGTAAGTGACAAAAGGGGCGATGAGTGTGACGCGTTTGGGATTCTTGCGCAGGAGCCTTTCGGCCACTTGCAGCATATACTTCAGACCACCAGCAGCTTCTAAGATAGATGCACAAGTTACCACCGCAAGAATGATCAACATGACCGTCACAGGTGGGGATGTGGGGGGCATCTTAAAGATGAAGACTTCAATGACCAACCCAATTCCTGACACAACGCCTAAACCGATTCCTCCATAGCGTGAACCGATATAGAGCATCAATAACAGGAAGAGAAACTCAACATATAACATAGAGTATTTCCTTAGAACTAATATGGATAAGGTTATTGTCAGAAGCTGAAGGATAAATTTCTTAGTTAACTGTCACACAATATGGATCAGCTAGGATGGAAAGGACGTTCTAAGATGTTGCTCACAGAGATATCAATTTAAATTACTGGTTTTCAACATTTTTATCACATAAATAAAACGATATAGATAGCCTATGGCTAAGTAACAATAAGTTGTTGGGAGATTGAGCGTCTCTTTGGCGCAAGGGATTAGGATCAAATTACAACGGAGTATGATTAGAGTTAATGCTCAAATTTATCTTTGCTAAATGCTTTGCATACTCAAAATTGAGACAACTTCGATAACACCGATAAGATAACCTATAGCCGATTTATAGTTTGCAACAATAATATATAAAATTGGTTAGTCATTATGGGAAGTTTGCCTTCTATCCTTGTTGTCTGTATGGGCAATATATGCCGCTCACCACTCGCTGAAGTTGTTCTGAAAACAAAAGCACAGCAGCGTGGCATCGTTGTTAATATTGCCAGTGCAGGAACAATTCGTGATCAGGTTGGTAACTCACCAGACAAACAAGTGCAAGCTTTGGCGGATAAGTATGGCTATAGCCTAAATGGCTTGACGGCTACTCAGGTAACGAAAGACGATTTTTCTCACTATGACATGGTGTTAGCAGCAGATAGAGCCAATCTTGCCGCATTGTATGACCTCTGTCCTAGGGAGTACAGAAACAAGCTTGCTCTGTTCCTTTCGTATTCAGATATTGATGAAAATGAAATCCCTGATCCTTACAAGGGGAGTCGAATTCGTCACCAGAAAGTGTTTGAACTGATTGAACAAGGCAGCGACGACGTACTCAATTATATAACGTCAACAGCGGCATAAAATTAGTTGCCCAGTTATTAAAAGTGAGACGCGCCAGAACGATAGTTTATTCATTGATATCCTGTTTTTCATAGTTATAAGGCTCATTTTTATTTCTCGTATTTTTCTTTTTGTCTGGCTGAGCGCAGGTTCAGTTGGGCAAATTTTATTTTAAGTTTTATCGGCAGCGATAAATGATTCTTGGCTAAATTCAGGGAACAAGTGTTGTGAAAAAGGTTTTGATTACGTTTGGGACGCGACCAGAAGCAATAAAAATGGCGCCTTTGGTTCACCAAATGAAAAGTGACGCTCGATTTGAAACCAAAGTATGTGTCACTGGACAGCACAGAGAGATGCTGCATCAAGTATTAGAGCTCTTCCAAGTAGAGCCGGACTATGACCTTGATATCATGGAACCGGGTCAAACACTGACAACGGTAACGACCAAGATTTTAACGGGGATGGAAGAGATTCTTAGCGAGTTTAAACCTGATGTTGTTTTGGTTCACGGGGATACAGCAACAACTTTGGGCACAACGCTCGCCTCATATTACCAGCAAATTCAGGTTGGCCATGTTGAGGCTGGTCTTCGAACTGGAAACATCTACTCTCCATGGCCTGAGGAAGGGAATCGGAAACTGACAGGTTGCCTAACGAAATTTCACTTCGCGCCAACAAAAACCTCTCTACAGAATCTGGTTGATGAAAATGTATCTGCCACGGATGTTTATGTGACGGGTAATACGGTTATCGATGCGCTATTTATGATCCGCGACAAGATTGAAAACGATTCAGATCTTAGAGCGACACTGGATAATGTGTTCCCAATGCTTGAGTCCGACAAGAAACTGATTTTGGTGACTGGCCATAGAAGAGAAAGCTTTGGTGGTGGTTTTGAACGCATCTGTCAGGCACTGTCTGATACCGCATTGCGTCATCCAGATTGCCAGATTTTGTATCCGGTTCATCTAAACCCGAACGTACAAGAACCAGTCAATCGCTTGCTCAAAAATATTCCAAACATTTATTTAGTGGAGCCTCAACAGTATCTGCCATTTGTTTATCTGATGAATAAGGCTCACATCATATTGACGGACTCTGGCGGTATACAGGAAGAGGCTCCATCTCTCGGTAAGCCCGTTTTGGTTATGCGAGATACCACTGAAAGACCTGAAGCTGTGGAAGCCGGAACGGTCAAACTGGTAGGTACGGACAGCGATTTGATTTGTCGCGAGCTAACTCAGCTTTTGACTGATCAAGCAGCTTATGAATCCATGAGTCAGGCCCACAACCCGTATGGTGATGGGCAGGCTTGCCAAAGAATTGCAGATATTTTAGCGCTTTAAAGATTAAGGAACACATAATGTTTAACAAGGTTTCAGTTGTCGGCTTGGGTTACATCGGCTTGCCAACCGCTGCGGTGATCGCTTCTCGAGGAATTGAAGTTATCGGTATTGATGTCAACCAGCATGCAGTGGATACCATTAATCAGGGTGAGATCCATATTGTTGAACCGGATTTGGATATCGTTGTTCGCAGTGCGGTAATGACAGGTAAACTAAAAGCAACAACCGTTCCTGAAGCCGCCGATGCATTTATGGTTGCGGTTCCAACACCATTTAAAGGCGATAACCACGAGCCTGATCTGAGCTACATTGAAAGTGCCGCAAAGGCAATTGCACCAGTACTTGAAAAAGGTAATTTAGTGGTACTGGAAAGTACGTCACCCGTTGGTGCTACTGAAAAAATGGCAGGCTGGTTAGCAGAAGCTCGCCCTGACCTGACGTTCCCACAGCAAAGTGGAGATGCTGCTGATATTAAAGTTGCCCATTGCCCTGAGCGTGTTTTACCAGGCTATGTTCTACAGGAACTGGTGAGCAACGATCGCGTGATTGGCGGCATGAGCGATGCCTGTAATAAGCGTGCTGTTGAACTTTATCAAACCTTTGTGCGCGGAGAATGTATTCTCACGAATTCTCGTACGGCGGAAATGGCTAAGCTGACTGAAAACTCATTCCGTGATGTGAATATTGCTTTCGCCAATGAACTGTCCCTTATATGTGAAAAATTGAAGATCAATGTTTGGGAACTGATCAAGCTTTCTAATCGCCACCCACGTGTGAATATTCTTAACCCAGGTCCTGGTGTCGGCGGACATTGTATCGCTGTTGACCCATGGTTCATCGTCAACAGCTGCCCAGACGAAGCAAAAGTGATTGCAATGGCTCGTGAAGTTAACGATGGCAAGCCTCTTTGGGTGATTGATCAGGTTAAACAAGCCGCGGATGAATTTAAAAAACCAGTGATCGCTTGTCTAGGCTTGGCGTTTAAAGCGGACATTGATGACTTACGTGAGAGCCCTGCGCTGGACATTACCACTCAGCTTGCCAATGAAAATGTTGGTCAGGTGATCGCTGTCGAGCCTAACATTTCTTCGCTGCCGGAAAACCTCGTTAAAGCGGGAGTTGAATTTATGGATCTGGAGCGTGCTCTTGAAGTAGCGAATGTGGTTGTGGTCCTTGTCGATCATAAGCAGTTCAAAGCTGCAGACAAACTCGCTTTCAGCAAGAAAGTGGTCATTGATACAAGAGGTGTTCTGGCGTGATATGAGTCAGAGAGTGAAGTGGCGCAGTCATTCACTCTCTGAGCCTTCTCGCTAAAGGTTCGATGATGAAAAAAGTCCTCCTAGTGATGCCATTGAGTACCCTTAAATGGGGAAGTGATAATGCCGGAGGCGTTGACTCTGTCTGCCAGCAAATAGTTCAGTCACTCGAGTTCAGCGCACCTAAGGGTTTTGAGTATGAAATTCTGGCAATTAAGGTAGGGTCTTCTCAACAAGAGTTGAACCAAAGAATTCAGCTCAATGAGCGAACTCATATCACTTTCATTGCTAGCAAAGGGAAAATTCTAGGGGTACCTGTACCGGGCTTTGTTTTTCAGAACGTTAAGCTACGTGAGCTTGCTCGTCGCTTTCAGCCTGACGTGATCCACAGCCACCTGCCGAGTCTACCTTTGTTACCAACTGGTAATGCTCACTCTGTGATTACCTTGCACTCATTGGGCAAAGTCGCTAGAAAACGTCGTAGTTGGCTCAACAACTTAATTTTTGAAACCGTGCTTCCAGCATTCAGTTTACGATCTGCGGATCGGTTAACTTATGTTGGTGATATTTTGTTTGATTCTTTACCAAACGCTTTGCGTGCAAAAGCGCACAAGGTGGGCAATCCGGTGAATGATGTTTACTTTAAGCAAACAAAAAGATCAACGTCAGAGACATTACGTTTGGTGACTTGCTCTTTAATCTCACCACGCAAGCAAGTCGACCGGATCATCAGGTTGTTGGCTCAGTTAGCGAATACAGTTGATGTTGAGCTAAAGATTATTGGTCCTGTCGACGAGAATTATGCCAGAGACCTTAACATGCTGGCAGAAGAATTAGGTGCTTCGGAAAAAGTGGCTTGGCTTGGTCCGATGAATGTTGAACAGATTAAGCAGGTTTATGCAGACTCTGATGTTGGAGTCTTTCTTTCCCGAGAGGAAACATTTGGTCTTGCACCATTGGAAAAGCTTGCTTCAGGTCTACCTGTTATCGCGACTAAAGTGGGTATCTTGCAGGAAGAACAAACCTATTTTCGCACTGCTGGTGTTCACTACACATTGGCCGATGGCTCTGACAAGGAAACTGAAAACGTTTTGCAGTTTTTGCGCGATTTACCTGCGGTGGATACTGAATCTTTGAAAGCGAAGTTTTCACCACGTGCTGTGGTCGATGAGTATCAAAAGCTCTACGGAGAGTTGTTGTGATCAAAAAGTTGTTCACCTATGCTCCTGTTCAGATCTTTTCTGCTTTAAGTCTGTTTGCACTTATTGCAGTACAGACTCGCTTTCTTTTGCCGCAAGAGTACGGCTTTCTCGCTGTATTGATGGTGATTGTTGAAGCGTCACGTTCAGTGCTAATTCAGTGGATCAACAATTGCCTTATTCGTTTCTATCCGAGTGCGGAACGGGATAGGCAGAAGCAGATCAGTGCGACAGTTGTTCGTTGGTTGATTGGCAATCTTCTCTTCTCTTTCTTTGTTATTGGTGTTTTGGTTGCGCTGTTGACAGAGTTTGAATGGCGCGTCTTTTTCGTGGTTTACGCCTTTTTTGTCACTAAAGCTCTTTATTTGTTTTCGATTGAGTATGCGCGTGTGAACCAAAAGTCCGGCCACTATCGCTGGTCTGTAATGACTCAAGCGGTCATGTCGATACTCATGACTGTGTTATTCCTATCACTATTGCCTAGCCTTGAAGTGGCGTTGCTGTCTTTAGTCGTTAGCTATTCGGTAGGAGCGGCGATATGTGTTGGTGCTGGAGCATGGCATCGAAAAGTGATTCCTGAAACTGCGCTTAAAAAAGAGCTGTTTTCTTACGGCGCACCACTTATGTTGTCTGGTCTACTGGGCATACTGGCAGCAAGGAGTGACCGTCTATTTATTGCTAATCTCACTGGTCTTGAACAAGCAGGGCAGTATGCCGCGATTGCGAATCTTTTATTCGGCATTATGGCATTGGTTTTTATGGCCATTGCTCTACCGCTTTACCCAGAACTCACCAAGCTTACCGAAGACAGGACGCGCCTAATTGCTAAGCATAAGATGTATAGCGGCTTGCTGTTTGCACTCAGCTTGCCCGCGACTATAGGCCTGTGTTTACTCGCTCCCACACTAGTGGGTATTTTTCTTGGTGACGCGTACGCAGATATCGACATAACCACGTTTTACTTGGTCGCCGCTGCCGCTTTACTGTTTAATTTACGTGCGCATTTCTTTGATCATGGTTTGCAGTTCACACTACAAACCAAGTACGTACCTTTGATTATGGCGGTTGTATTACTTGTACAAGTGTTGGCAGCTTTTGCTCTTATTCCTCAATTGGGTGCGCTGGGAGCAGCAATCGGCATTCTATTGGCCATGTTTGTTGGTCTGGTGATAACCGCCTTTGTTGGTTGGAAGGCTGGATATCGATACCCCATACCCGAATCAGCGCTAAAAACAGTTATCGCATCAGGTGTTATGGCGCTAGCGATTCTTTTTGTCCAGCCATTCCTTGGTTATATCAACGATGTCTTTGCTCTCATTATTTCGATTGGTATAGCTTTGGCCACTTATGTTCTGGTGCATTTTCTTTTGAACAGTTTTGAGATTCGTTTATCTCTACTCAAGCTGAGGGGTAGACGACGTGTTGTCTAAGATCTATCTGCTACCTTTTGTCGCTATTACATCATCGATTCTTCTTGGCGGCTACATGTTAGAAGACCTTGGGGTACCGTACGTATCTCAAGGGGGATCACCACTATTTAAAATCCATTTGTACTCTTATCTGGTTTTGCTGGGTTTTGGATTGGTTTTTCTGTTTGATGGGATGAAAGGAATCTCTCACCGTTTAGGCAGCTACTACCGTTTTTGGCTGATTGCGTTGGCATGCAACGTGTTCGTGATCCTATATGGCTTTGCTATGCATGGTTCTTCAGGGATGGCCTATTTAGTCAATACGTTTTTAGCGCCAGTGTTGATCGTGCCGTTACTGGCTTACCTTAAAGATAATCAAAAGTCTTTTCTACTCAATCTGATTGCTTACTTAATATTACTTAACTCGCTTGTGGCGGTGATGGAATATATGTTCCATTTTCGTTTGGTCAATGTTGAGTTCCAGGAATTTTCTTTCTTTCGTTCAACGGCATTTCTGACTCACCCGCTTAACAACGCCCTGATAACGGTCAGCATTGCGCTGCTCGTTGCTAACAAAACCAAGCTACCCAGCTTTGTGTATATATTGATTGTTGCGCTTGCGTTGTTCGCATTCGGCGGTAGAGCCGCGTTAGCGATCTTTATTTGTGCGGTATCGGTGTCCTTTGCTCCCATGCTGTGGAAAGCCATCACTCAGGGCATTCCTGACAATAAGCAAAAAATTGCTCTTTTTATGCTGATCGGATATGTCGCATTCTGGGTTGGTGCGTACCTGCTGGTTGAGTCTGGCATTACGGAACGAATTGCATCAAAGCTCTATATTGATGGCAGTGCGTCGGCTAGATTAGACGTATTCTACTTAATCGATCAATTAAGTGCTCGAGAGTGGATATTTGGTGCTAGCCATCGTCTACTTGAGTCGATTGAGCTTTACTTAGACATTGATGTCATAGAAAACTATTTGGTTGGTTGGGTTTTCACTTTTGGGCTTGTAGGCGCTGTGCCTCTGTTTGTGACGGTTTTTATGCCTTTGGGCTACTTTGCTGTAACAGGCAACTACATTGAACGCGTAACTATCTTGTCTTTTGCTCTGGTCAGTATTACCAATAACTCTCTTACAACAAAAACCCCAGCATTGCTTCTACTTTTCACTTGTCTGTACTTAGCTAAGTCACTTAGGGAAAGGTTGCTAGCTCCTCAGAATTCTCATTTAAACTCAGGTTGTTCACATGCCTAATGCTATCGTTCTATATCGTATCGCACGTTGGTTCTATCTAAAAAAAGTACCGATAATTCCCGAGATATTTCAGCTATTTATATTCGTTATATATGGAAGTCGAGTCTCTGCCAAGTGTCAGATTGGTAAAGGGAGCATGTTTGCTTACAAAGGGATGGGCGTATTACTTCATGACCGAACGGTGATTGGAGAAATGTGTAACATAGGTGTCGGTTGCAAAACAGCGGGTAAAGGCCCTTATCGAGAAGTACCTCGGATAGGTCATCGTGTTTATCTTGGCCCCAATAGCATACTCATTGGCCCAATTATTGTTGGTGACAATGCGATCATCGGCGCAAACAGTGTGGTGACAAAAAGCGTCCCAGAAGGTGCCATTGTTGGTGGGGTTCCAGCCAAAATTATTGGCTGGGTAAAAGACAACGATTATGACATTCATGACAATCGTTCTGACGTTGAAGGAACAGCACCATTCCTTCAGGACCTCCGTGGCTAGGGGATAGTAACGTGTATACCTCGTCGATATATAAGAAATCGCCAATATTTATTCAGAACGTAATGGTGTCTTTAAGAGACCTAGTGCGTGCGGCCATTCGTAGTGAAAAACGTGTCGCAGGTTTGAAGAGTCAGCTTAGAGAAAATGAATACTCTCATGATGCACTCAAGGCCTTTTGTGATAAGCAACTTGAAGCGACATTGCTACGCGCGAAAGGTACTGCTGCTTATGGAGCACATCAACAGCTAGAGCAGTTTGCGTTTATTGATAAACAAGATGTCAAAGCCTCGCCGGATGCTTTTCTCAACACACAGATCAAACCTAAAGTGACAGTGAAGGGCAGTACCAGTGGCACAACAGGTACGCCCCTATCGATCCCACAAGATCTCAATTCGGTGCTTAGGGAGCAGGCGTTTGTCTCTCGTCATTTAGAGTGGGCGGGCTACCAAAAAGGCGACAAGCGAGCGTGGATTCGTGGTGATGTAGTCGTGCCACTATCTCAGAAAGTTGGCCCTTATTGGCGCTATTCTATCTTTGAAAACATGATTCTAATGTCGTCGTTTCATCTGACAGCGGATGCGATTCCAGATTATCTGACAGCAATGGAAGAGTATGGCGTTGATATTATCCAAGCGTATCCATCTTCAATCGCTACGCTCGCCAAGTTCCTAGAAAGTAAGGACTGGTATTACCGAGGCAAATTAAAATCTATCGTGACCTCTTCGGAATCCCTCTCACAAGAAGATAGGGACATAATTGAGAAACGTTTTCAGTGCAAGGTGTTTGATTGGTATGGGTTGTTTGAGCGTGTCGCGGCAATAGGTAGTTGTGAGCATGGCAATTATCACCTGATTTCCGATTATTCGCATGTTGAATTTCTGGACTGTGGTGATGGTAAACATGAGATTGTTGGTTCGAACTACAACAATGCACTTTATCCGCTAATCCGCTATCGCACTGGGGATCACGTTGTGCTTTCATCAGAGCAATGTTGTCCATGTGGACGAACTTATCCTGTGATCGAGAAAATCGAAGGGCGTGTGGGCGACTTCCTGTTGGGTGAAGATGGGCAGAAAATCCACATCCTCAACCATATACCAAAAGGTATAGAGGGGCTAATAAGCTGTCAGTTTGTGCAAGAAAAAGCAGAATCAATCAAAGTATTAGCTGTCGTTGATGAAGCCAAGTTTACGACGCAGCAGGAACAGCAGCTCATCACCAACACTAATGAGCGCGTTGGACAGAGCATGAAAGTTGATGTCATACGAGTGGATGCATTACCGAGAACGAAAAATGGCAAAGTGCGTCAGGCAGTATGCAGTGTGGAGAATAAATTTTGAAAAAAAACATCAATCTGACCATTGCGACTGACATTAAAGGCCAGGGTGGAATTGCAACGGTCTTGAGTGTTTATCATCAATCCGGTTTTTTTGCTGACAATGCGGTAAGACTGATCGCTACTCATTCTACCAACAATCGACTGGGTGGTGTTGGAGCTTTGCTGCTTTATATCAGCGCATTGCTGAAAGTTTTGTTCTACTTTGTGTTTTATCGCGTTGGTTTAGCCCACATTCATGTTGCCTCAAGAGGAAGCTACTTACGTAAATCAGTACTTGTGCGATTGATTAAATTACTTGGTGGCAAAGTGATCTTGCACTTACACGGCGCTGAGTTTCGTGATTTCTATGCGAATGAGTGCGATGAAAATAGAAAGAAACACATTCGTGATACTTTTGAAATGTCGGATGTGGTGATTGTTCTATCTTCCCAGTGGATTGACTGGGCGAGAGAGACTTTTCGTCGTTCGGAGCATTTCCAGTTAGTGTATAACGCCGTGCCATCACTTGAGCTTGATGCTTCCGTTAATTCTTCATCAACCATCAGCTTTCTAGGAAGAGTGGGCGAGCGCAAGGGCGTTCATGACCTGCTCACAGCCATGGTAAGAGTCAAACAGCAATGCCCTGACGCTAAGCTTGTGATCGGAGGAGATGGCGAAGTTGAAAAGTACCGTGCGATGGCACGGGATTTAGGGCTTGAATCCCATGTAGAGTTTTTGGGATGGGTTTCTGGTCAACACAAGCTCGACTTACTGAGACAGACTCAAATTTATTGCCTGCCTAGCTACAACGAAGGATTTCCAATGGGCGTATTGGAGGCGATGTCGGCTGGTATTGCCGTAGTGTCCACTTACGCTGGTGGTATTCCTGATGCGATATCTCATGGCAAGGAGGGCACTCTCGTAGAAGCTGGGGACTCAGAGGCCTTGGCTGATGCGCTTATTGAACTACTGACTAATCAAGAAATGAATCAACATTATACCCAAAATGCGAAACAGAAATTCGATCAGCACTTTTCTGTACAAGCAATCATTCCTCAGGTGCAGCGTATTTATGATGCCGTGCTTCGCCAAAGGAGCCGCGCATGATTAATGACATTCGTTGTTCACTTTTAGACGATGCGATTAACAATGACTTTGCAGGTTTTGATCCATTTGACGGATTAAATGCTCGTCTTTTCGATACTTTCCCGCGTTTACGCAATTCACTATTCGGCCTTGCATGGATTCAGATGTTCAAACGCTCGAATGTTAATATGCGCCATTTTCTGGGAGTTCCAAAAAAGCGCAATCCGAAAGGGGTTGCTTTATTTATCTCAGGGATGCTAGAGCAATATCAGGCTAATCAGGAGACTCGCTTACTTGAAGAAGCTCAGAAACTGGCCGACTGGTTGATGGAAAATCAGTGCAGTGCAGAAACATGGGGTGCTTCCTGCTGGGGATACCACTTTGACTGGAAAGCACGGGCCTTTTTTGTACCCAAGGGTAAACCCAACGTCATATCAACCATTTACGTAAGCAGAGCGTTGTTCGACCTTGGAAAACTGACCAACAACCAACGCTATGTTGATGCAGCATGTTCTAGTGCTGATTTCATTGTTGAGCATTTATACACAGAAGATCAGCAACGCCAATTTTTTGCCTATATTCCGGGAGAAAAAGCGTTTGTTCATAACGCGAGTCTGTGGGCCGCTGCATGGGTTGGGTTTGTTGGTTCTGAAACCGCCAATGCTAAATATCAAGAGCTTGCGCGGACGGTTGCTTGGCAAAGTGTTAACGAGCAGTCTGCTGATGGTAGTTGGGTGTACGGTGCTCGCAGTCACCATCAGTTTATTGATGGTTTTCATACTGGTTATAACCTCGAAGCGTTGTACGAACTAAAACATTCACTGCAAACCGACGAGTTTGACGAGTCGATTGACCATGGACTGGCTTATTACAAAGCGCACCTTTTTGAAGCAGATGGGACTGCAAAATACTACCATAATAACCGGTATCCACTTGACCCCCACTCAGTCGCTCAAGCCGCGATCACCTTGATTAAGGTAGGGGGAACGCAAAAAGATTTGGACATGGCAGGTCAAGTACTCAACTGGTCTGTCCAAGAGCTTTACCTCTCAGACAAAAAACAATTTGTTTATCAAAAGACCGCGCGTACAACCAACACGATTAACTATGTACGGTGGACTCAAGCTTGGATGTACTTGTCGATGAGTATTTATTTAAAGAACCACAAAGGAGAAAAGTCATGAGTCGAGTGACATTCTTGGGCAGTCCAATGGACACAATGACCATGGCACAAACCGTTGAATCGATTAAACATCGTATTGAAACCGGAACGTTTACTCAACATGTGGTTGTCAATGTTGCCAAGTTAGTAAACATGAAAAAAGATCAGGAGCTGGCACAATCTGTGACCGAGTGTGACATCATCAATATTGATGGTATGGGTGTTGTATGGGGTGCACGATTTATTGGTCATAAGATTCCTGAGCGCGTTGCGGGTGTGGATCTGTTTCATAACCTCAATGCCATGGCGGAAACGGAAGCGTTCCCTGTGTTTTTCCTGGGAGCAAAACAAGACGTGGTAGAGAAGACGGCTCAAGTTATGCAGGCCAAGCACCCAGAGCTTAATATCGCGGGATACCACCACGGCTATTTTTGGGATAACGAAGAAGCCTTAGTCAAAAAGATCAAACAGTCCGGGGCAAAATTGCTGTTTGTGGCCATCACATCGCCAAAGAAAGAAAACTTCATTAATAAATGGCGCGATGAACTAGGTGTCGACTTCGTGATGGGCGTAGGTGGGACATTTGATGTGGTTGCTGGCAAAGTCAATCGAGCCCCAGTCTGGATGCAAAACGCTGGTTTGGAGTGGTTTTACCGAGTGATTCAAGAGCCAAGAAGAATGTGGAAGCGTTATTTGGTGACAAATTCAAAGTTTGCTTTTTTGTTGCTGAAAGAGCGTTTTGGTAAATAACCTAATCTGCCTACAAATTCCTTAATGTGATTTTTATCACTAAACAAATGTAACAACTGAAAATATTTTCTTTGATTAATAACTGTAATTATTACCCAAGGTGTTATTTGAATATAAAATATTCAGTTGTTACTCTTCGTTCTGCCCTATTAATCAACTCTATTTATTAACAATTTGGTGTGGAAATGAAAAAACTATGTATTGCTCTACTTTCGGGTAGTTTAGCGTTCAGCACTCCTTTATCTGTCTTAGCTGTAGAGAGTAAAGTGGCGAACGAAGAATTTCTCCTTGATGCACAAATTCAGCTTTCAAAAAATGAGATACCGACAGAAGGTGGTTATTTATCTGCAAATATTAACTTAACAAATATTGGCGATGAAGAGGCTGATCTTAAGTATTGGGTATCTGTCACAGGGCCTAAAGGTATAGTTTTTCCTGCCAAAGCTGTTGTCGGCGTTAATAGTTCTGAATTTGACAGTGAAAATATTGAAGAAGGTTCGGCGTTGCATATTGAGCGTGGTATTTGGGTGCGTGAATATATGGATGACGGCCTATATAAAGTCGCAGTAGAAGGCGTCAACGTAAAGACTGGCAAAACTTTTTCAAAATCAGAGAGCTTTGCTAAAGGTGTGAGTATTGATCAACCAGCTACAATCGACGGCTTGATACTTGAGTCCTATGTTGTCAACGATACCACTTACCCAAGTGAAGGTGGCTATTTGATTCTCGATCTCCAAGCTCATAATACCAGAACGGAAGCGGCTAACATTGAGTTCTGGGTTACCGCAATTGGCCCTGATGGTTTAGCGATTCCTGTTCATGCTCGAGTGTTGGAAACGGTTCCCGCTTTGGAAGATCTCAGTATTATTCGCGGATTTACTTTAGACGCGAGCTATCCAGACGGCGAGTACACTATAGTACCGCAACTGTATGATGTAGATAGCGGTCAGCGTGTTGAAGGCGCTCTTAAAGTATATAAAGGTAACGCTGTTGTAAAATAGCTATATATTTAAAGCCCTGATTTATCAGGGCTTTAATTTCCATCAACTTTTATTGTTTTTTTATTTTCTTCTACTTTAATATTTCCAGATACAGTATCAATCGATAAAAAATCACACTCCGAACTTTCATCATATTGGTTACCAATAATATTAATGTTTTTAAAAGAATAGCCGCTATTCTGACTATAAGTTCGAATTATCTTTTTATATTTCTTTTCACTAGTTCCTTCGCAAGTGATATTAGAAAAACGATTGTGTGATATAGAAATATTCTCAACGGATCTAGTCGGTGATTCATTAGATGAAAAACTTTGTAACCGGATGCCCATGGTACTATCAAAAATGTCGTTGTGCTGGAAATCAATATTTCCCCAATCCACAGGTTGTTCTGCTCGTGTGTTTGGGAAGACATTCATAATAAAGCCGGAGATATTGTCGAATTTGTTGTCTTTCACTGTGACATTAGTGTAATAGCTGATTTCTAATGCAGTACTGCTTATGTTTCTGAAAGTATTATGGAAAACCAATGCGTCTTCAACTTGCTTTCGGCTCGATAATTTAAGAGTACATCCCTGAAATAGATTGTATTCGAACGTAATGTTTTGTGTGCCGGGGACATTGGAGCCTTGCGTTGCTTGGGTCGTTGTGACCTGACCACAGTTGCGAAACGTATTAGCGAATAAGATCGCATTTTGTGAGGGCGAGTCTGTAGGATTGGGTCCTGTCGTTACTCGCAAGGCAGCATCGCCGAAGTTCTCAAAGGTATTATTCGATAAGTGAGATTCAGATGTACTGGCAAGGTAAACTCCTTGTTCTCCCCAGACCTGATTCACATCACCATTATTGAGACCGAGAAAATGAATACCGCTAATGAACATACCTTGAGCTTCTTTGATGTAAAGCAGATATTCGCCAACGAAATCAGAGCACTTACGTAATACTGAACCCTGACTACCAATTAAGGAAATTTGCTCGGTGTTTGTTAAGTATAGTGTTTGACATACGTCGTATACCCCTGCAGGGAAAACCAGAATGTCTCCTGAATTGAGAGAGGATAGCGCCGTCTGAATCGCTTGGCTATCATCCTTAGAATCGTTGCTGATGGCACCAAATTGATCTAAACGAAACACCCTGTCCTGGGACAACGAGGGTAAAGAGAATAGAGCAAGAGTGAATAGCAACAGTATTTTCATATTAAACTGACCTAGTTTGGGCACCGGTGCGTGTTGTCGAATTATGGATGCCATTCTATACGCCGTCGTCTATTGAGATAAAAGTTTTTATCTTTTGTTTGTAAAATGAAGCAACATCCCAGTTTAAATGTCTCGTTTCTAAGATGTCTCATTATTGAGGCGGAAAATTCTCGTCTAATTGTTGAACAGAACAAATTCCATACAGATAATCGGCGCGAAACAATCCTAACCGCTTATGTCTGGATTTAACAACGTAACGGAAGAATTACGCCAGTATTGAGCAATACATTAATTTGGCAACAAATCAGCGAAGGGTGTTCTTAATGGAACGTAAATTATTAGCAGTGGTATTTGGCTCTATTGCATTAGCCAACATCAGCTTGCCTGCCCATGCATCCGAACCTATGGGATGTATTATCAGTCAGCAGTCAGGGGAAAAGTATTGCCTTAAAGCGGGAGAACGCTCAGGCTACTCACTTCCGAATTGGATCTATGCGCATCCGGTCGACGTTCTCGCACCGAGTGGTATTTCTGTGATGTTGAGTGACTGGGACAATCTGTCATACAACAGACTGGCCGTTTTTGATTCTTACACGTCAAACGAACAACTTAAAAACGTCAAGGCATATAACGGCCGTTATTTAGACTTTTCTAAACCGCGCTCTATGCGTGTGCTTGCGTCAGAGCAATACCCAGAAGCGTGTATCGTTAGCTTGGAGAGTGGCGAACGATACTGTTTGAAGGAAGGTCAACGTTCTGGTTATTCGTTACCCGACTACATTAAAGGTCATGAAGTAGAAGTACGAGCTCCACAAGGGCTAGGAGTCATGCTCAGTGACTGGGATAACCTTTCATACAACCGCTTAGCGGTGTTTGGAGGTTATAAAACTAATAGTCAGCTTGAATCTGTGAAGGCATACAACGGCGAGACACTTGATTTTTCGAACCCTCGTTCTATGCGAGTGGTTGCTTACACTGAGCCAGATAAAAAAATTGAAACTGAGCTGAAATGGTCTTGGCAAGGTAGTCGCTTTAAACCTGAATCCGATCAGGTGATGGTCACGCCAGTTACGGCTCAGCTTAACGACGACAACGGTGACTATCGTATCGATAACCTAGATGTTGCAGATGTCATTGTTGTAACATTTGAAGGCAGCAATTATTCAAGCGGTGGTCTTGTTCGTGCTTTGAGTGGTGTCGATGGTTCAGAGCTATGGAGCTATGACAATGGTGGTGTTACTGCTGATGCTCGCTACAGCCCAGCTGTTGCTGATTTAGACCACGACGGTATTGTTGAGATTGTCACCACCAGTACAGGCAGCGATGTTATCAAAGTACTCGATAATAACGGTAACGTAAAAAAGCAGATCGCTACAGTTGAATCTGGATGGCGTACGGTAGGAGACATTGCCTTGGCCGATTTGGATGGCGATGGTGATATTGAAATTCTGTCTGCGGATGGCGTCTACGATTATCAATCTGGGCAGCTTGTGTTCAGCCATTCTTGGTCACCAGCATCAATCAGTGGTGACTTTGACGGTGACAACCGTCAGGAAGTTTTTGCTGATGGTACTTTATTCCAAAGCTCTGGAGCTGTTGATTGGCAGTACAGCGCAGCGGATAAAATCTGGTTCTCTTCATTGGTTAACCTAGATTCAGATAAGAACCCTGAATTGGTTGTTTCCGTACCTGCGAGTTACTCATCTGCACAAAACAGTTCGCTGGCGGTATTGGAGCACGATGGTTCAACTAAATGGGAAATCACTAACGAGAACAACCCAGGTGGCGGCGTTCAAGCTGTTTCCAGTTTCCTAGCCGCTTACAGTGAGTCAGTTTCAAAGCAGACAGAAGTGTTTGGTTACGAAAAAGGCAACGCAGAATCGGCGCAGGTTGGTGGTGACAATCTGTTGTACGTGCGCTCCGGTGCTGCAATCGATGCCATTGGTACGGATGCCCATAACACGATTGGTGGAAATGGCGGAGCACTTCGTGATCCTATCGACCTTTCAAATGTTACGGCAATTGACGTCACATACGGCAAGTACTTCTGGGGTGGTCGCCATCTTCTGGCAATGGAATTCTCTCTGAAGAATGGTTCATCTGTAATGGTGGGCTCGAAAAACTATGGCTACCATATGCAAACTAAGCGCTTTGTTCTCCCTGAAGGCGAGAAAGTGACTAGCGTTAACGTTTGGTCGCAAGGCTGGCTGGTCGAAGGGGTTCAGTTTGAGACGGCAACGACAGCAGGCACCGACAACATCGGTATTGTTTACGCAGGTTACAAAGCGGTCGACATGTACAATGCTAAAGGTGAGTTAGTTTGGTCGGTTCAAAACGACGATATTGGCAGCGGCAAGATTGGTGTTTCTGCGTACGACTTTGATGCTGATGGCATCGACGAAGTGCTTGTACAGGATCATTTCAAGGTACGTATCCTTGATGGACAGACGGGTAAAGAGCTAACTGTTATCGAAAACTCGACTGGAACACTTTGGGAGTACCCAATCGTTGTTGATCTCGAGGGCGACAACAATGCTGAAATGATTGTGGTCGCAAACAACTACGACAGCAAGTACAGTATTAACAAGGGCGTGTATGTGTACCAGTCTGCTCAGGCTGACAAACCATGGACCAACGCGACGCGTATCTGGAACCAGCACTCGTTCAACCTGACGAATATTACTCAGGCTGGACAAATTCCAGAAACGTATCAGCCAAGCTGGCTAAGCCACAACACTTACCGATCGAGCACGCTACGTGCGGGAAAAACGGAATTTTCTCCTATCTTTGGCTACCCAAATGGTGATGTTCAAAAAGCGCAAGTGAAAGTGAGCAAGTTGCTGCACGTGCGTTCTGGTCTAGCAATTGATGCGGTTGGTACAGATCTTAATGCACTGATTGGTGGTAACGGAGGCGCGTTACGTAACCCTGTTGATTTGAGCCAAGTAGAGAGTATTGAAGTTAGCTCGGGTCACTACCATTGGGGTGGTAACCATATCGTAGCGTTGAAATTTAAGTTCAAGAATGGCTCCTCTGTCATGATGGGCTCTAAAGGCTATGCTTCGCCAATCAAAGTCGAAACATTTGATATCCCTAAGGGTAAGCAAATCAAAGCGATCAATGCTTGGACTGCGGGTTGGTTAGTTGACGCGATTCAGTTCGAATTGAACTGATAGCTTGATTAAAACGCCTCACTCATTTGTGAGGCGTTTTTTAATAGGCAGAAATACCAAACTCTCTTAGTTTCGCTGGTAGCACATCATCAAGATTATCGATGTCTTCAGATGTTACTTCAATTAAGTCAAATTGGTGGTCTTCATATATTTTTTTGATGCTGGCTTTTTCTTTTTCTGGAAAAGCACCATTGTCGCGCCCCCAAAATTGTAGATAAACTTTGCCAGTAGGTAAGTAAAAATCACTCAGCACATCTTCATCAATCGGTAACTGACGGTCATAAGCATGAACAATACCATTCATATAAAGCCAGTTGTCGATCTTTAACTCGCCTTTGGTGCGTACATAGTGTCCATCGAGAGTTCGGTGTTTAGCTTCGAACTTTTGTCGGAAGCTAGATATCGATTTATCTGTTGAGTGCGCTTCGGCATCCTGACCTGAAAATTCTATGACCGATTGCTTAAGACGCTTATTGCGCACAATTGAGTCATGCCAAACAACAAAATGATTGCCAGTGTCTTTATCTTGTCGCTGATAGCCACCGACTTTGAGGCCATTGAGCGTGACTTCCCAACCATCGTCGATCTTTTGCAACCAACCCAGCTCCTGAAGGAGTTGGTTGATTTTTTTCGCATTGAGGAAGAAACGCTCGCCGATTTGAGTCGCACTCAAAGGCTTACCGCTTGTTGCGGCAGTGTCTATCAGAAGGTTTTCTGGCCAGACGATAAACTGGCCAAACTTTTGATGCTGGACATACTCTCCGCCAAATTTTTCTCCGAGCTCAGTTAAAACCCACGAATCCTCTGAACGATTGATATAACCTGCCAGCTTAAGCTCCTGAAACAACTGCCTAGCGTCAGTTTGGCGTAACTTTGCTATCGCAGTCGTGGAGATTTTTTCAGCCATATGTCCTCTTTAGCAATGCCACCAGTTTAGAGATATTGTTTGAGATAAAACTTATCTAATCAAGCAGATAGTTGCTGTTATGATAGCGACTTATCACAACAGCATAAGATTAGGCCCGCGAATGGAAGATAGCCATTGAACATGGTGCGATGAGGACTTGCTTTTGATCAATAGTTTGATGCAACTTGTGGTTATCAGTATTGCATACCATGATCCACTGCTGATCATTCTCATACGGTAAACTGAAGCGCGCTGGTGCATTGGTTTGGTTGATGCAATAGAACAATTCATCCCCTTTTTGGCCAATACCTAACTGAAGGGCAACTGAACAAAGCTGATTCCAATCATCGTGTTCCATGAAGGTACCGTCAATGCGTCGCCAATGGATGCGATTGTCGTTTCTATTTTCACCACTGAAAGCCCGAATAAAAGGGGCCATGTAGGTTTGTCGTGCCAGAACCATGTTTGCCAACCAAGATTTGAACTCATCTTTTTTTAGAGAAGGCTGCCAATTTAACCAACTTAACTCATTGTCTTGACAATAGGCATTGTTGTTGCCTTTCTGGCTATGAGAGAGCACGTCAGCGGTCAGTATATGCGGAATACCAAAAGCGAATAGAAGGCTAGCCATAAAGTTACGCTTTTGTTTTTCGCGTTTGTCTATGATAGTTGGGTTTTCAGTATCACCTTCCACACCATAGTTATCGGAGCGATTGTCTCCGTGACCATCTCGGTTTTGTTCGCCGTTTGCTTCATTGTGTTTCTGACGGTAGGAGACCAGATCCTGCATTGAGAAACCATCATGATAGGTAATGTAGTTAACGGTCAGTTTATAAGGCCAGTTAGCTGCACTGTATAAGTCACGAGACCCCATCAGACGGGTAGCAAATTCTTTTAGATAGCCTTGGTCGCCGCGCCAGAAACTGCGGGTTATATCTCGTAATCTGTCGTTGCACTCGTTCCAACCGAAAGGAAAGTTACCGACCTGATAGCCGTTGGGCCCTATATCCCATGGTTCGGCAATAAGCTTGACCTCTTTGAGAACGGGATCTTGTGCAACCGCTTTGAAGAACCCTGAGTTTGTATTGAAGTTTTCACCCTCACGACCCAAGGTAGCAGCAAGATCAAAACGGAACCCATCAATCTGATATTCTTCTACCCAATACCTCAAAGTATCCATTACTAGATTGAGCGTCGGTTGGTATGATAAGTCAAGGGTGTTCCCGCAACCCGTAAAATTCGCAAAATGTTCGCCGTGCTTAAAGTAGTAACGATCATCCAAGGCTTTTAAGTTAAACACTGGGCCTCTTTCATCGCCTTCTGCCGTATGGTTGTAAACCACATCAAGAATGACTTCGATACCGTGACGGTGTAGTTCTCTAATTGCTGTTTTTAGCTCGAACACCGCGTCCTGGTCTGCATAGCGAGGATCAGGAGCCATAAAAACATAAGGGTTGTAGCCCCAATAGTTTACTTTATCCATCTCAAGGAGGTGCGGTTCATGCATACAGGCTGCAATTGGTAGCAACTGTAAAGTATTGATGTTCTGTTGTTTATAGAACTTGAGCATGGCTTCACTGACCAACCCTAGGTATCGCCCTTGATGCTCTGGATGTACGTCTGGATTGAGCTTGGTGACACCTTTGACATGGGTTTCAAACAGTACCATTTCTTCGCGAGGGCGGTGTGGTTTGGCCACGTCTTGCCAATCGAACTTGTCATCTGTGACGATGCTTTTAGCTAACTCAAAACTTTTTGCCGAATTAAAGGGAATAGAATAAAAAAGGGGCCTATCTAACGACTTGGCATATGGATCGGAAATCAATCGTTGATTTTCTTTGTCATCAACAATAAATCCATATTTCTGACCTGCTTTGATACCAGAAACAAAAGTGTGTTTTATACCCGCATATTCGTGTGTTAACGGATAGGTTTGGTAATTATTGCTTTCATCAAAAAGCGCAAGTAACAGTGTTTTATTCTTAGGCGCGTGAATCGCGAAGTTACAGCCTTCGTGATTCAACGTGGCACCCAGTGGATAGGGGCGAGAACAAGGCATCGTCAATATTTGATATTAGTTTGTAATTTAGTAACTACAAGTAAGTAAATAGCTTTGTTGCAGAGACGTCAAGAACCTTATGTATAAATTAAAAATGTAATTTTTTTTCAGTTCGGTGGCGTTTTTTTGTGTAAAAGGTGAACTATGTTGTGTTTTGTGAGGTGATGATAAAAGAATCTAATACCTCCTCCCCCTTATATTTGTGACATAAGCCTAATGTACGTTGTTCGGTTATTTTTCTACTCCCTTCTCATCCCCCCAAAATAAGTGTTAGGCGGAGGAAGTCATCCTTGAGTCTTATCGGTAATCTTGTCAGCAGTTGAAACAAAAGAGGGTTAGGTAATAGAGCTTAGCCCATCTTACCTCTCTTTTTTGATGGGTTCTGTTGCTGCCTTTTCAGAGCGAATCAACGAGCGAGTTAAAAGAATAATAATCCCTAAATGGAGTTAAAAATGAAAAAAGTAAGTTTAATTGCTGCCGCAGTGGCGACAACATTAGCAGCTGGTTCTGCTTTTGCGGTCGATTTCAATGGTTATTTTCGTGCTGGTACTGGCATCAGTGACAATACGGGCGGTGATGTCTCTGTAAGCAAAAACGGTATTGGTCGTCTAGGTAACGAAAACGACAACTACTACGAGTTCGGTTTTGCAGAAGAGCTGAAAACAGGTGAGCAAACTTGGCGCGTTGAGTCAATGTTAGCGAAAGGTGATGATGATGGTAAATCAGGCTGGGAAGCTGGAGATATAAACGTCGCCCAGTTCGCTGTGAAAGCAAAAGGCCTTATTGCATCAGATAAAGAAGCAACCATGTGGGCGGGTAAAACGTACTACCAACGTAAAGATATCCACATCACAGACTTCTACTTCCTAAACACGTCTGGTACTGGTGGTGGTATTGAGAACCTTTCAGTAGGTAACCAAAAGCTTTCTGTTGCGATTCTTCAAGATGGTGAAGTGA
This sequence comes from Vibrio sp. T11.5, assembly GCF_027587155.1. NCBI lineage: Bacteria > Pseudomonadati > Pseudomonadota > Gammaproteobacteria > Vibrionales > Vibrionaceae > Vibrio > Vibrio sp. T11.5. The sequence continues at coordinate 172,543 of NZ_JAPPTP010000004.1, forward strand.
CAACAAACGATGTAAAACAGTCTGCTGGTTACATTCTAGATACACGTCTTGCAAATATTGGCCTTTGGGAAGATGCATCTCTTGAACTAGCACTAGCTTACAACTTTTCTACAGAAACAGCTGACGGTACTGAAGCGGCGGATGACGGTCTACTAGCGTCTGCGATCATCCATCAAGGTATGTCTAACGGCTTTAACCAAACAGTACTTCAATACGGCACCAATGGTTATGGTCTTCAAGCGGCTAACTTCTGGGGATCTGGTGCATATTACAAGCGTGGTAATGATTCACAGAATGACGCATCTGGTTATCGTTTGATCAACTGGGGTGTAATGAACCTTGGTGAAAACTGGGAAATGGGCCACCAGTTAGCTTACCTAGCAGGTAGTGACATCGGTAACGATGCCACCTCTTCTAAGTTTGACATTGACCAGTACTCGGTAGTTGTTCGCCCTATGTATAAGTGGAACGACACAATGCGTACTATCTTTGAGGCGGGTGTAAACTCAGGTGAGAAGATCAACTCTGCAGGTACTGCGACTGAAGATTTCGGTAATACTAAACTGACTGTGGCTCAAGGTTGGGCGATGGGTGACAGCTTCTGGGCACGTCCAGAACTGCGTGTCTACGGTTCTTACATCACTGATACTGAAAACGATAACGCATTTGGTACTGGCGAAGACTCTGAATACGTTGTTGGTGTTCAGGTAGAAGCTTGGTGGTAACAGACAAATGACTGTCCTAATTGTCTAAGTCCGATTATGATAGCCGACAATTGTCGGCTATTTTTTTAAACACTTTTCCCCTAAGTATTTAAAAAAATAAAATAAGGAAAACCCTATGTATTTTCGTGCCCTCGTTCTTAGTGGCTGCGTTGCGCTAGCAGGCTGCCAATCCCCGGAAATCATCCAGCAAGTGCAAACGGCTCAAGCTGAGCAAGTAGAGTCTATCTCTGCGTTGCAAGCAGTGACAATGAAGCTACCTAGTAGCACTATTATTGAAATCACCCCGCAGTCTCAAGCGCTGAAATATCAGAACATCAATAGTCATGTTGCTATGTTTGAGCTACCCGCAGATCGCGGTGAGTACTCAATTACCATCACCAGTATGATTGAAGACACGGCATTTGTGCCTAGAGCGATAATTGTTGATAAGAACGGTCGTGAGCTAGAGAGCTATGGAAGCGACAAATTTGAGTATACCAAGCCGCGCTTAAATCTTGGTAACCGTTTAGTTGCAGAGGTTGATTTCTTCCCCCCAACTCATACTGAGTCTGTTTATCTGATTGTTTACACCGATAAAAGTGACTTGGGCAAAGCTACCATGGTTGCACATCCTGCAAGATTAGATGCGGAGGGGCGTGGCAACTATCTACCGGAAGTTAAAGACATTGCGATTCCAAATTCTGAGTATGGCAAAGTTGAAGTCTCAATTGATCGATTAGGTTTCTTCAAGCAATTGGGGTCTTCAAGCTCAGCAGAAACTAACACCAAACCAGTGATGGCCAAGAGTGTTGAAGTTGTACAGCCTGAAACTCAAAAATACTACCATCGGGCGATCTCCGCTGCAGTTGAGTCGAATGATTTAAACAAGGCAATCAGTCTATTGGAAGAGGCGAAGGCACTGAATGTTGAAGGTGCACAGGAAATCTTCGTAAAAGCAGTGAACGCTAAAAAGTAAGAAATAGCTAACAATAAAAAGCCGCTGCCACATTCATTTAGCAGCGGCTTTTTTGTTGATAGGGTTAAACCTTAAAATATCTGAGTTGCCCCGTTAATTGCTCGGCGGTATTGGCCATCAACTGGCTATCTTCAGCGAGTGATTGGGATGCTTGCAAAACCTCATTGGCTGCCATGTGGATACCTGAAACATTTTCGTTCATTTCTGTTGCCACTGTACTTTGTTGTTCTGAAGCGGCTGCGATTTGAGCGACCATATCATTCGCGTTTTGCATTTCATTGACGATCGCATCCAACTGCTCACGGGTTTTCTTAGATGCAGAGACACTTTCGTCGACTCTTTCATTGCTGCTTTGCATGGCAGAGAAGGTTTTGTCTGCTTGTTCAATCAGTTTTTCAATCGTCAGCTGAACTTCATTGGTGGAGTTCTGTGTGCGACTTGCTAGATTTCGTACTTCATCGGCGACCACCGCAAAACCGCGCCCTTGTTCTCCTGCCCGGGCTGCTTCAATAGCTGCATTTAAGGCGAGTAAATTGGTTTGCTCAGAAACATCTCGAATCACGCTCACCACGTTACTGATGTCATTGACGCCAGTTTGGAGTTCCGTTACCAAATCGTGAGCCGTTGAAATATTTCGAGAAACCTCTGCAATCGTGTTTGACGTCGTTTTCATTGTTTGATCATTGCGATGAGCATGATCGACGACTTTGTTTGTACTCACAGAAGTATTTTCAGCGTTAGTTGCAACATCATTGATGGTGGCACTCATTTCTGTCATTGCGGTAGAAAGAAGCTCTAATTGGGTATGCTGCGAATTGACGCTGGTTGCGGCCTCTTCGCTGGCTTGGGCGATATTGCATGCCATTGCACTGGATTGTTCCGCAGACTGATGCGCAGTGCGCAGAGTGTCCTGAAGTTTGCTAAGCATCTTGTCGATCTGTTGGCTCATTTCTCCTAGCTCATCTTTTCTCGACATATTCATGCGTACTCTAAGATCCCCATCAGCAATCTTATGAGTGTTGTCGATCAACCGGTGTAAGGGGGTGATGATGTTGTTTGAAATTGTGTAACCCATGGCGAGTAGGATGGCTGACAAAATAGAAGCAACAAACGCCTCTTGTATGGCAAGATCATAAAAAGCTTCTTGAATGTCAGCGACGAGAAGACCGGAGCCAATAATCCAACCCCATTCCGGGAAGAGTTGAACGTAGGAAATCTTATCTTCAAGTTCCCCTTGTGGACTCTTCCACTGATAGTCAAGGAAGCCTTTTTGTGCGCTGGTCTGAGAAATAGCGACCATTTCGCGCCAGTGAAATTTACCCGCACCATCTTGAAAGCCTTCGGCATTTTGTCCATTGAGCATGGGCTTAATAGGATGCATGACAACCTGCATTTCCTGATTAAGAATCCAAAAATAATTAGCCTCGTCATAGCGAAGTGCTTGAATGGCGCTTAACGCTTGCTGCTTCGCTACTTCTTCCCCTAAAGTCTGCCTCTGATCGTAGTAGTGCCGGACCAGAGTCACGGTAGATTCCACTTGTGCACTGAGCTTGTCCTCTCGTTCACTCATGGAGCTATTCCGTTGCTGGATCAAATTATAGATACAGGCCATAGCAATAAAAATTATTGCCAAGGTAACTATGGTCGCCAGTTTATATTTGACGTTGAGGTCGCTGAGTTTCATCGTTAAGCCATTCTTATAGTTTGTGTTTTGATTTTGAAGGTGAGTAGAAAGGCTATTCAATGTTTAGGTGTTGAAAATTGATATCTGTCATGAATGCTTTGTATTCATTTTGTTACATGATTATAGGGTGCGCTTGTTCAAATTGAGAGGCTAGGTGTTGGTTTTGTTTGATGTGCTGGTTCAAATATTTGGATGTATTGCTATCTTGAATACCTTCAAACTGTTTCAATTAGGTGCCAAATTTGGTGTTTGGTCATATTCCTACCACAATCTATTAATAAACTTGTTTATTAATTCGCGTATATGCCCCGATGGAATGGTGTATCGCAAGGTTATGAATAGTCAAATTAATATGCATAGGGACGAAAAGAGATGAGAAACCTGGGTTTTAAAAAATTATTGCTCATTTCCATTATTGCGCTGGTGGTCTTATCGGTGTCTGTTTCTAGTTACGTAGCTTATGTGAAGCAGGAAGAGACACTGGTCGACTTAATTACCGCTTCTAACCAGAGCTATGTTAAGGGACAAGCCCAAAAGATTGAAGGCCAACTGGGAGAAAAAGTGGGTGGTTTAGAGAAGTTAGGAAAGCACTTTGATAATAAGGAAATTACAGGGACACCTGATGATTTTATTGAACTCACTCATGTTATCGCCAATGCAACTAACTTAGGTAGTTCCGTGGTAGCGTTTACTAACGGCGATGCATATTGGAACCAAGAAGCAAGCACTTGGCCCAACCACAAGTTTAACGGAGATGTGACTACCCGAGGCTGGTATCAGGCAGGGCGACAAAGCTCAACGACATCAATGACGGAACCTTATCAAGGAAGCGAAGGTGGTGAATACTGGGTATCAATTGTACGTAAGACCTTGAGTGGTATGATTTCCGTTGACATGCAACTCGGCTTTTTGAACGAAATTGCTAAAAGTGCGAATAACATTCCCGGTGCCGTAGCGGTAATATTGAATAGTGATACCACGATTTTGGCTTCTTCGATGGACAATGTTGAGGCGGGCAACAAAACCGACAAGTATTCATGGCTAAATACCGTAGCCCAAAAAACCATCGGTCAACAGGCTGTCGTTTATGACGGCTACCAAGGTGATGATGAAAAACTGTTCTTTTCCCATGAAATCAATATTGCGGGTAAGAAATGGTACTTTGTCGTAGGTTTGGACAAAGATATTGCTTTTGCCGACCTAGCTTCTGCTAAGCAAGCTGCCATCCTGACCGCGGTGATAGCAACCCTCATCAGTATTATTGTTGCTTTGTTTGTCATGCAAGTACTCTATCGTCCAATCTTAGTGCTTAAAGAGACCATTGCAGGCCTGAGTGAAGGAAATGGGGATTTGACGCAACGTATTACGGTCACCACCAACGATGATTTAGGTCAGATTTCTGAAGGTGTGAACAAGTTCATTGCCAGCTTACAGACAATGATGCTGGAAATCAGTCAAGCAACCAGTCAGCTTAATGGAAGCGTTGATCGTATGCGAGATCAGAGTCAACGCAACTCGTCTATTCTTCAAAGCCATGTTCAGGAAACGGAACAGGTGGTGACCGCGATAGAAGAAATGAACTCTACTGCTGAAGCGATGGCAACAGATGCGGCCAATACCGCGCAGCTGACGCACAAAGCCAACGAAGCGGGCTCTGCTTCAAAAGTGACCGTCACTCAGGCGCAAAGTAATGTTCAGGAGTTAGTGGATGATGTGAGCGTTGCCTCTGAAAATGTCAATAAGATGGCTGCAGAGACGGATGGTATTAACACGATTTTGGGTGTTATTGGTGACATCGCTGAGCAAACCAACTTACTGGCTCTGAATGCTGCTATTGAGGCGGCTCGCGCAGGCGAACAGGGCCGAGGTTTTGCTGTAGTTGCCGATGAGGTTCGTAAACTGGCAAGTCGCACAAAGGATAGTACGGAAGAGATTGAATCGGCGTTGGCAAGCTTGCAGCGAGGCAGTCAGTCGGTGGTGGATTCAATGGACTCGACTAAAGACAAATGTGGGCAGACGGCAGAAGGAGCGGGTGAAGTGGCTCAAAGTCTCGATGTGATGACGGATTTTGTCACTGAAATTAATGACTTGAGTACGCAAATCGCTACAGCGGCGGAAGAGCAAAGCAGTGTAACCCAAGAGCTGAGTCGTAATATGAGTGCGATTAACGATATTGTCGGCGAGCTAGATAGTAACGGCCAGCAGGCGCTCGAAGACGCGCATAGTATTGCGGACATTAACACCCATTTAGCTAGCATCGTGAGTCGATTCAAGCTGTCGTGATTTAAGAGCATCCAATGAAGAGCCTTGCTTATAGCAGGGCTTTTTTGTTTCTATCTAGAGCCCACAGAGACACTGCCAATTTGGGGCGCTATGTTTGTTTGCCATGATTGAATAAAAAGGCGGCAGCCCCTCTATTGGCTTGCGATCTAGGAAGACGATGTACCTCTAGCTCGCTTGAAGATGGCAAAAACGACTCAGCTTAAACCGTTCTGTTTGAAAACATCTGTGTAAGCTTTATCTTCTCGCATAATGTGCTGACTTAACCAGTTTTTAAGGAAGCTCATTAGCTCTTCACCTATGTCTTCTCCACGTTCAACCCGTTTTTGAAACGCCAATACCTCGTCGACCAACTGAGCATGTTTAGCAATATGTTCCTGTGTCTGCCCATAGCCAATCTGAGCGAACAGGGTTTCTTCATATTTAAAATGATTCGCTGTGTAATCGATTAAGCCTTGTACTACTCGTTTGACTGAAGAAAGGCCATAGTTATGTTTGAGTAAGTAATATAATTCATTAACCAAATGCAACAAAGTTTGGTGTTGGCGGTTAATCTCATCCAGACCGATATCCAGCTGTTCATTCCACTCCATCAGCTTGTCACGTTTTGATTCTTCCTGCTGAATCTGAGTTGGGTTGGTTGCGAATCGGTGAAGCAACGAATCAATTTCTCCCGACAGGTTTCGTACTGTGATACTGGCGCGCAGTGTTTCACGTGTTGACTGAACATTGTTGTCAGATTCCTGTGTTATTTGTTGTAAGCAATTGTCAAGATCGTGAGTTTGACTCAATTGCGCTTCTGAGGAACGAGCGATCTGCTGTCCATAAGAGCGGACTTCTTCAATTTGTAGATTTAGTGCCTTAAATGACTGTTCAGCGGTTGACGCTAAGGCCAACGATTTATCCATACTGATTTTATTTTCTTTCATCGTTTCCAAAACGTCATCGGTTTTGGTTTGTAGGTTGTTGATCTTATCTCGGATCTCTTCCGTCGCTTCCTGAGTTCGCATTGCCAGAGTGCGAACTTCATCAGCAACGACCGCGAAGCCTCGCCCTTGTTCACCAGCACGGGCACTTTCAATGGCTGCATTCAGTGCCAGCAAATTGGTTTGGTCGGCGATGCTGCTGATGGTTTCCATTACTTGGCTAATTTGAGAGGTTTCTGCCATCAGAGATTGGAAATGTTCATTGGAATTATCGATATGTTGGTTGGCACTATTGAGAGCTTCTTCTAGTGCTACCATATCACGCGAGCCCTGATCCGCTTTGTGTTTGGCTTCGTTTGCTAATCTAGAGGTGGATTCGCAATGTTCAGAGACTTGCTGAGTGATATCTGACAGCTGATTAATGATAGCCTTAGCGCTGTCGACATCTTGTTTTTGGCCAATGGCACCCGCTTGCGATACTTCGGAATCTTTTTGCACGGTATCTGCGACGTCCAGTAGCCTTGCTGTGGACTTACCAAGGGTATGCACGGTGCGCGAGATATCTTCACCGATGCGATTGACTGTGCGGGACAATGATCGCGCTTCTGGATCTTGGAGTGGGATACGAACGGTGAGATCCCCCTCAGACAGCTGTTTGGCCGCCTTTCGTACTTGGTTTAGCGTCTGACTTAAGGCATAAAACATAGCCAACATTAGGCAATGGTACAGTACCAGAGCGAATATTCCGAACCACGCTTGTGCGAGCATCAAATAGAGGGCTGCTGGCAAAACCAAAATGGATAACACGACGATCCACTGGATGGGATTGAACTGACTGAATTTTTCGGCAAGAGTGTCAAACATGCACCAACTCCTTGGTGGAATATCTAAAGTACTACCTAATAAATTTAGGTCAAAGATTCAGATATCCCTACCCAGTCGGTGCGTATTTTCTGGTTTTCTGTCGATCCAGCCCTAATTTATCGAGCTACATTATGGTGTTTTAGTTCTGAATAACGACCTCTGGCTCAATATCATTGTGTTTGTTGAGCTTATGCATCGTTAACGCTGCGCCTATCATAATGACTGCCGCCAGTATGAAGCCATATTGAGTAAGCTTATAATGGCTCAATAAAGCGATTATTGTATAGCTGACGCTCTGCGCCATGGTTGCAAACATCTGCAATCCACCATCAGCTCGACCTCTCTGGTCAACCCTAATGGTAAGGTGCATCCAATTGGTTCGAGCAATGCGATTGAGAGCGTTAAATGAACCGAAAAACAGCGTGAATATCAATAAGTATGCTGGGTGATTAGAGAAGCTCATGCCAATCAGCATTGTGGACGCTATGGTCATTGAGTACAGCATGGTGGACTGGTGAGATGCCAGATTGAGTAATTTGGTGACAAACAAACCTGTCACTAAAGACCCTAAGCCAAAGGCGATATTGTAGCCTGCATACCAGTCTCCCGAGATCCCGACTTCAGAAAACCAGATCGGCACCAGCTTGCTTAAGAAGGTCAGAATCGGATAACTCAAGGCTGAGAGTAATAAGAATGCGTAAAAGCGAGGCTGAGCGGTTAATATATCCTTACTCTCTCTCATTTGGCCAATAAAGGAGGTGGTTTTGCTCTGACGTAACTTGTGACGATATGGAGTCACTAGATAGCTTAACGTTGACAAGCCAGACGCTACTGCAGCAAACGCTGCAAATTCAAGCATTCCCCAGATTTGCAGTAAAACAATACCTAACGCGCCAGCCCCCAAAGTCGTACCCTGTAGAATGATTTCCTGCTTGCCCGAAATTGCCGCGTACTCATGCGGATCATAGTTTTCCTGCGTAAAAGCGTTGTTTGTAGTCCAAGCAAGGTTGCTTGAAACCCAGAAGAGTAATTGCGCAGCAGCGAGTAGCCAGTTTGAGTCCAATCCCAGGCCATAGGCCGACATGACGATAGCAGCAGTAGAGGATTGCAATATTTGCACTATTACCAGAATCGACTTTCTTGAATACCTGTCGATAAGAGTGGAAAACAAAGGTGTAAGAAAAAAGGAAATCGCTGTACAAGCTAAGGCAACCATAGCCACAAAAGGGCCCATGCCTGGCGTTTCCAGCATGACCCAAGGTAAAGCCATCATAAATAAACCGGAAGAAATTCCATCAAAGAAACGGCCACTTAAGTAGGGCATAGTTCTATTTTTCATAATCAATTGCATTGTTATTTTCCACTTCAAGCCAACTTAGTGTTAATCTAAAACCTCAAGTTAACTTAAGGTAAAGCGTTTTTGTGTTTATTTAACTGAGATAGCCAGAGAGGAAGGAGAATTATATGGAAATGACGGTTGGGGAGGTTGCAAAGCGTGCTGGGGTAAAAGTCTCTGCGCTGCACTTTTACGAGAACAAGGGGCTTATCTTCAGTTGGCGAAATCAAGGCAATCAACGTCGCTATCACCGCAGTGTGTTACGCCGAATCGCTGTAATCAAAGCCGCGCAGGAAGTCGGACTAACATTGGAAGAGATTGCCCGCTCTCTGTCTCACTTACCTAAACATCAAGCACCTAATCGTCAACAATGGGAGCGGATGGCCTCAGGGTGGCATGACTTGCTGGATCATCGAATTCAACAGCTCAAAGCATTGCAGGATGACCTCGGAGGCTGCATCGGTTGTGGCTGTTTATCGATGGAATCTTGTGCCATTTACAACCCACAGGACGTTCGTGCTGAAACATTCAAAGGGAAAACAATGCTCACTAATCCCGAAGAATGGTCAATTGAGGGACAGAGCGAAAGTTAATAGTAGTGGTAAGGTTAGAATACTGAAGAAGTTGCCAAACAGTACCATGGATGCCACACGATTCGGCTCGATGTTAAATCGTTCTGCAAACATATAATTCATGACGGCGGGCGGGAGCATAGCAAACAGCACCATCATTTGTAACTGCATGGGTGGCAGAGGGATAAAGGTATAAATTATCCAGAAAGCGGCCGCACCCGTTGCCAGAGACTGAATAGTGCAGAAAATCCCCACTCTAAGCCCGCTCAATCGCATATTACACATCTGTGCACCCAGTGAGAGTAGCATTACTGGTACTGCCGCTTGGCCGAGCAACGCCGTCGCTTCATAAAGTGGTTCCCACACACCGAGCCCACTTAGGTTAAGCACCATGGCGGTAAATGCAGCGAGGAAGACTGGCATACGAATGACTTGCTTAAAAGGGTTTCCTTCACTTAGCAGCGCGAGTCCGAGACTCACGTGGATACAGGCTGAAACAATGAACAATAGCACTGCGGATGCCAAAGCTGTATCACCAAAGGTATAAGTAAATAGTGGAATCGCCAGATTACCACTGTTACGAAACATGTGAGGGGGAGCCCATGCTTTATAACGCAGGCCTGCAAGTTTACAGGTGGGGATCATTAAAACCCCCGGCAAGAGTACCGCGATCAATGAGGCGCTCAGCAGCGGGACTTGTGCGGTGTCCAACGGCATTGAAACTAATGACGAAAACACTAATGCTGGTGTAAACGCATCCATATTGATGCGATTGATTGGGCGAAAGTCAGGTTTGAGCCAGCGTCCAACAGAAAAACCGACTAAAACCAAGGCGAAGACCGGGAATAGAATCCCTATAACCTGCTCCAACATATTCGTCCTTGAATCCGATTGAGTACTTTTAGCAAAGTACCGGATAAACAGACAATTTAATACGATGAGGTGAAAAAAATGTGTTGGAAGGGGGCCCACGATTCATCAATGGTTTTTTCATCGTCGGTTTAGCCATAGAGTTCCTTATGGATAAACCGACAAAGCCCATGATGAGTGGTTTGCGATGTTCAGGCTTGGTATTAAGTTTTGCTGCTTGCGTGCGAATGAAGTCGTTGATGATGGAAAGTATGCTCGATCTGCGGTAGAAATACGTGACAACAGCGTTGATGGTAACACTGAAGTGATATGGTTACACCGAACTCACGGGATGGTTGCCCCCAGTAATTGTCGACCCTAATCAGTAATATTGATTGTCAACTAATGGCACTTCCAGGGTATTACTGGATTCTTTTGTCGGGCAACCCACCATTTCGTCATAGGCACTGGTGTGTCGCAAGTATTGATGCTTGACATTTAGCTTTGCACATTTCTTCTGCATTTCAACTACTGACAAGGCTCTTAGCATTTGCCCTTGCTCATCCAACACATGAAACTCTTGGCCTTCTATCACGACAGATGCTTGGTAAAGTGATAAGTCGAGTGAATGAATAATCAACCTATCGATAAAGAAAAATTTTTCTAGCTTACTCAGACTCATTTTCATAGTACTTACCCGTCACTACTCAATGTCATTGATATTGTTTTACAGATTGTTCGTATCAAAGAATGATACGAGGAATACTATGAAAAAGATTAACCTAGTCTGGCTCAAACGCGATCTTAGGCTTACCGATCATGCACCGCTTAATGCGGCGCTTCGCTCTGGCACTCCGACGCTTATTTTTTATGTGTTTGAACCCGATTTACTCACCAATGTCCATTATTCAGAAAGACACTGGCGTTTCGTTTGGCAGTCACTTGGGGATCTTGACTCCCACTTAGAGCCTTTCAAAGCCAAGGTGTTGGTAGGAAAATGTGATGTAATAAGCTTTCTTGACACCCTTTCTGAGCAGTTTCATATAAACGCTCTCTACTCGCATCAAGAAATTGGATTAGACGTAACCTTTCGACGTGACAGACGGGTAATGCAGTGGTGTAAAGAGCATCAAATTCGCTGGCATGAGTTTGCCAGTGGTGCTGTAATCAGAGGCTGTAAAAAAAGAATAAATTGGGATAAGCATTGGCATAGTGTGATGCGAGCTCCGCTGCAAACGGTTGAGTTGACTTCCGACGTTCTTGTGCCCAACCTCAACGACAACTTTGGCATTTCTTTTACACCGCCTAGAGCATGGCTAACTAAGGTGCCAGGTATTCAGACAGGGGGAGCAAAGGTGGGCTGGGCAACATTAGATGACTTTTTTTCTCGGAGAGGTAAGGACTATTACTGTTCTATTTCTAGCCCCACTGCTTCTCGTGAGGCTTGTTCACGTTTGTCTCCTTATTTGGCTTGGGGCAATTTATCATTGCGTGAGGTATACCAATGTCTACTGACCCACTGGAACGACAGAGGAATGAGAAGAAGTTTAATTGCATTGTCTTCTAGGCTGCATTGGCATTGCCACTTTATCCAAAAATTCGAGTCAGAGCATCAGATGGAATTCAGGTGTATCAATCGTGGCTATGAGTCACTAATTAGACACTCATCAAAGCAAAACAGCATTCATCTACATGCTTGGAAAGAGGGGCAAACGGGCTACCCCCTTGTCGATGCTTGTATGAGATGCCTTGCACATACAGGTTATCTAAACTTTCGGATGAGAGCGATGCTAGTCAGTTTCTTAACCCATCATTTGGCCCAAGATTGGCGAAACGGTGTCGCTCATCTTGCCTGTTTATTTTTGGACTTCGACCCTGGTATTCATTACGCACAATTTCAAATGCAAGCAGGCGTGACAGGCATTAATACAATAAGAATCTATAACCCGACCAAACAAGCGATGGATCATGACCCCGATGGGTTTTTCATTAAAAAATGGGTACCAGAACTTAACAGCGTTCCGACCCCACTGGTTTTTGAACCTTGGAAGATGAGCGCAATGGAAGCACTGATGTATAGTATCGAACCAAACAGCATATACTTAAACCCCATTATTAACCTCGATACAGCCAGTAGAGAAGCGAGAGACAGGCTTTGGTCCTGGAAAAAGAGAAAAGACGTGGCTTTGGAAGCCAAAAGAATCCTCTCCATTCATGTGAGAAGCGATTGATCGAATAATATAAATAAGACGTAAAACAGTTTTAATTTTGTGTAGTTTGGGGAGCACGTCATGTTCAGGCCAACCTTAATAGTAACTGCAATATTGTTTTTACTCTTTTCCTACTTGGCGGCTTAACTATGCACCTGTTAATACTGATGCCAAAAACGGTGTGAATAACGTCCAATGAAAGATAAGAATTTTACCAAAACTCAACTCGAGGCCATGGACGAGCGCAAGAGAGCTAGGTTAATAAACAGTTTGTCGGGATTTAAAAGCGCCAACTTGATTGGCACGCAAGACGGAACTGGTAACAACAACCTCGCCATTGTCAGCTCGGTTGTCCATATTGGTTCCTCTCCCCCTCTGTTGAGCTTCGTAAGTAGACCCAATAGTGTCGACAGGCACACACTTGAAAATGTCAAACAGACTGGCTTTTTCTCTATCAATTCCGTCGAATCAGACATCGCAAGAGCAGCACATCAAACATCTGCTCGCTACTCGAGAGTGCAGTCAGAGTTCGATGAGACGGGCTTGACCCCCTATTTTTCTGAGCAGTTTTTTGCTCCTTACGTGTTGGAAAGTAACTTAAAAACTGGCTTAAAGCTCCGTGAATGTATTGATATCGCTGCTAACAACACCTGTTTGGTTATTGGAGAAGTCGAAGAGATCTTGATATCAGACCAATTTATCCAACCTGACGGATATGTGGATATTGAATCCATGGAAGCGGTGACAATCTCAGGACTGGATAGCTATCATGTAACCCAAAGGTTGTATCGGTTGAGCTATGCAAAGCCTAATATGACTTTGCATCCGCTGACGCTAGAAGGCGATCCCTCTTCTTGGGCAGCATTGAAATCGGAAACAGAATGAACGAACGCTAGGGCTTTATTAATCCTTCTATCAAGATAGGGTTTAAATTATATTCACCTTGTCAACTAATTAATTAATAATTATAACTCAGCTCCCATAAATGACTTTTATGTAAGTTATTAATATGTATAATCATCTCGTTTTATAACTAAATTGTCAGTTGTTGGAGTAACAATGTTTAGAAGCTCTATAGTTAGTGCGATGGTACTAGTCGCACTAACGGGTTGTCAGAGCACAAACACATCTGAACAAAAAGATGTGAACAACCTAAATACGCAGTTTGAGATCGATGTTAATAATACGACGTACAACTTGGACTTCGATCAGTCTCAATCTATGGTGACGTCTGTTGAATATGTTTCTCGTGAACAGTCAAAAGGGATATACGCTAAAAAGGCGATGAGTGGTCTGTGGTCGCAAGAGAAAGTGAAGTATCAAACTCAGCTGTTAGATTCTCTTTATTCGAATGGTGCATTTATTGTGCGAGTATACGGAGAAACGATTAACTCGGTTAGCCGAGATTTGTACAAAGTTGAATTAGTGCAAGATGGAAAAGTTGTACAGCGCGGTGTATTTGATGCTGTAGGTGATGTTCCAAATATGGACTACCCATCACGCCTATGGCGTAACGATTCCAAACTTGCGACCAATGGTTTAGATACTAGTGAACCTTTTGAAATCCAGGTAATTACTGGTCAAAACATCGAAAGGTATCATTATCAGCCGAATGTTAAAGGCTGATAAATAGCTTAAGTTCTTGAGCACGGTTGAATGTGCTCAAGACTGTTTCATTTCTTTTTACATCCCATACTGAAATGGCTTTCCTGCCTCAACCATATCCCGATGGACGGGTTTTAGTGCATGTGCATAAGCGGATAACAGCTTCATCGTGTACTCACTACGGTGATGAAAGTTCACATCATTTACGCTCCCGTCTGAATTGAACAGAGTTTCCGCGTTGCGAAAGATTAAGTGATCCGGAATCAAGCACACGTGGTTATTCTTACTGCCGGTTAAACGAAGTTCACTAATAGGGTAAACGCCATTAACACTTGCCGAAACACTGACAGCTAAAGCAGGTTTGTGCGCCATTTCCTTCACAGTCGATAGCATTAAAAAATTTTTTAGAGCTGGTGTTGCCATACCGTGCCACTCAGGGGTGATGAAAACAAATGCATCACTGGTTTGTAGCTGAGTAGCAATCTTTCGCCAAGGGGTCCATTCATCACTACCCGACCACATGCCTTCATTCCATAGTGGTAAATTCAACTGATGGAGATCGAGAACATCGATATCCGTAAAATCAGCCTCTGCCTGTGTTGATAAATAATGAGCTGCTTTTAGGCTTTGGGAGTCAGCACGCTGGCTGCCTGAGATAATGGTAAGTTTCATGCGAGTTCCTTTTTACTACTAATAGATGATGTGTTTGTTTTAATTGTTGAATCTGTCGGGGTTGATGCCGCCAGCAAAATTGAAATTAATACGCTTAGAGCACCGATAAGCTGAATCCAGGTCAGAGTCTGACCAAGAATTAGGTAACCAAGAAGCACAGCGGATACACTGCTAAGAAAGCCAAGGAATGAGACCGACACCGTGCTGAGCTTTTCAATTCCACGGAACCAAAGTGAGTAGGCGAGCATGGCGCCAACAATTGCCAGATAGCTGTAACCGACAACATTCTTTAACGTGATTTGTTGAGGTAACCCCTCTGCACTGATGGCGATAGGGATTAGCATCAGCCCACCAAACAACAACTGCCAGCCAGTGAAGCTCAGCAGGGACATATTTTTAGGTCGTCCCCACCTTTTTGTTAACACTACGCCTAGAGCCATGCTTACGGTACCGAGTAACCCCATGACAACTCCCGAGGTATTGAGTTGACCTGGGTTATTGACCACAAGCATAGCGATTCCACCTATTCCCAAACCACTAGCAGCTATTTGCGTGAACGTTAATGTGCTTCTCAACAAAACCACGCTCAGCCCCATAATCAGAATGGGCTGAATGGACATAATCAGAGCCGCCATACCGCCGGGTAAGTAAGTGGCAGCATAAAATAGGCAGTAGAAAAAAAATCCGATGTTGAGTAGGCCAAGTACGGCCAGTTTCGCCCACCAACTTCCACTTGGGATCGTGCGAGAAAACAACACCAATACTATCCCTGCAGGTAAAGCGCGCAGCATCGATGCTAATAAGGGACTGTTGGCAGGCAGAAGTTCAGTGGTGACGATGTAAGTACTTCCCCAGACCATTGGCGCTAATGCCGTAATGGCTAATGTCGCTATTCGTTGTGTGCGTGTCATTGGTACCTCCTTTTGTCACAACCTGTCTTTATAAAAAGTATCTTTCCAAAAAGATACTTTTTATAAAGTAATGGTGATTTATCTTTTAATCAAGTATCTTTTTAAAAAGATAAATCAGTAGAGGGATGAGATATGCAAGATCCTGTCGACCAAATCTTGAAGCAGTGGGGCGATGTGAAGCCTGGGTTGGATTGTTCTGACATGGGAATTGTCGGTAGACTAATGCGTGTTCAGGGACTGTGGCACAGTCAATTGGAACATGTGTTTAAGCAGCATCAACTGAGTATGTTGGAGTTTGATATTCTCGCGACATTGATGCGAAATAAGCAACCACTGACCCCGACTGAAATGTACAAAACCTTGATGATCTCCTCAGGCGCTATGAGTACTCGGATTGAAAAGTTGGTCCAACGAGGCTTGGTTAAGCGACTAGCAAGTGGCGATGATAGACGCAGTTGTAAAGTAACGCTTACCCAGCTGGGTGCTCAATTAGTCGATGAGGCTTTAGCATCACACTTATCAAATATGAACGGAATGCTGAGCATATTTAATGAACAAGAAAAAGCCCAACTTGCAGATATGATGAGAAAAATCTTACTCGCCAATCAATGATTGATAAGACTGTGGTGGCAGGCTAGCCGTTACTTAGCCACCAGTTTTCGTTTTTTGTTTCAATCAAAACTACTTTCTTTTAAAGCAGTAGCAGATTGAGTCAAAGATCCAATTTCTTAACATTGAAACGACTTGTTGTAATCCTACAGCCGTTGATCCATTCGTTACTACAAAGTGTCAGATTTCTCACTGATTGCACATCATCAGAGTAATTTTTCGATCGTTTTAAAGGCTGTAATTGTGAGCCTGATGCTAAAATTTTTTCTCCTCCCCCCGATCTACGCCTACTCAATCAGTTTTATAGGATGAGGTAGTTAACTGTTTTAAAAATATAACGTTAGCTTGAGGCGATGTAATTAAACCAAAAAGTTTATCGCTCGTGGAACGTGAATATAAATGGATAAAAAAATGAACATCAAGCTAACAAAACTGAGCCTAGCTATGGCGTCGCTTGGGTTGCTGGCAGGTTGTAATGACCCGCTAGAAGTCAACGTGATGGATGGCTACATCGAAAAAGCATCTGTCTGGCTGGACGTCAACGGAAATGGTCGACAAGATCGTTATGAGCCGTCAGCCGTCACTGATAAAGACGGATATGCTGCCATTGACCTTGAAGGTCTGAATATCGAAGACCAAGACGTTTATCTTGTTGCTAAAACCCAGCGAGGCGTATCGATTGACGCTGATATTCCGGGTGTTACTGTGACAAGAGACTATACCTTGATGGCACCGAGTCATTACACTCTGGTGACGCCATTCTCGACTTACATTGCTGCGCAAATGCAGCAAGGTGTCAGCGAACGCAAAGCACTGCGTAAACTGCGTCGACAACTCAAACAGCCACACCTAGATATTGAAAGCGATTATATTGCTCAGCAAGAGGTAGTCGTCGCAAGAAGCGCAAAGGCGTTAACGCAATTACTGCCAGAAACCATTGAAGACCAAGATATGGAAGCGCTGGCGGATACGTTGGAGCTGGGCAGCAAAGCATTGGGAAAAGAGCTTAAACGTGGTCGCAATCAACTGCTTAATAAGACGTTAATGCTGGATGGTCGAGGTTTGCCAGTCATCGCGCAGGATAGTGATAGTGACGGCGTAGCCGATGCGATTGATCTTTTCCCATCCGATATTAAAGAGTCAGCAGATGCTGATAGTGACGGAATTGGCGATCATGCGGATACGGACGATGATAATGATGGTTTCAGCGATGTTGTCGAGTTAGAACTCGCTAGCGATCCTTACTCATCGGCGAGCTTTCCCGCCGATCTTGATGGCGACAAAATTCCAGATGCGCATGATTCGGATATCGACGGTGACGGTGCCGATAATGGCGTGGACGCATTCCCTGAAGATAGATTTGAAAGTAAAGACACCAATGGCGACGGGCTAGGAGACTTTGCCTCTAGCGACGATGATGGAGATGGGATCCCAGACAGCATCGATCCAAACCCAACCAGCCCAGATAACAGTTCATCTGAGCCTGCCCCGATTTATTCTGAATCGGTCATTTACTACAAACGAGATGATGGTAATTACGCGGACTGGGGACTTCACCTGTGGAATAACGCATCTTGTGACGCAGTGTCGGCTGACGCCTTAAACGGTCTAGATTGGGGCAATCCATACGCTTGGGGAGAAATCGACCCGCAATATGGTGCTAAGTATGTTGTACCACTGAAATCCGAGCACGGTGCATGTATGAACTTCATCGTACACAAAGGTGACGCAAAAGCGCTGGGCGGTGATGATCTGAAGGCTGAATTTGCTAAAGGTAATACACTTTATACGACACACGGCAGCTCAGTCGTTAAATACTCACCAGATGAGCAAATTGTGGTGAAACTTGATGGTGCAGCGGCTCACTGGCTCGATGTTAATTCCATTGCTTGGTTTGATCATGGTGAAGCAGCCAGTTACCAAATCTGGAGTCGTTCTGCGGGTAACGGTGATATCAATCAGCCAGAACAGTTTATCAAGTACGACATTTCATTTGCTGGCAACGTTGATAATCCTGACTTCCCACACCTGAAAGATCGTGTTGGTTTCTATTTGGATATTGATACTGAGACGGCTAAAGCGCTGTTGAAGACACAGCTAATTGCAGTGGCACTCGATGATGTAGGCAAACCGTTGGTCGCAACTCGTGTCCAGATTCCAGGCGTTGTCGACACGCTTTACACCGCAGGACCAAATGATGCGGATGAAGCTAAATTGGGTAGCTGGATGGAAGGCGATAGTGCGAACTTTGCACTTTGGGCGCCAACAGCTCAAGATGTTGAACTGTATTTGTACGATCAGGATAAAGCACTAATCGCACAGTCGCCATTCAGTTTGACTCTCGACTCAGCGACTGGCATCTGGCGTTACCAAGGCGATGCTTCACTGAAGAATGTGTTCTATCGTTACCGTGTGAAAGCTTACCATCCAAACACCGACCACGTTGAATGGATGATGACCACTGACCCTTATTCTCTCTCTCTGAGCACGTCCAGTTTGCACTCTCAACTGGTTGATCTCACGGATGATGAAACCAAACCGGCAGGTTGGGACAGTCAATCGATTCCAGAGCTGGAGAATCCAGAAGATCACATCATCTACGAGCTCCATGTACGTGACTTTAGTGTCAGCGATACGCAGGGTACACCAGCAAACAACGGTAAGTATCTGGCCTTCTTAGAAGATGAACGCGACAGTGTTAAGCAGTTGAAGTCGTTAAAAGAAGCTGGCCTGACAACGATCCATCTTCTACCGACTTACGATTTGGCTTCCATCCCTGAAGATCCAGCGAAGACGGTGAATCTGACCGATACCGTAGAAAAACTTTGCGGCATTAATCCTGATGCCAAGCTGTGTAGCGATGGTACTTCACGCGGTGCAACCATTCTGTCTTTGCTAGAAAAAACGGATCCTAACAGCGGCGAAGCGCAGGCATTGCTCGCAGATGTTCGTCCACTGGATGGATTCAACTGGGGTTATGACCCATTCCACTACAACGCACCAGAAGGCAGCTACGCTGTTTCAACCGATGGCATTGCGCGTATTCGTGAGTACCGTCAGATGGTGCAGAAGCTTCATGATATGGGCTTCAGAGTGGTACAGGATGTTGTCTACAACCACACCTACTCCTCGGGTTTGTATGACAAATCTGTGCTCGATAAAGCTGTACCGGGCTACTACCATCGCCTGAACCCGATCACAGGTGCTGTCGAGAACTCAACCTGTTGTGATAACACTGCATCTGAGAACCGCATGTTTGAGAAACTGGTGGCGGACAGTGTAGTGATGTGGGCTCAGGACTATAAGATTGATGGCTTCCGCTTCGATTTGATGGGACACCTGATGAAGTCGAGCATGCTGCACGTGTATGAGAAAACCAAGCTAGTAGATGAAGATACTTGGTTCTATGGTGAAGGTTGGAACTTTGGTGAAGTTGCTGATGGTCAACGTGGTGAAAACGCAACCCAATGGCCGATGGCGGGCACAGGCATAGGGACTTACAACGATCGTCTACGTGATGGCGTACGCGGTGGTGGTCCATTCGATAGTGGTGATGCCTTGCTTGAAAATCCGGGTTTTGCTAATGCGGGCAGTCGATTCAATGATGATCTGAAGTCGAAGATGGATCTTATCCGTTACGGTATGACAGGTAATCTGCAAAACTACCCGTTAGAAACGTATAGTGGCGCTACTGTGTACGGACGTGATTTCCAGTACGGAGGGCAGGGTGCGGCCTATACACTCGATCCTCAAGAATCCATTAACTACGTTTCAAAGCATGACAACCAAACGTTGTGGGATTTCAACCAGTACAAAGCCGATGCTAGCGCTACGCCAGCAGAGCGTGCTCGCATGCAGATCGTAGGTCTATCAACTGTAATGCTCGGACAAGGTGTACCATTCTTGCACATGGGGTCTGAATTGCTACGCTCTAAATCCATGGAACGCGATAGCTACGACAGTGGTGATTGGTACAACAAAGTCGATTTCAGTAAGCAGACGAATAACTGGAACATTGGTCTGCCACGTGCTGACAAAGATCAGGCTAACTGGAGTGCTATCCAATCAATCATTAGCAACCCGAATACCGTGGCAACTCCAGAGCATATTGCTTGGACAGACAAGGTCTTCAAGGAACTGCTGAAGATTCGTTCCGGCACACCATTGCTTCGTTTAGTGAGTGAAGAGCAAGTCTTGAAGCGTGTACGTTTCCATAATACTGGGCCGTCGACATTACCGGGCATGATTGTGATGTCGGTAAATGATGGGGTGAGTGCAGGCGCAGACCTTGATAGCAATTTCGACTCAATTGTTGTTGCGATTAATGCCAATACTTCAGCACAAACCATTCAGATTGCTGGAGCACAAAGCTTTGAGTTGCATCCGGTGTTGAAAACCTCGTCTGATTCAGTCGTTAAGCAGGCGAAGTTTGAAGACGGCGCTTTCACTATTCCACCATTAACTGCGACTGTCTTTGTCCAGACACAAAATGGTGCGCAAGGAGAAGGGCTGAATATTGATAGTAAGCCAGTTGATGTCGCGCCTTACGGTTCTGCCAAATTATACGTTCGTGGCTCAATGAATGGCTGGAGTACCAGTGATGAAATGGCCTATCAGGGTGACGGCGTGTACGCCTTTGAAGGCTACCTCACTCCGGGAGAGTATGAGTTCAAACTGGCATCTTCGGACTGGAGTACGATCAATCTTGGTTTTGGTGGCTTTTCAACTGGCAACGGTTCTGTAACGCTTGAAAATGCAGGAAATGGCAATATCAAGCTGACAGTGACCGAGCAAGGCGTATACAAGTTTTCGTTAGACGCTTCAGAGCAATCTGCGTTGGTAGTGTCTGTCATAGATACAAACCTTGACTATGCCTGCTATCAGGATGACAGCAAAGCCTGCGACCTGAGGATCTATCAGGTGATGGTGGAGTCATTTGTGGATGGAGACTCAGACCATAACTACGGTGTGGGTTACGGCAATTCTCACCACAATGGAGACCTTCAGGGTGTTATTGATAGTCTTGACTACATTGCGAGCTTAAACGTGAACGCATTGTGGCTCACACCTGTATTTGATTCTTGCGCGGGTCAGGCTGGTGATGATCGCCTTGACGCCACCGGCTATTTTGCTTGTGACTACTTCAATGTCGACCCTAAATTTGGCACCAACGAAAAGTTGAAAGAACTGGTTGATACTGCTCATGCTAAAGGTCTATACGTGCTTTTAGATGGGGTGTTCGGTCATACTAACCTTACTGGTGTGAAACCTTCCCCAACGGGTAAGCTACCAAGTCTGAGAGGGGAAGAGGGTTATCCGGGTATGTATGTTAATTACCCAGATGCAGCGAGTGAAGCCTTCTTCACAGAGGTGGCAACTTATTGGGTGAAAGAGTTTGGTATTGACGGCTGGCGTCTCGACCAATCTTATCAGCTTCCACTTGAGGCATGGCGCAACATTCGAGCTGCAGTAGAGCAAGCCTCATTGCATAATAAGAGTGCGGGTAAGCAATGGGGAACATTGGGCTACATGGTCGGTGAAGTCTGGAAAGGTGCCGATGAGATTACAGCAACAACCTATGGCAGTGACTCGCAACCGGGCCTTTCGTCGGCGTTCAACTTCCCGTTACGTTACGGTTTAGTTCAAGCTCTGGCGGTTGAAGAATCGGGGGCGAGCAGCAATGCCCGTGTTTTGGATGCAGAGTGGAACAGCCGTGCCAAATCGCCTTACCATGCTATGCCAAACTTAATGCTTGGTAACCATGACTTGGTGCGCTTCGGTGACCTGATTCAGCGTGGCAATCTTGGTGAAGCAGTCAAACGACATAAAGCCGCGTTTAGCTTTCTAGCGGCTTACTCTGGACCAATAACACTTTACTACGGTGAAGAGATTGGTGACGAAGTCGCTAACTTCTCGGACAAGGTCACATCAGATTGTGCTTCTCAGGGGCTGTGTGATGATCATGTCGCTCGCTCAAGCGCGAAAGTGCAAGGCGTGACTGGGGTGACGCTAACTGCTGAGCAACAAGATGTAAAAAACTATCTGACTCAAATTATGCAGGTTCGTAGTGAACATCCGGCACTTTATGCGGGTGAACGACGCAACTTATGGTTGGATGACAACTTGTATGCTGACCTGAAAGTGAATGGCGACGAGCAGATCATTTACGTACTCAACACATCAACTACGGAACAAACACTCAATGTTGACTTAGCAAGAGTCAAATCGACAGGCGAATTTGAAGACTTGATGAGTGGTGAGTTGATTAATGTTCAGGCAACATCTGGTGCCGTTTCGGTTCCAGCTCTGACAGGGCGACTTCTTTTAATCAAATAGTCGTTTGTTACAACAGGTCGGCTGAAACGAAAAAGGCTCTCCTATGTTGAGGGCCTTTTGCTTTTGTGTTGCAACTGCAGGTAAGCATATTGTCAGTTGGTGTTTGAGTCATGAGCGAGTCAAACGCTTTTTCATTGGCAACACGCTGCGTGAACTAACCGCTGCCAATAGGTGGTTTCTTGAAGTCAAGACGCGATACCTTCGTTACTGATAATCACAGTTCAAACATAAAAACAGATGCATCAGATAGGGTGCGTGTGTATATTTGAGTGCATTGATATTCTACAGGTGGCATTGTATTTTTGGTGTTGGTTTGGTTTTATGGCCCGCACAAAGGTGAAGAGCAATAATGAGTAACTGGACACACTTTAGAGGCAACATAGTGTTTTTCCCGATAGAAGACGAAATCAGTATGATGCGTTCCATTGTTGCATTCTTTTATACACCACCAAGTAACCGGCTTTCCGCTGTTTTTCTCAGTTAGACTGTCTCAAGATCTGTTAGGCAATATGTAGTGTCAGCCCCATTTATTTCGCAAGGAAACTGTTTTCCCGCTTCATCAACGTCAAGGAATTAAATAATAATGACCACTTATGATAAGAACCTAGGTAAAAAAAGCGAGTATATCTCTCAGTATCGACCTGAATTACTTGATCCTATCCCAAGACAAAGAGGCAGAAACGAGATTAAAGATCTTAAGGTCGCCACTCATGCTGGGTTTGACTTATGGACGGCCTTTGAAGTGTCATGGTTGAACAATAAAGGAAAGCCCATTGTCGCAATCGCAGAGTTTATTATTCCTCATACGTCCAACAACTTGATTGAATCGAAGTCATTCAAATTGTATTTAAATAGCTTCAATCAAACCTGTTTTGAATCGCAAGATATAGTTATTGAGACAATGCAGTCCGACTTAACTAATGCTGCTGGCGCTGAAGTGACGGTATCGTTTATGGAAGTAGATGAACCACAACAAACGTCTATAAATAAGCAATTTGATTGTATTGATGGTTTGGATATCACCGTAGACTCGTTTGAGTATGATGCGGATGCGCTATGCGCAAGCACAGTGGATGAATACGTCTCTGAATCTTTATGTTCTCATCTCTTGAAATCGAACTGTTTGGTGACGAATCAGCCAGACTGGGGAAGCGTATACATTCGTTATACTGGAGCCAAAATCAATCACGAAAGTCTTCTTAAGTATCTCATCTCATTTCGCGAACACAATGAGTTTCATGAGCAATGTGTCGAACGCATCTATTCTGATATTAAACGATGCTGTGCTCCTGAAAAATTGACAGTTTTTGCTCGATATACGCGACGTGGCGGCCTTGATATCAACCCTTATCGTAGTGACTTTGAAGATGAAATTTGCTCTGGTCGAAACCCGAGACAGTAACCAAATACGTCACACAACAAGTTAGGCTGAAAGGGGGGAGCCCAATTCAGCCTAACTCTTAGGTTCGCTGTCCAGAGCAGATGCCTTGTTTATATCTGCTCTGCCGACTCTGTTACATATCCTTGTTGAGTGGTATGAAATCGTCAAAGTTTGCGTCCAGCTCAATGCCAAACATTTGTTTTAAAACCATCAGATAACTCTCATCTTCAGCGATCTCTTTTTCCTCAATATGTCCGTTCGCCTTAATCTTTAGCGTGCTATTAAGCAGCGTGATAATACCGTCGTCTGTGGGGATTGTTGCGAGCCGTTTCTGCAAAAAGCTTGAGTCAGGGCAAGTTGACATATAGAAATTACCATAAGCAATATCGCTAGCGCAGACATGAGTAAAATCAAGGCTATAAAGATCAATCCATTCATCGTCTATTTTTGCCTGAAGCATAGCGCCGTATAGGGAGTGTTGTTCGAAGCGCAAGGTTTGTAAATCGGTGGGGATTTCCCTGTCAAAAACAACAGGTATCGGTGTTCGTGGAGTATGGGACCCAAATCCAACGTCCACAATCCACTCCTGTCCGTCAAGCACGACCAGTGATACCAGATGGCTCCGGCCTGAAGGTTCTGGTCCAAGGTGGACTCGACCAAGCAAGGGTGTTGCGTCAAAGCCTAAACTTTTCAGAGCATTTAGTAGCAAGGCATTGACTTCAAAACAATAACCACCCCGTTCACGTAGAACCAATTTCTCGAACAAAGCATCGTCAGACAAATTGATAGTACGACGAAGCGCTACATCAAAGTTTTCAAAAGGAATTCTGCGATGTTGCGCTCGGTGGAGGACAGTAAGGTCTTCGATGGTGGTTTGGGGTATGTATGAGAGCCCGATCTTAGCCAGATATTGGTTTAGCCTACTTGAGTCCATTAAACAGCTCCGTTGTTAATGAGGAATGACACGGTAACAGAAGTGGTTTAAACAATTCAATCTGAGCCTTGATGATTAGGATTGCCTAATAAAAACTGATAGGCAGGTAAAAATCGAGTTCAAAGTGTTCATCTTCATGCAGGAAGTGATTCCTGTGATAGTGAACATAGGCTGGCGTTGGACCCAGCTTAAAGCCGGATTCAGGCAACCATTGTTCATGGACCTTGCTGATTTGAGGAAGCAGCTCTCCATAAACTCCGGTGAGGCGAAATACCGCATGTAGTCCACCCGGTATCACTAACTGATTAACGATACCGCGAACCTTGATCTGTGTATCTATCTCGATACAGGCTACGTAGCGACAGTTATCTAGTTCAACCAACGCGGGGTTTGAGTGATGCAAACCGTATTGACGTGATGTATCACGCCCCTCGCTGCCTGCCCACGAAGTTAAGACTCGCCAAGCATTTTTTACCGTTCGGCTATAACCTACATGGCGAATATAGGCGGCTAGACGATCGGGGGTTTCGATTATTTTAGGTTCGGGAAGGGATTTTTTGGCGACGCGGTGATAGCCTGCGGCGATTTCAGGATCTTTGAGATAGGGTTTATCGATGTTTTGTTGCTCGTGCTTTCGCCACTCTCCGGGAGAGACGCTGAAAGTGGATTTAAATGCTCGGCTGAAAGAAGAAACAGAGTGAAAGCCGCATTTGTTGGCGATGTCCAATACCGAAGAATGCGGTTCAAACATCAATTGGTTGGCGGCATACTCCATTCGTGTTCGGCGGATATATTGGTGGATAGATTCTCCGACCACCTGTTTAAAAATGCGATGAAAGTGTTGCTCAGAATAGGCGGCAATATCCGCTAATTCCTTGGCTGGCAGTGGTTTGCTGATATCTTTATGAATATGATAAAGCACGTCATTGATACGGAATATGTGTTGTCGACTCATAAAGAAAAATAGCATAAACGGACATGTTGAACAGCATAAACGGACATCCTATTTTCATCAATGGGTTATACACTTCATTAACGTCTTTTGGACGATAAAAATTCTAAAATTACACTCAGGAACTGTTATGGAAATCGCTCGCTCCCTGCAACAAATCTCGTCGTCATATATTCGTGAAATTCTCGCTGCCGCATCGGATAAAAATGTTATCTCGCTCGCGGGTGGCTTACCAGACGAAAGCACATTTCCAATTGAATTAATGAAGCCGACACTAGAAAGCCTTTCATCGATGCCGGAAGTTTTCCAGTACGGAGCAACCGCAGGCTACGCGCCACTTCTAGAGTTCTTGGCAGAATACTTTGACCTGCCAGAGACACACACCGCAATGGCGTGTACAGGATCTCAGCAAGGGCTAGATCTGATTGCTCGTGCCTATGTCAACCCGGGTGATAAAGTGGTTATGGAAGCGCCGAGCTATCTTGGCGCGATGCAGGTATTTGGTTTGGTGCAGGCGGATATTGTCACCGTACCTCAGACTGAAACGGGCCCTGATTTAAATGCGCTTGAGAAGAGTTTCGCTGAACAGTCACCTAAGATGTTCTACGCTGTGCCAGACTTCCACAACCCAACCGGTGTTTGTTGGACGTTGGAAACGCGTCAGCAGGTTGGTGCATTGTGTGAGCAATACAATGTTGTGCTGATTGAAGATGCCCCTTACCGTGAGTTGAGATTCTCAGGTCAGGCGATTCCACTGGTCTCAGATTTCTGCCCACAACATTCTATTGTGTTGCGTTCTTTCTCAAAGATTGCTTCTCCAGGTCTTCGCGTTGGCATTGTCAGTGGCAATAGTGAATATCTTGAACCGCTTATCAAAATCAAGCAAGGAGCGGACTTACATTCAAGTGTCCCTATGCAGGCATTGCTGCTGGGCTTATTACAACATCAAGGCTTTGAAGCGCATATTGGTATGGTCAGAGACCTGTACCAATCCCGCTATGAGAAGTTGTTTGCAGAGCTACAAAAGCAACTACCGGTCGGTTGTGAAGTGAAGCCTGTTGAAGGTGGCATGTTTATCTGGGTGACGTTACCATCATGCGACACGTTTGCACTGGCAAAAGCTTTACTAGCAAATGGTGTGGCAGTTGTGCCGAGCCCTGTATTCTATCCAAATGCAGATGAGGCAAAGCCTGCGCTAAGACTTAACTACACCAATGCCTCGCCAGAGGAGCTGACGGTAGCCGTTGAGCGTTTGGTTAAAGGATTAAGAACGTCGATCCGTGGACCTGAACTCGAAAACGTGTAATGTAAACAAATAAGTCGCCGCTCACTGAGTGACGATGAGTGGAAGATAATATATAAAAGACCTATTTATTAGGTCTTTTATTTTATCCATTCTTTGTAAGAAAACACATGTTTAAAGTAAGGAGAAGGTATGAATGTGCAGCTTAAAGTCGGTAATGATGCCTTATTTGCAGAATACTTAACTAAGACAAATATGGCACCTTATTATCAAACTCGTGGGATCATTTGGGATCACAATCAATTTCTCAACAGTTGGCAAGAGTTAGACAATTATGAGGTTCACTTAGATAATACCCGTGTCGGAGTGCTGCGTTTTAGCTATGCTGATGGCATCACTTTCCTGCGAGATCTGCAACTTTTACCTGAGTATCAAGGAAAAGGAATTGGAGCCAAGTGCCTTGACCTAGCGGCTGTACACGCACTTAACATTCAATCGACTAAGCTCGTTTTACGTGTGTTTAGTGAGAATCCTGCGATCAATTTGTATCAGTCCAAAGGCTTTATTCGATCATCTGAAGTCAATGGGTTGGTTGAAATGACGTTTCCTCTAGGTGTGAATAAACAACATGATTGTTGCTAAAAGAGCGTTAATACTCTTGTTCTGCTTGTTTTTCTCCAGTTGGTCTTGAGTGGATAGCGCCCACTTTTAAGATGAGCGAGGTCTCTCTCATGGCGTGAGAGAATAGCCGCATTACGGAATACTAGCTGAGTATGAAGCTTTAAAGGTAAGGAAACTATCATGACTACACCGAGTAAGGTTTTAGTAGTGGGTTCGACGGGATACTTAGGCCTGTATGTCGTCAAGCAACTGCAAGAATGTGGTCAAGACTTTGTTGCGTTGGCTCGCAATACACAGAAGCTGCTAGAGATCGGCGTTAGTGAATCTCAGATTATTGAGGCAGAAGTGACCGACCAGCATCAGCTTAAAGGTATTTGTGACCGCGTTGACGTTGTGATTTCTTGCTTGGGTATTACTCGTCAAAAAGATGGTTTGAAGTATGAGGATATCGACTATCAAGCCAATCTCAACGTCTTGCTTGAGGCGGAAAACGCAGGTGTAGAGAAATTTATCTATATTTCAGCGTTTAATGCAGCAAAGTATTCTAGTGTTCGTCTGCTCAGTGCTAAGGAAAGGTTTGCTTCTCGTTTACTCAGCTCAGAGAGGTTAAAGCCATGCGTTATTCGACCAAATGGCTTCTTCTCAGATTTGGCCGAAATCTACCACATGGCAACTAAAGGTAGTGTGTACCTGTTTGGTTCTTCAGCAAAGAAATTAAACCCAATTCATGGTGAAGATCTCGCGACATTTTGTATTGAAGCCATCCAGTCTAATGTGAAAGAACTGGACGTAGGAGGCCCTGAAGTATTAACCACTATTCAGATCGCACAGTTTGCTTTTGACGCACAGTATAAAGATGTGAACATTGTCCGATTGCCGGACTACCTGAGGCGTTTAACCTTACTTGTAATGCAAAACCTACCCGAAAAATGGGGGGGAGCGGCTGAATTTTTCTTGACGGTTATGGGCAAGGACTCAATTGCTCCAGTTTATGGACGGCATAAAATTAGGGATTATTATTCAGAATTGTTTACAGCGGCACATAAGCCAAAATGACAAGGCGCTTATATTATCTGGGCAGTTTAATATCTAGGTGCTTGGCCCAAGTATGCCGTGGAGTCTCACCTTGGGATTGTATTGATTTCACCACAAAGTCGACGAAGAGCTTCACTCGCAACGGCATGTATTCACGTTGATGGTAAAGAATATAAACGCCTTCGTTTGGTGGACGAAAGCTGGGGAAAATAGGGATTAATTGTTCGCTTTTAAGCCAGTCCCGAGCGATGAAGTGAGGAATCTGTGTTAGCCCTAGTCCCTGAGCACAGAGCTCTGCCATTGATTCACCATCATTGACGACAATGTTTTGGGCTGATTCGACTGAATGAATATGTTCAGTGGAAGCGAGTTTTAGCCCGAGTAATCTTCCTGTTTGTCTAAAGCGAAAGCGTATCCAGGTATGATGGTGAAAGTCCTGAGGTCCTTTTGGCGCCCCGTGCTGTTTGAGGTATTCTTTGCTTGCACAAATCAAGTAATCGATAGGACTCAGTTGGCGAGCGATCAACTGCCGGTCTTGCACAACACCCGACCTAATTGACACATCGACACCCTGATCAACCATGTCGATATAGGAGTCATCGTAGCAGATGTCCAAGTCAATCTTTGGATATTGGTAACGAAACTCTTTTAACAACGGCTGAATATAACGGCGGCCATAAGAGACGGGTAAATTGAGTTTCAATGTACCTGATGGTGAGCTGTTAGCCTGTTTTAGATCTTTTTCGCATGTGATGAGTTCATTGAGCACGTGCCTTGCGGTTTGTTCGTACTGCTGTCCCGCGAGGGTTAAGTTGAGTTGGCGTGTAGAGCGAAGAAACAACTGTATTCCAAGGTCAGACTCTAACCTGTTCACAGCTTTACTCACGGTCGATGGGTCTGTGCCATATTTTTTCGCCGTTGCCGCGAAACTGCCTGTGTCTAAAGTCGTGATGAAAAAGCGCAATGCGCGTAGTTTATCCACTTCAACTCCATCATTTATTCATGAATATAATTCACTATAGATAGGTTAACATGCCACTTCAATCATTAAAGATGCTCGCTAAGATAGTGATGACTAATTTGATTCACATAATGGGGATAAATAATGAAAATTGATAAATTAAACATCCGTATGACGATGCTATCTACGCTTCTTTTGCTCTCAATGGTATTTGGGCCAACCGTATCGGCAGCGGATAAGACTATCGGCGTATTAGTCTATGATGGTGTATTGACATCAGATGTTACCGCACCTCTAGAAGTATTTGGCGTTGCGAACCGATTAACATGGTTCAGTGATTATGAAGTGGTGACCATTTCAGTCACGGATACAATGACTGTGACGACAGAAGAAGGATTACAGTTGGGAGTGGATACCTGGATTGGTGATTCCCCTAAGCTTGATGCTTTAATACTTACGTCCAGTTACGATATGGATCCATTGGTCAATAACAAAGCTTTGATCCGCTATATTTCCTCAACAGCCAAAACTGCAGAGTGGATGGCAAGCAATTGTTCAGGTGCTTATCTATTAGCTGAAGCAGGTGTGTTAAATGGTAAACAAGCGACGACATGGGCAGGAGGTGAGCGTGATTTTCAACGTGACTACCCGAAAGTTAAGGTACTGACAGACAAAAACTATGTTGTCGATGGTAACGTACTTACATCCAATGGCAGCCTGGTTAGTTATCAGGCTGCGTTAAAGCTTCTACATTTAATGAGTTCCCAATCTAAAGCGCAAGAGGTTGCGGATACCCTACAATACTCACGCTTCTCAAATCAGACTTTTTAGGAGTGCCGTGTGGTTTAAAAACCACAATCGACGAAGAACAAGGTAATCACAATGCAGCAAATAGGTAATCAGAGTTTAGTGTCTTTTATGGTGTCGGATCAGGACAGAAGTGTTGCGGTTTATAACCCCGCGACACAAGAGCTGCTGGGTTATGCTCCGATTTCCACTCAGGAGGAAATCGAACAGGGAATTGTTCGGGCTCATAATGCTCAGAAAGAGTGGGCCAAGCTGACTGGTAAACAGCGAGCTGTTATCCTCCAAGGTTGGTTTCGATTACTGGTTGAAAACCAAGATGACCTCAGTCGTTTGATGACCCTAGAACAAGGTAAGCCACTAGCGGAAGCGAAAGGTGAAGTGCTCTATGGTGCGAGCTTTGTTGAGTGGTTCGCTGAAGAAGCAAAACGCACTTATGGTGAAACCATTCCGGCGCCAACGCCCGACAAGCGTATGGTGACTATTAAGCAGCCAGTCGGTGTCGCGAGTGCGATTACGCCGTGGAACTTTCCGATAGCGATGATTACTCGCAAAGCCGCTCCTGCGCTTGCTGCAGGTTGTAGCTTTGTGGTGAAACCGGCTGAACTGACGCCGCTGTCTGCGTTTGCGGTTGTAGAACTTGCCTATCAGGCGGGTATTCCTCGCGATGTATTGCAAGTGGTTCTAGGTGAGAGTGCGCCAGAAGTTGGGGCGCTGTTTACCTCTCACCCACTGATTCGCAAGCTGTCTTTTACGGGGTCAACTCGCGTCGGCAGTCTCTTGATGCAGCAGAGTGCCCATGATATTAAACGCACTTCAATGGAGTTGGGCGGTAACGCCCCGTTCATCGTATTTGACGACGCGGACATAGACGCTGCCGTAGTTGGAGCTGTGGCTTCTAAATTCCGCAATGCAGGCCAGACGTGCGTGTGTGCTAATCGCTTCTATGTTCATCACAATGTATACGACGAATTTGTGGCTAAATTTGATGAAGCGGTAAAACAGCTCAAACTTGGGAACGGCTTGGAAGAATGCGTCAATATTGGACCTGTGATTAGCCAAGTCGCCAAAGAGGGCATTGAGTGTTTAATTCAAGGGGCGATTGAACAAGGGGCGCAGCCTGTTTCACCCATAGTGCCTCAAGCTGGACAGTTTATTGCTCCGGTTATCCTAAAGAACGTGACTCAAGAAATGGATATTGTCTCCCAAGAGATTTTTGGCCCTGTGGCACCAGTCTTGGCGTTCGAGAGCGACGAAGAGTTGATTGAGATGGCCAATGACACTATCTACGGTCTGGCCGCTTACTTCTATAGTGATAACATTCGTCGTATCTGGAAGGTGGCTGAAGCACTTGAATATGGCATGGTTGGGATTAATGATGGGATTATCTCATCAGAAGTCGCGCCTTTTGGTGGCGTTAAACAATCCGGTATTGGCCGCGAAGGGGCCAAGCAAGGTATTGATGAGTATATGGATGTTAAATACCTTTGCTTCGGTGGCCTGAGCTAACTGTGATTAAGCAATAAAATAGCCCGCAATTGCGGGCTTTTTTAATGGCTTTTCTTCGGTCCGTTGCGGACTAAATCCTGGCCTGTTTTGAAAATTTCGTCGGTCACCCAGCGAGCTAGCAGCAGTTGATGATTATCATCCAGTACTGCCACAAAGTGGCGGCCATCAGCGTTGTTTGTCGCAAGTGCGATCCCTGCAACGCCTTCCAAACCAAAACTGCCGCTTTCTACAGCGAGGAGAAAAGCTTCAAGCTCTTCCAGATTATCAATGATGCGATCATCGCTAAACATAATTTCTTCTCTCTCGTCACATTGAATTTCAATGCGATAAATAATCATGGCGCTACTTTAACGATCATAGCCGTTGATTTCCAGATAAGCTGCAAAGGCTGAACAAAATCTCACCATTCACGCTCCATTTTTACCATTCACGTCTTCTAACCACCATTCGTCGCATACCCAAGCAGCCTTGCCCATCGCTGATTAACCTTTGAACATCAGCTAAGAAGAAGGAACGACAAAATGAAATTGACGCATCAATTAGGTCTGTGTTTACTGGTTAGCGCTCAAGCGGTCGCGGCGCCAAGTGACAAGTTAATAGAGCAATATAATCAAGCCGCTCAAGGCGATGAAGATAAGGTTGAATCCGTTTATCAGCAGCTGCAAGGTCAGATCGAAAGACAAGGCGGTGATGCTCTGACATTGGTCTATCTCGGTAGCACACAAACCTTGAAGGGACGCGATGCTTTTCTTCCTTGGAACAAGATGAAATACGTCGAGCAAGGGCTCGGTACGATTGCTAAAGGGTTGGATATGCTATCGGATGGTACAACCCCCGTTCCGTTGCAAGAGATTCGTCAGGGGCTACCTGAGTCACTCTTGGCAAGAGCGGTCGCGGCGGCGACTTATACGTCACTACCCGACATGTTTAATCATTTCGAACGCGGTTATGAACTGTATTCAGGGCTTCTCTCTGAACAGGCTTTTACGTCTCAATCCTTTGATGCGATTGCCTGGGTTTACATCTACGCCATTCAGGCCGCCATTCGCGCAGAAGACAGCTTACAGGCACAAAAATGGGCACAGGAAATGTCAACGCTCAATGCCCAACATCCGATGACGTTACAAGCGATAGCGATGGCCAATAACGCCTAAGGAGAGAGCATGTTGCAGTTTCAAAATCTAGCCAAGCAGTACCAACTCGGTCAGCAGCGAGTGGAGGCACTCAGCAACGTCACTGGCGAAATTAGTAATGGTGAAATGGTCGCTCTTTGTGGCCCATCAGGCTCTGGCAAAAGCACACTACTGAATATTCTTGGTTTGCTTGATAGTGAGTATGAAGGTCAGGTTACGTTCGATGGTTCGGCATACCCGAAAGAGCCACAACAATCAGCGCAATTGAGGCGGACCAGCATGGGCTTTGTATTCCAGCGCTTTAACTTGGTTCCCGTAATGAATGCATGGGAAAACGTGGCGTACCCATTAATGTTGAACGGATACTCTGCCAAACAGCAGCAACGGCTCGCCATGGAAATGCTTGGCAAAGTGGGGTTGGAAGAGTTTGCTCACCATCGACCTGATCATCTCTCGGGTGGTCAACAACAGCGTGTCGCCATTGCACGGGCGCTGGTTCATCAACCCAAGCTAGTTATTGCCGATGAGCCAACCGCCAGTCTGGATAGCCATACCGCGCAGCGTGTGATTGAACTGATGAAAACCCTTGGTCATGAGCTCGGGACAACCTTCATTGTTGCCACTCATGACCAAAGAATGGCGAATCAATGTGACCGCACACTCTCGTTGGTGGATGGCAGAATAAGCGAGGAGGCGATGAAATGGGCCAGTTAGTTCCTCAATCAGTGCGCATAGCGTATCTGAATTTGCTGCGAAATCGTCGTCGCAATGTGTTGTCCGCTCTTATTATCACGATTGCCGTTTTTGCTTTGACGTCAGCGGGTGGGTTTGGGCTTTACACCTATGAATCACTCCAAGAATCAACGGCGCGGGATACGGGCCATCTGACAATCAGCCTTCCCGGATTTTTCGAGAAAGATGAAGACATGCCATTTGCGAATGGTCTGGAAGACAGCGCTGCGATCTACAAACAACTGATATCGAATCCGGATATACGAGGCATTCAGCCTAGGATTGAGTTCACAGGGCTGGTCTCAAATGGTAATAAATCGACCATTTTTGTCGGTACTGGCGTGAATGAACGTGAGTTCGATATGAAGGGGCCGTTTCTCGACGTGCGTCAGGGCAAAACCTTGTCTGATATTCGCTCTTCGCGATTTCAACCCTCGGAGCCTGAGGTGATGCTTGGCGTCGATTTGGCACGTAATCTCAACGTATCAATTGGTGACTGGATCACCGTGCTTGCAACGACGAGCGACGGCGCGCTAAATGCACTCGATTTTAAAGTTCATGGTATCTATTCAACGGGTGTACCGGACTTCGATAAGCGCCAGCTATACCTGCATATTGAATCGGTACAGGAACTATTGGTGAGTGACAAAGTGAGTACTTTGTCGGTTTTCCTTTACGGAACACAAAACACGTTGAAGCTTCAGAGTTGGGTGGAAGAACAACTCGCTTCTTTGCCACACCGCCAAGCACTGGAAGTCACGCCGTGGCAGCAAAGAGCCTTTTTCTACACCAAAGTGAAAGACTTATACGATCGAATCTTCGGCATTATGGGGGCGGTGATGTCGCTGGTGGTGTTCGTTGCTCTGTTTAATACCATGACGATGTCGGTGACGGAAAGAACGCGAGAAATCGGAACCTTGTCCGCGTTAGGCACATATCCTGCGGAAATCGTGGCGGGCTTTGTGCGCGAAGCAGCACTGTTAGCTGGCATCGGCACACTCTTAGGTGGGCTTCTAACAGCCTTCACTAGTATTGCCCTGATGGTGGTGGATGTGCAAATGCCACCACCACCCGGTCGAACCGACGGCTATCCACTCAATATCTATTTTTCACCCGAGCTACTGAGTTACAGCGCGTTGGGTGTCATGGCGATTTGCATTCTCGCTGCGTTTCTTTCCGCCCGAAAGGGTGTCAATAAGCCGATAACGGAGGCGTTGACCTATGTTTAAATCACTTTCTATTGCCATCGGATTGAGTCTGTTGAGTGTTGGCGTGCTTGCTAATGACACGGAAACCATGGTCAAAAATGCAGACGCCTACCGCCTTGATACAGCGTCCGCCAAAGTTGTGTCTCTCGTTACCTTGTATAAAAACGGAGAGCTGGATAAAACACGCCAATACAATGTTTATACACGCCCTGAACGCGAGTCTTTGGTTGTGTTTAAGTCACCGGTTGAAGCGGGGCAAAAGATGCTGATGTTGGGAGACGACTATTGGCTAGTGATGCCTAAAAGTCGTCGCCCGATCCGTATAACACCAATGCAAAAGCTACTCGGTGAAGCCTCCGTTGGCGATGTAACTACTCTCACTTGGAGTCAGGACTACCGAGCGACGCTGACGGCACAGGAAACCTTGACCATCAATGAGCGTGCGGTGTTGGCAAACCAGCTTTCTCTGCAGTCTGTAACGCAAGGGGCGAGTTATGATCGCATCGAATTATGGTTGGAATCGGAGAGCGACTTCCCGATCAAAGCCGATTTGTACTTAAAATCTGGCAAGCTGGCTAAGCAGGCATTGTTTGAACAGGGTGAGCGCGATGGCCAGTCAAGAGTCGTGAGCATGACCTTGATTGACAAGATTCAGCCAGCGAAGAAAACGGTGATTGAATATCGGCAAGTGACGGCTCATCTACTTGAAGATAAGTACTATATTCCGGCATTTTTGACGCGTAACGCACTGTCGGAGCTGTAACGTGAGTTACCGTTTGATTTTTGCGTTGGCGGCAATGGTTTCAGGCATTAGCCTTGCTCAGCCACGTTTCAACTGGGACTGGACGGTCAGTGGTAGCCAGAATCAGCACAGAGACTCCGTCTGGTTTGAACCACATACGGCGTCGCACACTGAGCAGCTAGACGCGTTGCTTCGTGTGCAGGCAGAGTGGCAAAATTGGAGCGGCCTGCTAGCAGCAAAGAGTAGTCAACTAGCGTCGAGCGACTCATCCGACTCAGCTGATAATGAGTTGATTGTTCAGGAGCTTTTTTGGCAAGGAGTCTGGGAGACAGGCGTACTACCGCTTGATATGACGCTGGGAAAAATCCGCCTCGATTGGGGAGTAGGGTATGGATATCGCCCCTTAGACTTGTTCAAACCTTATCGGCGTAACCCAGTGGGAATTCAGGTAGAGGAGGGGGCAGGTGTCGCAATGGCGTCATACTTTGATCTTTCGGGAGAGTGGAGTTTGCTTTACAGCGATTCCAGCTGGACAAAGCAAGAGTGTAGCGAGCTTGAACAAAGAAATGAGCAACAGGGCATTGGTCTGCGTCGTTACTGGCTGACAGATGAGACGGAATGGCAGGGCATTGCTTACTATGACGATGTAAGACAAGGCTTAATTGGCGGCTCCATGGTGTCTGTTTATGATGAGTCATGGGCGTACCACGCTTCTTTTGTGTACC
Source organism: Vibrio sp. T11.5 (assembly GCF_027587155.1). Taxonomy (NCBI): domain Bacteria; kingdom Pseudomonadati; phylum Pseudomonadota; class Gammaproteobacteria; order Vibrionales; family Vibrionaceae; genus Vibrio; species Vibrio sp. T11.5. Next base: position 209,057 of record NZ_JAPPTP010000004.1, read on the forward strand.
AGAGAGACTACCTAGGGTTTGAGCAGCAAGTCCTCTACTCACCAGTGATTCTGGATAACAAAAGTAGTGGCTTTCAAGGTTTGGTTGGGCTTAATTGGGCTAGCCAAGCCGGCAATCAAATCATTGTCGAATATTGGTATGACAATCGGGCATGGAGCAAAGAGGATTGGCGTCAGGGGCTGGAAAGAGCGGCTGCTTTATCAGAAAGTGTCAGCACCGCTGGACTGCCGCATTCGTACGCTCAGGGGCTCAACCATATCAATCTGGTACAGCATAATGTCATGTTTCATTGGAGTTTGAATCCTACTAGCTGGAGTCAGTGGCAATGGAGTAAAAATGCCTTATGGCTGGAGAATGTAGAGCCTACTTTTGATCTCTTATTATCGCCACAAGACGGCGGTGTCATTGCAACACAGTGGATTCACTACAGTGCGTATGACTCAGGACAGACTTCGGTCGACGTTGAACTTGCAGCCCGTTTTATGACGGGAAGCCATGACTCCGTATATGCAAATCTATCAGATAAGCGTATGATTTTTATAAATCTAAAAGGGAAATTTTGATGACTGACTTTGCTACTCGTTTGACAGACGTATTGAAGAGTTTGGTGTTCACCTCAGTTTTTTGCCTCATCATCGCATTCGCAACACATGCCATCTGGCCGAGCCCGTTTTGGGAGCATATTCTTATCAGTTTCGGCTACGGATACAGCGCAGTATTGAGTTCTCATTTATTGCAGTGGACGAGTGAGCATTGGACTCGGCGTCAGCTGAGCATGTTGTCTATTGGCGCTTCAATGGTGTTTGGTACGACCAATGCCTACTATTGGTTAAGCAAATACGACAAGTTTGCCGACTTCAGCCAGATGAAGCCGGTCATCATTCTTGGGTTTATTTTCTCAGCGGCTTGTTTGCTGTATTTCTATACGCATGAGCAAAAGCTGCAGACTCAAAAGGAGCTGGAACGGGCTCGCCGTATTCAAACGGAGCAAGAGAAAGCACTGTTACTAAGCCAACTGAAACAGCTGCAAAGCCAGATTGAACCTCACTTCTTGTTTAATACACTGGCTAACATTAGCGTATTGATAGATTGCGACGCGACAAATGCCAAGCGGATGCTGGAGAAACTGACTGAGCTTTTACGCGGGACGTTACAACGCAGTCGTCAGTACAATACGACCTTAAGAGGCGAATTAGAGCTGGTGGATGCTTACCTTGCCATTCAAAAAATACGGCTCGGAGAACGCTTGAATTATGAAATCTCCGACCATTATTTGGGTGACCTCAATATACCGCCTCTGTTGGTTCAACCGCTAGTGGAGAACGCAGTACAACATGGCATTGAACCCAGCTCTGTCGGTGGAAAAATAACAGTAGAGGTTGCTGAAAATCAGGATAGTGTGACCATTTCTGTTATTGACAATGGGATTGGTTTTAGCGATACGCCTAGTCATGCTGGTCAGGGGATTGGGCTGGACAATATTCGTCATCGGCTCACCACTTTGTTTGGTCAACATGCGTCACTGAACCTGAAAGAGAATGCATCGGGTGGTGTGATTGCTCAGTTGTCTGTACAACGTAGCTCATTGGAGAAACTTGAGGAAAACATGGATGCAAACTGATCTTCTTACCGCAGTCATTGCCGACGATGAGCCGTTGCTGCGTCGTCATCTTAATCAGGCGCTCGCTGAGTATTGGCCAGAACTCGATATTGTCGGGCAGGCTGCGAATGGTGAGCAAGCCCTTGAAATGATCGAGCAACATCAGCCTCAAGTGGTATTTCTGGATATAAAAATGCCTGGGCTGGATGGTATGTCACTGGCGAAGAAGCTATCTAAGCGTGATTGCCAACCTCATATTGTGTTTGTGACGGCGTATGACGAATACGCTGTCCAAGCTTTTGAAACTAATGCGGTGGATTATCTGCTTAAACCCGTCTCTGATTCTCGTCTTACTCAATGCGTTAAAAAACTGAAAGCGAGGTTATATAGCGCTGAACCCGCGACAGAGCTTGGCACTTTGCTGAATCAGATTCAGCAGCTCAACGCGCCCGCTCAGCCGAAATATTTAAGTTGGATTAGAGCGAGCAAAGGTGAAGAGATCCACCTCATTGCTTTGTCTGAAGTACTCTACTTCAAAGCGGAAGATAAATACGTCTCTCTGTACAAGCGAGAGCAGGGCAACAAAGTCGAGTATGTTCTGCGAACGTCACTTAAGGAACTGCTGGCTCAGCTTGATCCGGAGTTGTTTTGGCAAGTACATCGCTCGAGTGTGGTTAATGTCTCGATGATAGATAAAGTGAAGAAGGACTTTACCGGCAAAATGGTGGCGGTAATGGGTGACGACAGTATTCCCATCAGCAGAGCGATGCAAAGCAAATTTACCAGTATGTGGTAATGGTATTCAAAGCATGGTTTGTCGACCGCATGGTTTGGATTTACATGGATCTGAAAGATACGGATCCTGAGTATGCCAGTTGGCTGAAATTATAGTGAGTTTGAATGCTGCAAGGCGATTGTATTTTTATACAATAATGTTACTTTTCAGTAACCCACTATGTATTGAGGCACAGCCATGACCGTTGAAAGCGCGATCACCTTTTTTATTGCTATGTTGATCTTTAGCATTACACCTGGGCCGGGCGTATTTGCCATTGTTGCTCGTGCGATGGTTTCAGGTGCAAAACACTGTATTTCTCTTTCTGCTGGAATGGTTGCCAGCGATGTTATCTATCTCCTTTTAGCTTGCTTGGGTTTGGCCGCAATAGCTGAAAACTGGGCAACTCTGTTTGTGGTGATTCGCTACGTCGGTGCGGCTTACCTCATCTATCTCGGTTATAAGATGATTAAAGCACTGCCTCAGGCCAGTGAAGCGATTCAACAAGATCAAACACCAAAAGCACCGTCTCATATCGCCGGATTTGTACAGGGCTTTCTGATCTCGGCTTCAAACCCTAAAGTGATCCTATTCTATATTTCATTCCTGCCAACGTTTATGGACTTAACCGTTCTTAATAGTCAGGATATTGCTCTAGCTGCGGTATTAAGCGTTGTTGCTCTAATGACAGGGTTAATGATGATCGCGATTGGCGCAGGGCGACTGGTTAAAGTGTTGAAAACACCAAGTGCTCAACGCAAGCTGAATCAAGGGGCTGGTGGCGTGATGATTGCTGCCGGTACTTACCTCGCAATCAACAAATGAAAGATAAAAACAAGCGCTTAGCAATGTGGGGGCTAAGCGCTTGTTATTTAAACACTCTGAACTAACAGCTCAATAAGTTCGTCTTCTGTTTCAGGTATTTTGTTAAATTCCACACTCACATCCGCACCGCCCTTGAGCATATACGCTTTACTGGTACAGTGATCATGGTGAAACCATTTACCATCTACACACACGTCAGTGTAACATCTTGGGTCTTTTTTCAGTTCCATGGGCATCCCTCTTGTTAATCTCTGTAACATTATGTCAACATAAATGATGTAATGACTTTGTTAAAATGATCTCGATCAAGTAGAGGTGACAATTACCTCTATGGGGTTAAAGGAAATAGACGAATTGGTGATGTAGACCCTGATTCGCTACTCATTATAAGGATGAACTCATGCAAGCAGCCAAACTCTACTACGTTTACGACCCTATGTGTTCTTGGTGTTGGGGTTACAAGCCCACTTGGGAAAAGATCCAGACTGCGTTAGCTGATGAGGTGACAGTGCAGTATGTGGTGGGTGGATTGGCACCAGACTCTATGGAGCCTATGCCCATCGCCATGCGTGAACAAATTGCCTCGTATTGGAAAAAGATCGAAAACTATCTGGGCACTGAGTTCAACTATGACTTCTGGACGAAAAACACCCCTAAGCGCTCAACTTATCCTTCTTGTCGAGCAGTGTTAGCGGCACGCAAGCAGGGAGCGGAGAAAGAGATGCTACGCGCCATTCAGCATGCTTATTACCTTCAAGCACGAAACCCGAGTGACAGTGAAGTATTGATTGCGATAGCTGCGGAGATTGGTCTTGATGAAGCGCAGTTCTTGCAAGATTTTCAGTCTGAAGCTCTAAACCAACAATTTATGGAGGAACTGGGTTTCGCTCGTTCTATCGGTGGGAATAGTTTCCCATCCTTGTTTGTAGAGACGGCCAATGGTGTGGTCGAGCTGCCCGTTGATTATGAATCTGCCCAAGATACCATTGAGCAGATCCATCGTTTAGTGGCTTAGGCTAATTGCGCGGGTTTTTTCTGCTGCATAACGTCTCGGATACTCATGCTCATTAGTATCAAGTTGGTGAAGCCCGCAATTAATTCAATAATCTGAATGATGTAAAACGTGCTGGTAAACTGCTCTGCGCTTGCAAGATAGTGAAGAAAGATGGCTGCTGGCGTCAGAACTAGCAAACCATTCAACGCGATAAAGGGCATGCGCTTTTTCTTTGCTGCAATCGGCCCTCTTGTGACCTTCGGTGCCATTTTCGCCCCCGTAATACCCGCCAATGCCATGGTTGGAATCAAAAACCATATTGCGTAGAAGATGTATGTCTTAACGCTTGCGATCTGAGCAAAACTGCCAAAAAGTTCCACATAAAGCGTGCTAGTAAAGAAGCTTAGAATCATCATAAAGCCACTTAAGGCGGCTGCTTTATGTGTTGTTCGAATCCAGTTTTTCATCTTAATTACCTTTGCTTTATCTGTATGGGATGATTTAAATTTACAAAACAATAGTTGCTATTGCAAATATTGTTTTTGCAAATTAATTAAAAATAGCAAATGTGAAAGGTAATGGATTGATTATTAGAAAGATTAAATTTGAAACGAAATAGTATTGCCCAGAGATATCTGGGCAATCGAGTTCTATAAGACGTGTATTAGCGTTCGCTTTCGATAAGAATTGAAGAGACGCGGGCCCAAGCTGAATCGAGATTTCGCTGTTACTGCTCGCCACCTTTTTGTTCCGAATTAGGGGCGGCAAGCTCCAGAAACAGGCTTGCCAGTGGGGAAAGCAACATAGAAATAGAAGCTGATGTTTGAGTCACATTGAGAGTGTACTCTGAGTCACTGATCCTATCTATCCAACGATATTGTCCGGGAAGCAGCTGCCACTCAATAATGATTGAGTAAGGGATAATCAGTTCGACTTGCTTACCTTGTTGCGCGCTGAAATTGGCAATAACAATCAGCTTTTGTTGTTCACTGGATCTGGCGAAAGCGAACAACTGATCTTGCATTTCGCCGAAATTGTCAAAGTTCGCTGCGTAAAGGTCATGATAGTCTCCCAATAGCGCAGAGCTCTTTAATGTTAGGTTAAGCAGCTTTTGGTAGAAGAGTCTTAGCGCTTTTTCTTCCTCACTCAGTTGGCCTCCGTCAAAAGCACCATGGTTCATCCAACGTTGATGGTGAGGGACGCCCACATAGTCGAATATCGACGTGCGGCTGGGTGTGCCAAATCCGCCAAGCTCCGCCCCAGGTTCACCGACTTCCTGACCAAAATAGATCATGCTAGGGGAACTTGATAGGCAAGTAGACACCAATATGGCGGGTTTGCCTTTTTGAGCACACCCCGAAAATTCAGGCGAAGCAAGTCTCTGTTCATCATGGTTGTCGAGAAAGTGCAGCATATGGTGCTCAATATCGCGTAGCTGATACTCAATGTGGCCAATCTCTCGCGTAGAACCGTGACCTTGTATAATTGACTTCAACTGGTCATAGAGATCAACCTTGTCGTAGAGGTAATCCATTTTTCCGAGCTGGATATAGTCGCGATAAAGTTCTGGCTGATAGACCTCAGCCATCAGAAAGGCATCTTGGTTAGCCATTTTTATCGAACAGTTGAGATAGCTCCAAAACTCGACAGGCACCATTTCGGCCATGTCGTAACGAAAGCCATCGACGCCTTTTTCAAGCCAGTAAAGTGCGATATCCCGAATCTTTTGCCATGAATCCGGAACGGATTTATCCTGCCAGAATTGATGGTGATCTGAGTGAGGTTTGAAACGGTATTCTTCCGGTAGTATAGGAAAGTCTTTGCTGCCGTCAGGGCGAACACCATAATTAATTTTTACTGTTTCGTACCAATCATCAATGGACGGTTGAGCTTTCCTTGAACCGTTGCCTGTCCATTTTGCCGGAAACTCCTGATAAGGCGTTTTTAAATGAGGATGTCCCTCACCTCCTAGGATATTTTCAGGCGATAATTCGCTTGGTAGTTCAAAAGGAGTATCTGGAATGTAGTAGAAGTTGTTGTCTCTGTGATAGCAGACATTGGTTTCATCGTGAGCCCCAAAATCTTCCACCCCCGAAGGATTGTTTAATCCTTTATAAACCCGAGCTACATGATTAGGCACAATGTCGATGATAACTTTGAGGCCTGCATTGTGGGTGCGACTGATTAAATCTTCGAATTCCTGGTTTCGTCGACTGGGGTTATCAGCTAGATCTGGGTTGACCGAGTAGTAGTCCTTTACCGCGTAAGGAGAGCCTGCACGACCTTTGACAACCGAAGGGTGGTCATTATCGATTCCTACATGCGTGTAATCATTGACTAGGGCATGGTGTGGTACGCCAGTAAACCAGATGTGTGTGATGCCCAAATCACGAATTTCATTTAAAGCCTTTTCAGTAAAGTGACTGAACTTGCCAACCCCATTGGTATCTATATTGCCCCATGGATGATTGGTGGTATTCGTGTTGCCAAAAAGACGGGTAAAGACCTGATAAATATTGTACTTCTTCATTCAGCAATCTAACCATTCTTATTGAGGTTGATTTAAGGCTAGTGGAAGTTGATGGGGTTTGACTCCTCCTTTTGGCGAGAGTGTGGGGCGTAGAAAGCGGCTCAGTGATGAAAACGTGAGATAGAACGAAAAACGCCGTGCGAGGCACGGCGCTTGTATCACGGAAGGTGATTATTTCAGGTCTTGATCAAAGTCACCGTGGAAGTGATCGTGATCAGAGACGCTGTCTGCTGCTTTGAGTCTTTCGCCAATGCGTAGTTTCTCTTTTGGCGCTTCAGCAGTAGAGAAGGCACGTTGCGCTTTCACTTCTGGCTCTGCTGGCTGCTCTGGGAACAACTGTTTGCTCATTGCGTAGTAAGTTGTTACGTAAGCAAGTGACTGAGTATTGGTATAAAGCGCGTTCTGGTTAACGTTGTTCACGTCATCACACGCCTGATGGTAACACTTATCATAAGACACATCGATGTCACCGCCGAATTTCTCAACTTCTTCAGCGGTTTTCACTTTCTCAGCACCAGTGAACAGGCCACCAAATGCAACACCCCAATCAGCAAAACCTGCGTAGTCAGAGCGTTTCGATAGAGCTTGAGGAATGGTTGCTTCTTCTTTATCAGTAAAGAACTCTTGGAAGATAGATTCGATGTCAGATGTGCCGTATGGAGGTTTGAAATCGCCAGTGTAAGCATTATCTGGGCTGTCTTTAGTATCGGACAAGTCACCGTCCATCACACCATAGATGTAGTTAGGTGAACCGATCATGTCGAAGTTCAGGTACAACTTCACTTTATTGAGCTCAGTGTAACGGGCTTCGACCAGTTCTACTTGCTCAGGCGTTAGCTCACTTGGATCTTTCAAACCTAGTTCTTCAAGAATTTGAGCTTGTGCATCATTGTAGATTGGTTGGAACAAGTCATTGGTGTAGTACTCAGATCCCACTAGACCTGCTTCTTCAGCCGCCCACCATGCGAAGCGAACTTTGTTCTTCACAGGTACTTCAAGCTCAGATAGGGTCACCGCATATTCAAGTAGGCCTGCTGTACCTGTGCCGTTATCATTGATACCTGGACCTTCTGGAACAGAGTCAAGGTGAGCACCAAGCATGACGACTTGATCGTCGTTACCGCGAGGGGTTTCAGCAAGAATGTTTTGCGTTACGACATCTTCGTCTTTCACATTGACCGTAAGGTTGGCCAATACTGTTTCAGATTGTGCTTTGTTGTACCACTCTTGACCAAGATCGAAGCGCGCGCCCAAAGCGGCGATGGTCGCTTTCGTGTCACTGCCTAGCGTGCCGCTAACGACAGACTTTCTGCCTTCATCGTTGCCTTGGTTGAAGACGATAACCGCTTTCGCCCCAGCATTCTGTGCGTTTACAACTTTGGCGTCAAACGCACAACCACCTCGTTGGATAACGGCAATCTTGCCTGTGACGTCTTTGCCTGTGAAGTCGGATGCTTCACAGCCATCAGTACTGTCGTAATCGGGGGCATCAAAGCGGAAGTCTGGTGTCACGAACGCGAGCTCGCCACTAATCTGGCCGTTGGAATTACCTGAGTAAGACATGACAGCAAAGTCTGCTTCAACGCCGTCACTGGCTTCACGTACACTGATAAGATCTTTGCCATCGACGTTGGCTTTCGTACCAGCTAGCTCTTCCCAAGCACGGAAGTCAAACTCTTGTGTAGTAACGATGTAACCATGTTCTTTCATTGTTTCGACAATGAACTCAACCGAGTTGGCGTAACCCTTGGTGCCAGCTGCACGAGTAATGGAATTGCCATCTGTAGTGGCAGAAGCCAAACCTTCTAGCGTTACTAGGTGGCTGACGACTTCATCTCTATCGATGTTTTCACTGACGTATTTTGCCACCTCACGTGGATCGTCCCAGAAACACCCTGATAGCATGGTGGTACTGATAACAGTCGCGAGAATGGATTTTTTTGTTGTTATGCTTACTTGCATGTGTGACTCCTTGTTAAACAATCCTTTCCATTCTTCACAAAAGATTAAGTTATAAAAATGTTAAAATTAACATTTTTTATAAAAATGAATGCATATCAAATAATAACAATGAGATACATGTAATTCATGGATAGAGCTAATGTTCTAGATCTCAAAATCAACACTTTCAATTAGTTATATGATCTTTGTGGTCTTTTTATTGATAATTAACTTTTCAGCAATTTCGTGACACGTGATGAGTTAATATGCATTTTGTTGATTACTAATTTGCACTGTGAATAATAAGGCGAGCATAGAAGTAGAGTGTGTATAGGAATCAGTTGGGGCTGGTTGCTTTGCAATTTACTGTCGCTGTAATGCGCTCTGAGGATACCCAGCGCATACAGGTGGGGTAAGAAAAGTTGGTAAATTCTTTGGTAGACTTTCGTAATGTTGGTGAAAGGTCTGTGCTACTTAAAGTTAATCTACATGGACTGCAACACTGATGCCAGTAGTATCGCAGCCCGTTTCACTGAATATCCGGTTAGCCTTTCATCACTTCCATTACAGTCTGTCCCGTGGCGAGTTTTGCGCTGCGGGCGACGCGTAGGTTTGATTTGGCGAGCAACTCCTCCATATCGGTTAAGCTGCGTTGATGGGTTCCGTCCTCACAGATAACCGATTGGAACAGCGCGTTGAACAGCAGTCGTGGAGAGCGCTCCCCGTTTTCAACCAGAGGTTCAATCACCAGCAGACGATTGTCTTCTAATGACCGAGCAATAGTGTCGAGTATTTTTTTACAAGACAGGGCATTCCAGTTGTGCAGGACATTTTTCAACAGATAAATATCGTAGCCAGAGGGGATAGAATCAAAGAAATCACCGCAGCAAACCTCGACTCTGTCGTGAATATCACTAGGCAGGTACTGCCAACTTTGCTCGCATACCTCTTCTCGGTCAAAGATACACCCAGACAAATGTTCGTAGCGATGGAGTAATTCTGCGGTAATCACGCCGCTTCCACCGCCAATATCAATCAAGCTACCAGCAAAGCTGAACATATCAGGGAAGACTCTGGCGAGCTCTGCACCGACCGGTCTTGAAAAGTCACGCATAGCGAGATCATACACGGAGGAACGAGAAGGAGTCGATTCCAAATACTGATAAAGCGTCTGATCAGAGATGTGTTTGAATCCGGAGTCTCCGGTCTTACAGGTATGTAGTAGCCCCTCATAGCCGCGATAATACTCTTCGCCAAACAGTCGGCAGAAATGTCGCATAGATTGAGGGTGGTCGGAAAGGAGCAACATGGAGTGCGTATTATTGCTGATCATTCGATCACACTCGATGTGAAAGAATCCAAATAGTTCAACGACCTTCAGCATACTTAGCAGAACCGTCTTGTCTGCATTGCAAGCCAAAGCGAGTGCGTCGATGTCGATCGCGCCTTCTTTTAACAAGTCTGCAACCCCCAGTTCTGCCGCCACATTGAGTGCTTTGGCTGCCAGAGGCAGCATCATGATTTCAGATATCTTTTTAGTGGATTCTACATTACTCATAAAACAACCTCATTAAACTATTGTTCAGTGCTTAATTAGCAAGCTAGTCGAGAAAACTTAATATTTAATTAAGATTGCATGAGTTCAGCATATTACCTCTGATTTGGTTATCTAAAAGTAGAAGCTTTCATTATATTGTGATGGTTATTTTTATAATGAATAAAGATAGATAAATTTAATTGCAAAGTGTTCGCTATGTTTGTTTATGGTCAATTTAAAGTCATTTTATAGCTGATTAAATTAACTTTAAAAGAGGAATGTTATCTTAAGTTGCTGTTATTTATAGTTTATACCCTCCTTTGCAATACCCCTGAAACCTTGGTGATTAAAACCAATTTGTTTCCTTAATTAAATCCTAAGTTTTCACGTCTAACTTTTATTTGTAGCAAACGGTCAGCAAGAAAATATTCTCGCTCGACTTCAGGAATACCTTAACCAGCGAGGTAAATATTGTGAAAAATAACAATCCTGTATTTGAAACTATTTCAATGCAATCGTCGATTTCCCCTGAGGCAATAGCGGTTACCTACAAAGATAAATTGCTGACCTATTCTGAGCTTGAGTTGCAATCAAGCCAACTAGCAAGCTACTTAGTCAATCAATATCCTGATGGCGACAAAGGTAAAGTGGCGGTGTACCTCGAACCTAGCCTGATGCTGCCTGTGGTAATTCTGGGGGTAATGAAAGCTGGGTTCAGTTATGTACCTCTCTCTTCGTTTCAGCCGACAAAACGCATTCAACAAATTTTGGATGATTCCGGTGCATTCCTCATTGTCACCGATGGGCTACTGAGCAAAAAACCGAGCATGGCTGAGTGCGAGACAGAGAGACTGAATGTCGCAGCGCTTGATCTAGCTGGCTCTCTACACTGTGAGTCACTGCCGAAGGTAAGCCATTGTGACTTGGCTTATACCCTTTACACATCAGGCTCGACGGGTGTACCAAAAGGGGTGGAAGTTGAACATGGCAGCATGGCGTATTATCTCGATTGGTTTAATCACGATTTATGGCCTGAAACTCAGGCAACTCTTCCGCTCACCTCCTCTCTAAGCTTTGCGGCTGCGGTGACTCAATTGTTTGCTCCTTTGCTACGTGGTGACACCCTTCATATTCTTCCCGAAGGTACTTTGAACAACCCGCAACGACTCTTTGATTGGTACCAGAACCGAACCAACACGGCGATCTACTGTGTTCCTACAATATGGAATGAATTACTGAATTACCGCTGCTCAGTCGATAGTGAGCTGTCACTGCCTGAAACCGTTTTTCTTTCCGGTGAACCTGTCGGTGAAGACATTAAGCAACGTACGTTCGACAGCATCGAGAATGTGCGTATGTTTAACCTATATGGCCCGACTGAAACCGTAGCAAACTGTGCGTTTACTGAGTTAGAGCCAGACCAGCCCGTGACCATAGGCAAAGCATTGGCGGGAAGTGAGTTGTTTCTGCTCGATGAAAAGGGCGCATTAGTGGCAGGCGACAGTGTGGGCGAAATCTGTATCTGTGGTCCGGGTGTGGCTCGTGGATACAGCCACCGACCTGAATTGAGCGCAGAGCGTTTCTTTTCTCATCGCGGCCATAGCGCGCATCGCACCGGAGATTTAGGTCAGTTCAACGCAAACGGAGACATGGTGTGCCTTGGCCGCAAAGATCGTCAGGTGAAAATTCACGGAGTGCGAGTTGAGTTGGGCGAAATAGAAGCCAATCTTCGTCAGCATGGTGAAGTAGCCGACGCTGCGGTGAAAATGGTCAATGGTGGGCTGGTGGCTTACTTGCTGACGGACAAAAAACCAAGTGCTTGGGATCTGCGTGCTTTCCTTAGCGAGCGCTGTCCGAGTGCGATGATGCCCGCTCAATTCGTTTACCTTGAAAGCTTTCCGAAACTACCGAATGGAAAACTCGATAGCGCTCGTCTACCCGAGCCAGCGCCAGTAAGACCAGAACTGAATTATGATTGCAGCGCACCCGCTAACGACCTTGAACGGGACCTGGTTGACATCTGGCAAGAAGTGCTCGGTTTTAGTGGCCTCGGGGTTGATGATGACTTCTTTGATTTAGGCGGGAACTCTTTGCAGGCGATGCGTGCAAGAACCCTGATTCGACGTCGCCTCTACAGCGAGATAGATTTCAAGCTCTTCTTCAGCAATGCGACGCCGCGTAAATTGGCTGCGGTCGTGCCTTATTACCTGGCGGATGACTTGGATGACGCGACATCCGCTCCGAATGAGAAGAATCAAGAAACGCAATTCGAACCGCTCACATCGCAACAGGCTTACTTCCTGACGTTAGAACAAACCAGCGCTAACCCGAAAGCCTACCAGCCTGCGTTTTGTATTTACCTTGAAGGAAAGGCAAGTTCGGAGAGCGTGGAATGGTGCCTCAATCGGGTGTTGGCCAGTAATCCAATCCTGACTACTCAATTCGATCTCGATAACTTTACCGCTAAAGAAGGTGGTTATGGTGCGGGAAAAGTAGAGATTCCGCACCGCAAGGTTGAGCATGTGTCGGGCAAACTCAGTGAAATGTCGCATTGTGATTTGCTGGATATGGCAGATATGCCGGACATCGATATTGACAGAGAACCACCGATTCGCCTGGCATTATTGAGCAAAAATGACGATGAACATGTGGTCGTTGTACGTGTCCACCACGCTGTGTTTGACCATGATTCCATTGGCATATTCTTTGAGCAATTTGTTCAGGCTTATCGCGCTTACATAGCAGGAGATTATGGTTTTGCGCAGCATCATCGACACCATTTGAGCTTGAAACAGCATCGCGGTGCGATGGTGGATCAAGAGGGCCAGATGCAATTTTGGTTGTCGATATTGAATCGTTACCTGACAAAAGGTGCGGACAGTTCGTTGTACCCAAGAGCGGATTGCCCGTCACCACAAGGCTACGCTGTGGAACTCTCCCAGCCTTTCAGCCAAGCGATAAAAGACTTTGCCCACGCACACAATACAACGGCTTATGTCGTGTTACTCACGCTGTTTAATCTCGTGTTAAACCACGAAACTCGTTATCACAACCTAACGATTGGCTTGCCTGTCTCCAATCGAGCTCTTTGCCAGCATGATGGTCAGCTCGGCTGTTTCGTCAACATGGTCACCTACCATGAGCAGGTTGATCAGGTAGATAGTGTTGTGAGCTTGATTGAAGCCAGCAGCAAAGCGATCTACTCGCTGATAGAAAATCAGTCCGTGTCCTACCTAGAACTTGCTGATGAAATGCGAAGCAAAGGCTGGCTTGAGAAACTGCGTTTCCCTGTCACGTTCAATTATCTGTCTGCAATGCCGGAAGCTAAAGAGGTGCAAGGCTGCCGCATGAAAGTTCAACACATCGCTGAGCAATCTGCTCGATGCGATTTGACCTTAACCGTCGACGACGGCGAGCAGTTGACCCTCAATTTTGATTATGAAACTACGGCGTTTACCAAGCAGCAGGTCACCTTACTGGCAGAACAATACTTGGCTCTGATTTCAGACACATTATCTCTGTAATGCGGAGTGTCTCCGGCTCGCAGGGAGTCGGAGATGAATAACGATTAAATATGGAGAGATGAATACAATGTCAAAATTGATCCACCGTCAGTTTGCTCATCAGTGCGCCAAAACACCGGATAATATCGCACTGCGAAGTGACAGCGAAAACATTACATACCGCCAACTGGAACTGCGTTCCAATAATATTGCTCAGTCATTAATCCACTCTGGCATTACATCAGGCGATGTTGTGGGCATCTACATGAACCGCTGCAATAACCTTGTTGCGACCATATTGGGAATATTGAAATCAGGGGCTTGTTACTTACCGCTTGATCCTTATTACCCAAACGATCGCCTCGCTTATATGGCAGAGCACTCGGAAGCCAAGCTAGTGATCACTGACAATTTGAATGGCATGGATTGGCTGAGCAATGATCTTCCAACGTTGGATATGAATAGCATAGATTTTTCCAGCGCAACAACCCCAGACTTACCACAGGTAGACGAACAGAGCTTGTGTTACATCATGTACACTTCAGGCTCAACCGGTAAGCCTAAGGGCGTGATGATCGCGCATCATACGGTGGTGAATTACCTCAACTGGATGCAAGATGCTTTTCAACTGACGACAAACAGCCGGGTACTGAACCAGACCACATTCAGCTTTGATATTTCAGTCTGGGAAATGTTCTGGCCTCTGATGACTGGGGCAAGCTGCGCACTGATTGCTGAAGATGCTAAGTATGATCCCGTACTACTGGCTGATTTCGTTGAGCAGCATCAGGTCACTGTCGCGCAGTTTGTGCCAACTGCATTGCGTATCATTGTCGATGCGGATGTACTGCAACAATGTACGTCGTTAGAGCATATCTTCTCTGGTGGAGAAGCGCTGCCGCAACGCTTGGTGGATGACCTGTCTGCTCAGTATCCGGGTCATATCCACAACCTCTACGGGCCGACAGAGGCCACCATTTTTGCCTGTCACTGGTACTGTCAGCCACAGTGCGTAGAAAAAGTCGTGCCCATTGGTCGCCCGATTCCTCACGCAGAAGTGCTTGTCCTTGATGAAGCCCTACAGCCTGTAAAGCAAGGGCTGTGCGGTGAACTGTATTTAGCCGGAGATATTCTGGCGAAAGGTTACCTAAAACGTGCCGACCTTACTCAAGAGCGCTTTGTAGATCATCCCCTGAGTGGAAAAATGTACCGCACAGGCGATTTGGTGAGTAGCAGAGAAGACGGTGCGTTACTGTTCCACGGCCGAACCGATTCACAAATCAAACTGCGAGGTCACCGAATCGAGTTGGCTGAAATTGAAGCTCAGCTACAAGCGATGCCCAGCATTTCTCACGCTGCAGTGATTGTGGATAGCAGTGATGACGGTAAGGCGTCATATCTGACAGCCTTCTATGTGCCTTCTCAGCAGTCCAACGTTGATGTGCAAGTGATCAAAGAACAATTGGCAAAAGTATTGCCTTATTACATGCAACCCTCCCGATATTACTCCGTTGATAGCTTACCCACGCTCCCTAATGGGAAAGTCAGCAAGTCAGCGTTAAACGCTCACTAACAAAAAGGTTCTAGCACTATGTCGAATAACAAACCCAATATGACACCTGAAATTGAAAACCGTGTTCTCTCAATCTGGCAATCGGTTTTAGACGTTAAAAAAATTGCCCGAGATGAGAACTTCTTTGATGCAGGAGGAAACTCATTATTAATGAGCAAAGTACACAGGGAAATAAAAAGACAGCTTGGAATTCCGATTAATATTATCGAGTTATTTCAATGTCCTACAGTGGATTCGCTAAGTAAGAATATATCTAAAAAATACCCTCAGGTGTTATTAGAAAAATCGAATTAAAACTTCGCTAAATAGTTTTACCTAGAAGACAAATTCATTTTATTCGCTGATTGAAACACTCCTTTCTTTTCAAAGGAGAGGGGCCGTTTTTGCCGAAATAAGTACAAATATATACGACATACAACCCGTGAGGTAGCATATGAAAGACCAAGCAACACTGCGCGATAAAGATATAGCTATTATTGGCATGTCAGGCCGATTCCCTGGTGCAGAAGACATCACGACGTTCTGGAAGAACCTCGCTGAAGGGCTGGAAACCATCACAACATTTAGCGAACAAGAACTTCGCGAGTCGGGTGTCGATGAAGAATTGATTGCCTCACCCAACTACATTCCTCGCCGAGGTATTCTCGGCAACGCGCAACATTTCGATGCGCACTTCTTTGATATTACTCCTCGTGACGCGGAAATCATGGATCCTCAACACCGTGCGTTTCTGGAAAGCAGCTGGCATGCTTTTGAAGATGCGGGGTACGTGCCTTCGAGTTATCCGGGCAAAGTGGGTGTATTTGGTGGCACAGGTACAGCGTGGCATTTAAACAAAGTCCATTCCCATCCGGGTGTCAGCCAGTTTGCCAGCGGCGCGTCTGTTGTGACCAATAACGATAAAGACTATGTCACAACGCGAGTCTCCTACAAGCTGGACTTAAAAGGGCCAAGTGTGAATGTGCAGACGGCCTGTTCAACCGCAATGGTGGCGGTGGTGATGGGAATTAACAGCTTGTTAAGCCGTGAAAGTGACCTTGTCGTTGCTGGTGGTGTATCCATCGATACACCGGAGCGCCGCGGCTACAAATACATGCAAGGCGGTATGGAGTCAGCGGATGGACGCTGTTACGCGTTCGATTCTCGTGCCAATGGTACGGTGTTTAGTCGCGGTGTCGGCGCTGTGCTGCTCAAACGTGTTAAAGACGCAGTCAAAGATGGCGACCACATCTACGCAGTGATCAAAGGTGGGGCAATCAACAATGATGGCAGCCTCAAAGCGGGATTCACGGCGCCAGGCATTGAAGGACAGGTCGAAGTCGCGAAGCAGGCGATTTCCAAGGCGGATATTGATGTAGAAAACATCCGCTTTGTTGAAGCGCATGGTACGGCGACAGCGTTGGGCGACCCGATTGAATTTTCGTCTTTGTCGCAAACCTTCCGCCATTTCACGGATAAAGAGCAGTTCTGCCGTCTAGGCTCGGTTAAAACTAACATCGGACATACTGATGCCGCTTCGGGTGTTGCCAGCCTGATTAAAGCCTCAATGGCATTAGAATCCGGACAGCTTCCAGCTTCGCTGCATTATGCTGAGCCGAATCCAAACATTGAGTTTGAAACCAGTCCGTTCGTGATGAACACCGAACTGACAGCGTTTAAACAGCAGGGCAAGCCAAATAATGCGTTGGTCAACTCCTTTGGTGTCGGAGGTACCAATGCGTGTGTGATCCTCGAAACGGCGCCAGAGACTCAACCGGGTGATGCGCATAACTCGCCACTCATGATCCCATTCTCAGCCCGCAGTCGTAACGCATTGAATGAGATGAAACAGCGTCTAGCAAGTTACCTGACAGATAACCCAGATGCAGACGTTGCGGACGTGGCGTATACCATGCAGGTAGGCCGCAAACAGTTCGAATTTTCCACCTCGGTGGTTGGCAATGATCGTCACGCTATCATTGAAGCGCTGGCTAAGCCTTCTCAGATTGTATCTGGAAGCAAATCAAAGCGACCAATGGTGTTTATGTTCCCGGGGCAGGGTAACCAATATCCGAACATGTCTCGTGACCTTTACCAGACGTATCCGGTGTTTAAACAAGCGATGGATCAGTGCTGCGAGTATCTGATGCCAATTCTTGAACAGGATCTGCGTGAGATTATCTTCCCAAAAGATGATCAAACCGCGGCTCGTATCAACGAAACTCAATTCACTCAGCCTGCGTTGTTCGTTGTTGAGTACAGCCTTGCACAGCTTTGGATGTCATGGGGCATTCAGCCCGATGTGATGATTGGTCACAGTGTCGGTGAGTACGTGGCAGCATGTTTGTCAGGCGTGTTCTCGTTGGAAGATGCGCTCAAAGCTGTCGCGATTCGTGGCAAGTTGGTTCAGGCTCTGCCGGCGGGTGCAATGTTAGCCGTTTTGATGGAAGAAGCTGAGCTCACAGAGCGCTTATCAAACAGTGAACTGGACATCGCGGCAGTCAACTACCCAGAGCTCTGTGTGGTGGCGGGTGAGCTTGAAGCGATAAAAGCATTCCAATATGAGCTGGAAGAAGAAGGCATCTTCTGCAAGCACTTGGATACGTCACACGGCTTCCACTCAAGCATGATGGATCCTATGTTGCCAGCGTTCAAAGACGTGATCGATGGCATTGAGCTGAATGCGCCACAGATTCCGTTCGTCTCGTCGGTAAATGGCGAATGGATCAGTGATGAGTTAGCACAAGATAGCGACTACTGGGTGCGCCATGTCAGAAACCCTGTGTTGTTCTCGCATGCATTCAAAACCTTGATGGCCGATCATCAGGATGGTTTTGTGGCTTTAGAAGTGGGGCCGGGCCGTTCTTTGGAGTCTGCGGCTAAGCAACACTTCCGTGAAGAAGATGGGTCGAATGCTGATATCTTCTCTTCTTTGCCTACGGCGAAAGAAGTCGAGATTTCCGGAGAGTATTTTGTCTCAATGCTTGGCGCTTTATGGGCGAATGGCATCGAGATTGACTGGACAGCTTACTATGGTGATGAGCGCCGACGTCGCCTGCCTCTGCCTGGCTACCCGTTCGAACGAAATGAATTCAAACTGCCTGAGCTGAAAACAGGTAATGCTGAAAGCCTATCAAGTAGCAGTGTGGAAGCTGGTTTGAAACGCAAGAAAACCGATGTCGGTGACTGGTTCTATATGCCTGCGTGGAAGCGAACCATTCCTGCTGACTTCATGCCGAGCAAACAAACTCAAGCTGAAAATGATTGTTGGGTAGTTTTAGCTGACGAGTATGGTATCGCTGATCAGTTGCATTCTCAGCTTCTGGCATCAGGCCAACAAGTGGTGACTGTATTCAAAGGCGTCTGTTATCAGGAAAATGTCGTCACTGGCGACAGCACGAAGAGCTTTGTTATTGACCCAACCTCTCGTGAAGATTACATCCGAGTACTTAAAGCCGTCAAAGCTCAAGAGATGAATCCAATCCGCATTGTTGATCTGTGGAACCTCTCTCCTGAGCAAGGTGACGTCGACCTTGAACTATGCCGTGAACACCAGCTGGACTCTTTCTACAGTCCGTTGTATCTGCAACAGGCGCTGGTGAATGAGAACTTGTTGGATAACCTTCACCTTTTATTGGTGACCAATAATATCTTCAGTGTCTCTGGGGAACGCGTTTACGCGCCTGAGAAAGCACTGTTGGTGGGACCTGCTCGTGTGTTCTACCACGAGTACCCAGATGTTCAGTGCCATTTGGTCGATATCGACTGGCCTACGGACTTAGCGAATGATTCGGGCCATTGGACGGTAGAGCAGGCAGCTCGTTGTCTTATTGCAGAGAGCAATATTAACACCGACGGCCAACTGGTAGCGTATCGAGGTGGATGCCGTTGGGAGGAAGACTATCAGGCGGTTAACTTAAAAGAGCAAGAACCAGGCTTACCGGCGCAATTCAAAGATGATGGCGTTTATCTCATCACTGGTGGATTGGGCGGCCTTGGTATGCTGGTGGCCGGCCACATCTCGGAAATGAGCAATGCGACGCTTGTTCTGACCTATCGCAGTCGACTGCCTGAACGCGAGCAATGGCATGACTGGATTCAGAATCACCCAGTCGATGACCCAATGAGTGAAAAACTGGCGGGCATCCTGCGTCTTGAAGAGCAAGGTAACACCATTGACCTAGTCAATGTGGACGTCTGTGATTATGTGGCTATGTCGGAAGTGTTTGAACGCTATGACCGCTTTGATGGCATTTTCCATACGGCTGGTATTGCGGGTGGCGGCATCATTCCGCTTAAGTCGGATGAAGATTGTGCCAGTGTTTTGGAACCGAAAATCCTCGGTAGCCTGATTCTCGATGACCTGACTATAGATAGCCAGCCTGATTTCATGGTGTTGTTCTCATCCATCAGCTCGATTGTCGGTGACGAAGCTCGAATTGACTACTGTTCTGGCAATGCCTTTATGGATGTGTTTGCCAGCTACCGTAATCAGAATCGAAACGGTCGAACCATTGCAATCAACTGGGGCAAATGGGGTGATGTCGGCATGGCCGTTCAATGGGCTCGTGAGTTGGATGAGAAAAACAAAGCCAACGAAGCGCTTCTAGAACCAACAGGGCTGCTTACGTTGCTCGGCCGTAAAGGTATGGAAGAAGAATATCGAGTCAATCTGGATGTGCAGAATGACTGGGTACTCAACGAGCATAGCTTGTCGAATCAACCGACCTTGGTTGGTACCACCATACTGTCGATGCTACATACCCTGATGAATCACTTCAAACCTCAGGAAGCGCTTCAGGTTAAGAACTTGCTGTTGACCAAACCAGCGATTTATCACAACGCATGGCCACGTGAAATGCGTCTATATGTACGCAGTGAAGGAGCGGGCTACAGCTTCAGCCTTCGTAGCCGTGGCGTCCGTGACATCGAGTGGGACGAACATGCGTTGGGCAACCTCGGTCGTGGTGTCGAGAGTGAAGAGAGCCTTGCTGCTGTAGATTCACTTGAAGCGATTCAGTCTCGCTGCATTAACAAATTGCCCGATGACTTAACCGGCAAGGATTACGTCAATGCCGTAACGGGTGAAACCTTCCTATCGCTCAGTGAGCGTTGGAATGGCCCTAAGTGTGCATGGCAAGGTGAGGGTGAATGGCTGATTCATAAAGACCTCGATGCTCAGTTCCAGAGTGATTTTGAGCAGTATCCGTATCACCCTGCGCTAATTGACTCGGTCTCCATTCGCTGTATCAACCTGATCACGACAGACAACTACCTGCCAATCAGCTACGGCAAGATAAGCTATCTAGCACCGCTTGACGGAGATTGCTACGCGCACATCAAACTCAAACAGCCGTACCAGGCGGAAGACAGCACCATCATCTTGGATGTGGTCTTCCTATCCGCTGATAGCAAGCCGTTGATGATTTTGGAGAACTACACGCTAGTACGTATGAAAGCTGAGAATCAGGTTGCCGCTTCTGCGCCAGCGTCTGCTGTAACTCAGGTTGCTGTCGATGTCTCTGACAAGGATATTCTGTTCTATGAAGGTCTGGACGCACTGAAACGACAGCTTGCACACCTAGAGTTTGAGCAACTCGTCGTGGTGACCAGTGATCTAGGCCAGCTTATCTACGAAGCGATTCCTGAACAGGAAGATGAGCAGTTGGCAGAGCTGGAAGCGGAAGTCAGCCAAGGGCACGCCCGTCCAGAACTCTCAGTCGAGTATGTGGCACCTGAAAATGATATCGAAAAAGAGATCATTGCAGTCTGGCAGTCGATTCTAGGCATTTCAGGTATTGGTGTTGATGACAATTTTGTCGAGCTTGGCGGTAACTCGCTGCTGGCGGTGCAAATTGTGTCAAAAGTATCAGCCAAGTTTGAAGTCGATATTCGAGTGGATCTCTTCTATCAGGATCAAACCGTAAGAGGGCTGTCCGGCCTGATCATCGAAGCGTTTGAATCTGTTCTTCAGAGTGAATAGCGCCCATTTCCCGGGCATTAGCCCGGGAAGTTTATCACCTTCAGGCTGCCGCACGACAGCCAAATCTTCCAAACAGTAAAGGGCACGGCTATGACAACTAAAACGAATCAGATTTTGAACTCTATGGGACTTGAAGAGCTGAAAAGGCTCGCCAGAGAGAAAAAACAGAAAAAAGCGCAGCTCATGGAAGAGAACCGTTGTTCAACAATGGAACCAAAACGCAAAATATTCCCTCTCACCAATGCGCAAAAGAGCATTTGGACACTGGATCAATTCCTCGAAGACAATAAAGCCTATAACAACCCATTGGCGATCACCTGTCACATTGATCACGAGTTCGAACAAGACAGAGTCGAACGCGCTCTGACGAAAATGGTCAATAATCACGACATATTCCGCACCACGATCCGAGTGGTCGATGGCGAGCCTTACCAGTGCATCGACAACCAGCCCAGTTTCGATTTTGGTTTTGATGACATTACTGCCATGCCTGAAGCGGATAAAAATCAGTGGGTCATGCGAGTCGCTCGTGAAGAAGGCAGAAAGAATTTTGACCTGACTAAAGGACCACTGTTTCGCTGGCGAATGGCAAAAACTCAGCCGGGTGAATACATCATTATGCTGACCTTCCATCATATTATTTCAGATGGTTGGACCGTCAGCTTGTGCTTCAAAGAATTCATGGGCACTTACTTTGGCCAGACGGTAGATCATGCAGCGCAGTTTACTGATTACGCCTTAAAAGAAAGCCGCTGTCTTGAAGAAGGTAAGTACGAACAGGGTCTCAACTACTGGCGCGATAAGCTCAGTGGTGTTCAAAGTGTACTGGAACTAGCAACCGATCACCCTCGTCCAGATACGATCAATTTTGAGGGAAGTTATGTCAGCTATCCACTTGATGCAGGCTTCTGTCATCAGCTTCAGTCTTGCGCAGCAAAACAGGGGGCGACTACCTTTCATCTGATGCTGGCGGCCTACCAGTTACTCCTGCATAAATACAGTAATCAGAATGACATTGTGATTGGTGTGCCTTTCGCCAATCGCGGTGATGCCCAGACGCAGGAAATGATGGGATTGTTCATGAACACGCTGCCACTGCGTTTCACGCTCAATGATGATTTGCCTCTTTCGACTGTGATAGAAGCAGCGAAAGCCGAAAGTGAAGAGGCGATTGCCTATCAGAGCGTACCGTTTAATCGTATTCTGGATGTGGTCGACTATTCGCGAGATGCACGTGTTAACCCGCTTTATCAGGCGGTGCTGACCTACCAGGTTTATCCGCACTCACGAACCAATACCTTGTTTAGCTATTCGCCACTCAAAGTAGACTACGGTATGTCTAAGTTGGATCTCAACCTATGGATAGAGGAAGACGGCGACGGTTTATTGTGCACATTCAACTACAGTACAGCGCTGTTTGAACGTGCCACCGTGCAGCGAATGCTGCGTGATTTACACACCATATTGACGGCATTGGTTGAGCACCCACAGCAGTCGATTAAAGCCTTGTCATTGGTGACGGCAGATGAGCGCCAGTCTCTGCTGAAGACATGTTTACCGGCAGAGGCAAGTCAAGCGTTGCCGGTTCATCAGCAATTTGAGCAACAGGCGCTAGCTTGCCCTGAAGACGTGGCAGTGCGTTGTGAAGGCCGCACACTGAGCTACGCCGCTCTTAATGAGCGCGCTAATCAGCTGGCAGCACAACTGGCCTCGCAAGGTATGAGTCACGGTGAGCCCGTCGCGATACTGATGGAAAAAAGTGAGCATAGTGTGGTAGCGATATTAGCCACCCTGAAAGCGGGTGGTTGTTACCTTCCTATCGACATCAATCTGCCGGAATCTAAAATCGGCTTCATCTTAAACGATGCTAAAGTTAAGCGTGTTTTACTCGTAGGTGAAGTACCCATTGCTTTAAAAGCAATGGCTACACAATCTTCACTAAATTGGGTCGACATTCTGAACACAGAAACGAGTAACACCTCACCAACACGCACTAATCCGCCAGATGATTTTGGCGATGGACCAGCGTACATCATTTATACCTCTGGCAGTACAGGGGCACCAAAAGGTGTGTGTGTTCACCATTCCCAACTTAGCCACTATTGCCGAGCGATTGCTCCAGTACTCGAACAAACTCACAAAGCACGCTATGGCTTAATGTCGTCCTTCTCCACGGATCTGGCGCATACCATGTTATTCCCAGCTTTGGTCGGGCAAGGCGAGTTGGAGATAGTGACCAATGGCCTACTGGAAAGCCCAGAACAACTCGCCAATTATCTAAAAGATAGACCTCTTGATTGTATGAAGATCACGCCGACACATTTGTCTGCGTTGTTGAACGCCCCGAACGCACAGCATCTGCTTCCGGAGCGCAAATTGGTACTTGGCGGTGAGCGTTTACCAGTTTCTCTGATTGAGAAAGTCAAAGTGTTCAAACCAAGCTGCCAGATAGTCAATCACTATGGGCCAACCGAGTGCACGGTGGGGGTGACGACATTGACGATTCCCGACAACATCGCGGATTTGGGTTATCAGGTTGCACCTATTGGTCAGGCCCTCGATGGAAGTCATGTACTGGTTCTCGATGCTCACCAACAACTGCTTCCTGCTGGCGTACTCGGTGAAATTTGTATTGGTGGAGCGCAGTTGGCTTCAGGGTACCTTGGCCTCGATGAGCAAACACAGCGTCACTTTGTTCCCCACCCGTACTTACCGGGTGAGCGTCTGTACCGTACTGGTGACAAAGGCCGCCTGTTAGCGGATGGCAACCTTGAATATCTTGGTCGCTTGGATCGTCAGGTCAAAGTACGTGGCTATCGAGTTGAGCTAGCCGAGATTGAACAGGCGCTGGGCCAGATTACTAATGTTGAACGCGCAGCGGTTGTTCAGCAGCAAACCGCGGACTCTAGCCGTTTGGTCGCTTATGTCGTTGTTGGTGAAACTGGCGATCAGGAAGGGATTAAGACGGAACTGAAACAGCTATTACCCGCCTACATGCAACCAGAAATGTGGATGTGGCTCGACGCTATGCCAATCACCGCAAGCGGAAAAATCAATTATGAGGGGTTGCCTGAGGCTAAGCGGAATACACAGACATCGGCTTCTTCCCATCCGAACAATCAAACGCAAGCTCGTTTGCTGCTCCTGTTTCAGCAAGCCTTGAGCACTCAGCAGGTCGGTATTGATGACGAGTTCTTCAATCTTGGGGGAAATTCCATCAGTGCATTGAAACTGCTGATTGAAGTGAACAAGGCCTTCTCCACCACCTTGACCCTAGGCCAGATACTGGAAAACAGCAGTGTTGCACGACTTAGCACACTGATCGAACAGGTATCCGATAGCTTTGAATATGGCTCCTCGATTGTGGTGCTCAATCAGGGAAATCCTCAGCAGAAGCCGACGTTACTGCTTATTCACCCTGCTGGCGGCAATGTGCTTTGTTACGACGAGTTAGTGAAGGGGCTGAGCAAAGAACATCCGGTCTACGGTGTTCAGGTAGCTGATTTTCAGGGGCTAGCTGAGTACAACCGCCAAGTGTCGACGCTAGCTGAGTACTACGTGAAGCAGCTCGGCGAACTAGCAGAGCGTCCAGAGTTGATCATCGGTGGTTGGTCACTCGGAGGAACCCTTGCTTTTGAGATGGCGTGTCAGGTTCAGGCCTTGACCGGAAACCAGCCGAAGGTTCTGATTTTTGACCAACCAGCTCCTCAAGTAAACGTCGATAACAGCGCCACTATGGCTGAGCATGATCGCCTTGCCTACTTCGCTTACAAGGTAGAGCGGCTAACTGGAACGTCTTTTGGTACCTCGGGCGAGCAATTGGCGAAGATGTCACAAGCGGAAAGAACACAGGTATTCCTGACCGGTTTTCGTAAAGCGAATTTGGTGCCGGATAATATCAGCGCTGAGGATTTCCAGCATTTTCTCGCCATTCTTCAGGCTCATATGAAGGCCACTGATGAATATCAGGGACAGCGATATTCTGGTCCTATTGTCGTGGCGGAAGCCGAAGAGATCTTAACTGGCCGCACGCGACTGAAAGAATCTGGGCTGGGTTGGCAGGCATACAGCGAGCAGCCGCTGACCGTATTGACCACTAAGGGCGATCACATCTCCATGATGAACGCGCCTCACATTGGTGATTTGACGAGTCGTCTACAGGAGGAATTGCTTTGAGTACGATCGCACTTTCAAAACCGGAAAGCGAAGTCGTCGTTTCAAGGAAGGAGTGGTGGGCTATCATCGGCGGCCTCATCGGTGGCTTTATGGCAATTCTGGACATCCAGATCACTAACTCCTCGATGAAAGTCATTCAGGGGGCGCTGTCTGCGTCCCTGGATGACGCCTCTTGGCTGATGACGTCGTACTTTACGGCTGAGATTGTGGCGATCCCACTTTGTGGCTGGCTATCAAAAGCGCTGGGAACGGGCCGTTACGCTTTATGGTGTATCGGCGGTTTTCTCGGCTCATCCTTGCTTTGTTCGATGGCGTGGAATCTGGACTCGATGATTGTCTTCCGCGCTTTGCAGGGCTTTTGTGGTGGCGCATTGATCCCCTTGTCTTTCCGTTTGATTATTGAAATCTTGCCGCTAGAAAAACGCCCTATGGGGATGTCGTTATTCAGTATTATCGCCACGTTCGCCCCAGCGATAGGACCAGCGATCGGCGGCTGGCTCACGGAACATTTTTCATGGCACGCGATCTTTTACGTCAATGTTTTACCGTCAGTGGTGGCGTGGGCTCTGATTCAACGTTCAATGAAGCATCCCATCATTAACTGGCAAATCATTCGTCAGGGTGACTTTGTTGGCGTTGTGTCAGTGATGATGTTTCTTGGTACGCTGGAAGTCATTTTGGAAAAAGGCGGTGATGAAAACTGGTTCGACTCGCGCATGATTTGCGTACTGGCGGTGCTCTCTGCCATCAGCTTTGTGATTTTTGTCTATGACCAAATCGTACACCGTAACCCTCTGATTAATATTCGCCTGTTTAAGGAATATCAGTACTCCTATTCCTTACTCATCTTTGCTATGTTGGGTTCGGCTATTTACGGCACGTTATTCCTAGTGCCGTATTACCTGACGATGATTCACGATTACAATGCGACAGAGATTGGTCATGTGGTTATCTGGATGGGGCTGCCGCAGTTGGTAATTTTACCTATGATCCCATTTCTCATTCGTCGCTATAACCCTAAGTATCTTATCTTCATCGGTTTCGTTGGTTTGGCTATTAGTGCCTTTATGGATTGCCATATGAATGCTGATTTTGCTGGCCCGCAGATGATCGCGTCTATGTTAGTTCGTGCATTAGGCCAGCCGTTTATCATGGTGCCACTTTCCATGCTAGCGACTCAAAATATTAAAGCAGAGGATGCGGCCTCATCGGCCGTTTTAATCAACGTATTTCGCAGTCTGGGTGGATCAATGGGTACCGCGGTGTTGTCGACCTATTTCACTACTCGGATCTATTTCCATCTCGATTCCATCAAATCCACCTTGCTGACAGGTAGTCAGCCATTTTATCACTATCTGGGTGAAGTAAAGAATCTGCTGGTCAATCAGGGGTTGTCGTCTGATAGCACCAATGTTCAACAAACCGCGGTGAGCATTCTCGGCGAAAGGATGGCAATTCAATCGCAAATCATGGCTTTTAATGACTTATTTATGATCATGGGTTTCATGATGCTCGCCACCGCCATCATGGTGTTGTGCTCAAACCGTGATTTCCAACTTCGACTAAAAAAAGAGGAATCAGCATGAGTGACAAAACATCGATGAGTGTCTGGAGCTATCTGCTGTCTTCGGAAGCAAGAATGACCATTATAGTACCCATTCTGATCTACAACCTTGTTTTCTGGGGAGTAGGAGCCGGAGCGGCGCTGATTGTAACAGCGTGCTACTCCGCATTGCTGGAGTTATTCAGCAAACGGAGTGGTTCTCTGTCCATTATCGCTTTGATTTTGGTTTCTGGCAGCATTCACTACCTTTACCTGCATGGTTACACCCTGTTTGGAATTGACCAAGAAAGCGTCTTTCTTTCGGTAGGCGGATCACTGTCCGTCATTGTCGTGTTTGGTTTCTACTCCATGATCGGCCGCCCAGTGGTTCGGACTCAAGCGGAAAATGCGCTCCCTCGTTTGATGCAGTTGCCTGTCTATGGCTCGCCAAAATACGCCCAAGTTTGGCAGGAGATTTCTCTGGGTTGGATTCTCGCTTACGCAGTGAAAGCGCTGCTCGTGATTAAGTTCTCCAGTGATATGCCAGATTACGCTGACTACTTTGTTTTCATTGGCGCTTGGCCACTGACGTTGGCGATGATTGCTTTCAGTTTTTACTGGCCCAGCTTTCGATGGTCATCGGAAGCAAGCGCATAAATTTCTAGCTACTTGCCGTCAAGTTATTTGGTATCAAATTACAACACGATAAACTCAATGAGGTGTTTTATGAATCAACTAGTTAACCCATCAATTGTGCTTGATAGTCACCCACAAGGTGCCGCGACAACGGGCAATTTCCGTATCGCCAACCTGCCAATTGGCGAGTTAAAGCCGGGTGAGTTTTTAATTGAAAACACTTGGCTTTCGATGGACCCATATACGCGACCTCGCCTCAACGAAAACACGGCGTATGTAGAGCCGATCAAACTGGGTGAAGTGATTCAGGGAGAAACCATTGGCAAGGTCGTCGAGAGTAACAGCCCCAAATATCAGGTCGGCGATAGGGTGTTCACTTTTTCAGGTTGGCAAAAATATTGTGTCGGTAACGATGCGGATTTCATGACTTATCAACTGCCGGATACAGAACTGCCGCCAACGATCTTTCTCAGCGTGGCTGGAACTCCCGGTCGAGCTGCGTACTTTGGATTGAACAAAATTGCCAAACCTAAAGCTGGTGAAACCATGGTGGTGTCAGCCGCGTCAGGCGCTGTGGGTTCGGTTGCTGGTCAACTTGGCAAAATGGCGGGTTGCCGAGTGGTCGGCATCGCGGGCAGTGAGGAAAAGTGTCGTTATGTCGTCGATGAACTAGGTTTCGATGCTTGTGTCAATTACAAGTCTGACAATTTGGGTGAGGAGATTGAAGCCGCCTGTCCGGACGGTGTGGATATCTACTTTGAAAATGTTGGTGGACGTATTTCTTCCTTAGTGGCGCGTCACCTTAATGAAGGTGCCAGAGTACCAATTTGTGGCAGTGCAGCGTTATACAACAAGGGTAAAGATGTGGATGCCTCGACGTTATCGCGCTTTTACTCTTCACTGCCAAGTGCGCCGGAAAATCGATTCTTTCTGGTGACTGAGTGGGTCAACGATTATGCAAGTTCGATCAGTTGGCTGACCGCAGCAGCGGAAAGTGGTCAGCTCAAATTTCGTGAAACGGTGACCGAAGGATTGGAAAATGCACCGCAGGCCTTTGTCGATCTATTGGAAGGGAAGCACTTCGGTAAACAACTGGTTCGAGTTTAATACTGTTCGTCTTTTTTGATTGGTTGGTCGTGCTATGAAAAAAATAATAAAGATTTTGATTCCACTGATGTTGTTGGTCTTGGCTGGCGGTGCCTATTGGTATTACTACGGGCGTTTTTTCCAGACCACCGACAATGCTTACGTTCAAACGGACATTACTAACGTCAGTTCGCGCATCAATGCGGAAGTGGTGAAAATTAATATTAAGGACAATCAGAAGGTCAAAAAAGGCGACTTGCTAGCGCAGTTGGATGATCGTGAGTTCGTGATTAAAGAGCAGCTTGCTGAAGCGACCTTAGCGCAAAGTCGGGCGGAACAGTCGAACGCGGATGCAGCCTATAAAATGCAGAAAAGTGCCATCGAAGAGTACCAGAGTAAAGTGACGTCGGCGAAGGCTAAATATCAATACTCACTTCAGCAATACAAACGCTTGCAGGCCTTAGAGAAACAAAACTATGTGTCTAAAGGTGAACGTGACAATGGCGCATCTGCCTATAAAGTTGATGAAGCAGCGTATCTTGAGGCGAAGGCCAGCCTGAAAACACAACAAGATAAGCTCTCGGTACTGGAAAGTGAGATAGAGCAGGCCGATGCTATGGTCAAGCAAGCCAAAGCCAGTTTGTCACAGGCGAAGCTTGAATTGGGATACACCCGGATTGTGGCTCCAATAAATGGTGTGATCAGCAATCGCAACCTGCAAGTTGGTATGATGGTGCAACCGGGGCAATCTGTTGTGAGCATAGTGTCCGATCGCACACCGTGGATTCTGGCGAACTTTAAAGAAACGCAAAAGTCGCGTATGCACAAAGGGCAGTCTGTTGATGTCACCATTGATGCCTATCCAGGGAAGACATTCTCAGCACGAATCGATAGCGTATCGCCAGCCACAGGCGCTACCTTTGCTTTGTTACCACCAGATAACGCGACGGGCAACTTTACTAAAGTGGTGCAACGTGTGCCGGTTAAGATTGTGTTCAATGACTCTGTTCAGGTCGACAACGGGTTATCTGCGGTTGTTACTGTAGATACAAGGCAGTAATTATGGCGACACTATTTCCTGACATTGACGCTGTGGGAGTGCGTTATTTATCTGAACAAACAAGTGGTCAGTTTATCAACAAGGAGCAGAGGTTTCTCATCAATGGCGCGAGTGTATTTGTGTGTCAGTTTAACCAAAACCTCTATCATGACAGCTTGTTCAAGCAGTTCAGGATTCGATGTCCTGATGGACTTGGCCGCGCGGTAAGCTCAAGACGAGCCGAGTTTCTGGCGGGTCGTTATGCGGCAAGGCAGGCGATATCTGCTTGTGATGGGGGGGGTGCCAGCGGAGTACAAGTCGGGGTTAGTACAAATCGCTGTCCGACATGGCCCGACGGTATTTTAGGTACCATTACCCACTGCGATGATATCGCAGCATGTGCGGTGCTCCCTGCTATTCAGAGCATCAGACGCTACATCGGAATGGATATCGAGAAAGTGTTAGCGCCCAATGTGGTGTGTGAGGTATCCGGCTCCGTTTGTTCTGTATGGGAGTGGCAGCGTCTGGCGTCACTGCCATTTAGCAATGATATAATCACAACAATCATCTTCTCCGCTAAAGAGAGTCTGTTCAAAGCCTTATACCCCTATATCGGGGAATACTTCGGCTTTGAGTGTGCTCAGGTTAAATGCGTTGACCCGTACAAACAGCGCATATGGCTGACCTTATCGCCTTCGCTGGTGGCTAAGACGGGCTTTCGAGAAGTTGAGTGCCATTACACCTTGCAGTCAGACTATGTCATCACTTTTATCTCCCGATAGATGCTCTCTTGGGCGAAACAAAATGGGCTATGGGAAAAAATTTGTGTACTTAGTATGTTCAACAAGATTAATATAATCAGAGACTTTTGGACTCCAAATTAGCGCTGGTAAGGCCAAAAAATGAAATGTTTCGCCGAATATTAAATGTTTTTTAAGTCTGGCTTGTTATTTTGGATGAATTCCATGTTTGGCCTCTGTGTTCTCCAAAGCTATGAAGGCCGACTCAGATGGATTGAAAGCAGTGAGACTCAGTAAATAAAACCATCGCTTGTGACCTTCCTTTTATCACTGCTGAACGGGTCACGATACAGAACAGAGATAGATAACATGCGCGTATTATTAGTTGAAGATGACCCTATGCTTGGCAATGCGATTACCGCTTCCCTCGCCAGACATCATTATACCGCAGACTGGGTAACGTCGGGTGAAAGTGCCCTTCACGCACTGCAAGCTGACAGCTTCCTACTGGTCATTCTTGATATTTCTTTACCGGGTATCAGCGGTTTGAAAGTACTCAAAGAGCTCAGGAGCAAAGGAGACAAGACGCCCGTTTTGATTCTCAGCGCTCGTGACGAACTTAATGACCGTGTTTATGGGCTCAATCATGGTGCAGACGATTATCTGGTTAAGCCGTTTCAACTGGAAGAACTGTTGGCGCGTATGGGGGCATTGATTCGCCGATCGGCGGGTATGGCAGATGACACTATCGTGGTGGGCGATGTCTCTGTGTCGGTCAATTCGCATAAAGTCACGGTTGCAGGTGAGTGTATTAATCTGACGCCAAATGAATTTAAAATTCTCCTCTATCTGGTGACGAACGCTGGTCGGGTGCTAAGCAAAACACAGATATTGCAAAACATGCATGGTTGGGATGAAAGTGCCGGACTTAATTCGATTGAAGTGCACATCCATAATCTGCGCAAAAAAATGCCTAAAGGTACCATCGAAAACATCAGAGGAGTCGGATACATCATCCAACACTAGTATGAGACTGAATTCTGTTAAACGCCGTGTCGCATTATCGAGCGTACTGCTATGCCTCGCGGTTATTACCGCTTCCACAATCTGGGTTTACCTTGATACGCGTCAGGCGATTACAGACGTTGATGATGCACGGCTTCAGGACCTTAGTGAGAGTTTCTTGAAGGTGTTGTTATTGACCGATCCCTCTGTGATTGGCGAAGACCGAAACTCAGACCCAGAAACCGTTTTCGCTAACCTCACCAGTAAAACATCCCCCAAAGACAACCTAGAAAAATGGTCGCGAGCCAAGCTGCTTGAGGATAACTTCGCCTATTTACTGCTCGACTCTAAGGGCGCGGTATTGGCGAGCTCTCCGAATGCGCCACCTGTCGACTTAAAAATGATGCGCCATCCGGGTCTGAACGACATTCATGATCAGCAGCAGTCCAACATGTG
Organism: Vibrio sp. T11.5; assembly: GCF_027587155.1. Taxonomy (NCBI): domain Bacteria; kingdom Pseudomonadati; phylum Pseudomonadota; class Gammaproteobacteria; order Vibrionales; family Vibrionaceae; genus Vibrio; species Vibrio sp. T11.5. The sequence goes on from NZ_JAPPTP010000004.1 coordinate 240,978, forward strand.
GCGTGGCGTAACCATGCTATTAACGCAACCGAAAACGGGTGAGCCAATGTGGCTCTGGCTCGGCGAAGACAAGCACCTGCGCAGCGAAGTCGAAAACAAGATTGCGATCCCAGCCATTGTACCCATGCTAGTGGCAACGCCGCTCTTATGTTTGCTATTGGTGCTGTTTACCTATCATTTGTTTGCACCGATCAGTCGTTTGGAAAAGCAAGTGTCAGAGAAGTCGATTGATAACCTCTCACCACTCAGTATTACAGATGTTCCCACTGAGTTGGATAGCTTAGTGAAACGCTTGAACTACCTGTTTGATCAAGTCGATGCAGCTTGGCAAAGAGAAAAACGATTTAATCAAGACGCTGCCCATGAACTGCGAACACCTCTGGCCGTGATCAAGCTCAATGCGCAGAATGCCCTTGAAACGCAAAATGCTCAGGAAAAAGACCATGACCTCAAACAGATTGAAAAGAGCATCACACGTTCTGAGCGAACCATTGAGCAGTTGTTGACATTGGCAAAAGTCGAGAGCGGCTTGATGGTGGATTTAAGTCAAACCGTTGATGTTGCTGAGATACTACGTAGTGTGATTGCTGAGCTGGTCCCCCTTGCATTGAAGCAACAACAAGACATCACATTAGAAGCTGCTGAGGAGGCCTATGCTATTCAAGGCAATGAGATATTCCTTAATTGTCTGTTTCGCAATCTGATGGACAACGCGATTCGCTACTCCGGAGAAGGGACCCGAATTTGGGCTGAAGTGACTGAGCATGAAGAGCATATACAGATCGTCATTGCCGATAGCGGTCGGGGAATGAGTCAGATTGATATTGACCGCATCTTTGAGCGCTTTTTCCGTGGCAAAGAAACCCAGAACAAAGCTCAAGGAGCAGGTTTGGGGATGGCAATTGTAGAGCGTGTTATTGCCCTCCATCATGGAAAAATTGATGTCAGATCTCAAGAACCAGGTCTGGCATTTGTTATCACCTTGCCAAAGTTCCGTCTAATTTAGCTTCAAATCTGGATCTGGATGTAAGCTCACATAAACAGAATTTCTATCAAATGAATTAGCCGCAGCTAAAAAGGGTGACAAACAAGAAAGTGTCTGGCTTAACGCACTTCTAATTTGCTTGTTATGGCCTATGAGTTGCGTTGACAGTCAGCGATCCTTTTCTACGCTCATAGTCGTGTATACGTAAGATGAAAAGGAGAAGAGAAAATGGCGACATTTAAACAGGACATTCCACATCGCGTTACTGTCTACCATGACGACATTGATCAGGAAAACGCGTTGAAAAATGCCATGCTGCCTGAAAAACCAAGATATTTTAATGGCTCGCCCACTTATCAGGCTGACAGTATTGAAGAGTTCAAAACTCGAGTTGGTCAGGTAGGAATGTCGCTCGAATGAAGATTTGAGTCAGTGGAAAGTATTGTTACACGTCAGCCCGCATTACAGCGGGCTTTTTGATGACTGTGCATTGACCTGATTACGTCCACTTTCTTTCGCTATGTATAGGTGTTTGTCTGCTCTAGACAGGGCTTTGGCAAAATCATCATCTAGCCATTCCACGACACCAATACTTACTGTTATTTTGGAACTGACGATTGAGTTGAGACTGGCAACCAACTGAGCTTCAACTCGGCTGCGAATATTCTCCGCTAAGCCGACGGCCTCTTCCAATTGAGTCTCTGGCAAGATTAGAGCAAATTCTTCGCCACCGAGACGACCAAAGATATCGGAGTCCCGAATTTCACTAGTAACTAAGGTACAGAAAGTTTTCAGTACCGAATCCCCAATGGCGTGGCCGTAGTTATCGTTAATCTGTTTGAAGTGATCTAGGTCCATCATACATATGCATGAGACGCTGTTGAGGCGTTGAATATCTTGGGCATGATTAACTAATGCACGACGATTGAGAATGCCAGTTAATGGATCTTCGCGAACTAGCTTAACCAACTGAGACTCTTTAGCTTTTATACTGTAAGCCATATCGGAAAACGCACTAAAGAGCTGGCCAATTTCATCATCTCTGACAGAGAAATCAGTTTTGGCTTTGCCCGTTTTGGAGAGGATTGAAATTCGCTGGCGCAGATCGATAATTGGTGAGGCAATATAGTGGGAAAGATAAAGAGTCAACGAGACAAACAAAAATAGAGCAATACACAGATAGAGAAAAACTTCGCGCATCAGCATCAAGTTGTTCGACTCGAGTTCGTCCATCGATACATAGACCACTAGGTTAATGCCTTTTTGATGATCTGGAATAGAAGGGTGGGTATTGTCCAATGAGATAAGATGGCTCTGAATATCCAACTCTATCGGTTGATTGATAAGTATCCCGTTGAGATCTTGCCGCATTTGCGGTTTATTGGTGGTATTGAGGCCATTACTAGAGAGCGCCTCGAGCGACAAATGGTTCGCAGCGGACAATGAACGTAGGCCTTGGTTCCGTATCATCAGCACATCTACGTGTTGAAGGTTACTTTGCATTAACGTGCTTTTTATTTGATACAGGTGGTCTTCAACAATAGTACGGTCGAGGATGGCGGTATAAAATCCGACGATTTTTTTATTGCATCCAAGCAGAGGGCGAGAGTATAGGTAACTCTCGGTGTCGAATATCAGGCCGAGTTTTGAGATGGTTTCAGCATTAGCTAGGCTGATCACTTGTCGAGGCAGGCTTCGACCTTCTCGGATGTTAACGAGTAAATTGGTCAGTTCTCGGCTGGCCTGTGAGTTCACTTCGCCCCGTTTATTAAGCTCTAACAGCTGATTTAGCGTATCTTTTTCCCTCCTAAGGTTTTCTGGGTAAGTCTTTTTCCACTCTTGATAAGAGGTGTGTAACAGGGCCAGAACATGTTCAGGAAGAAGTATAAGCTCTTGTGTATTCTTACGCAGTACGTAGCGATTGCTGCTATTCGAAGACAAGCTAAAGTGAGTGACACGGCCTGACAAATCAGAAATAGCCAGTGCAGAGAAGCCGCTGGTGAAGCTTAAAGCGTCGGCGGCAGATAGAGATAAAGGTATATTTTCATCCTCGCAGGCGTTGATTTCACTACTGAGACGATCAAACTCGGTGAACTGACCTTGGACATAATGGCTAATTTCATTAGCTCCGAGTAAAACGGAAAGCTGGATAGACTGGTAAATATGGTCAATGGTGAGCTTCTCTCGCGCTTTGTAATAGACGTAGCTAAAGATCAGCAAAGAGATCGCAAGAGGCAGAAGAATGATGAAAATTTTTACGCTAAGTTTATTCATTACCTAAGGTCTTTGATCCTCTGGTTTAATTATTCCTAATCGCTTCACCACTTTCAGTTGTCCTTGACTGAATTGGCCTAGATACATAGGTAATTCAAAGTGGTGGTCGTCTCTGAGTTTTATCGCCAATTCTCTTTCGTACAAAGTTAGCCCTGGGAGTTGGTTGATGACAGCTTCTTTATCAACCGAGCCTGATTTTTCTATCGCAGCTTTCAGTAAATAGATAAGGTCATAGTGAGATTTACTCGAATAGGTTACCACTGACTCAGAGCCGTGAAAGGTTTTGTAATCGTTAACGAATTTTTGTAAAACAGGCTCATCGTTCTGACTAAAGAAGTGAAGAGCAGTGAGTACACCCTCCAAAGCCTCATTGTCCAGATTGGACAAATAGGTTTCATCAGCGGCAAAAGCGACGATTTGAATAGGTCGGCCAAAGTCAAAAGATGTCATCTGTGACAAGAAAGTAAAGCCATCGACACCCGGCAAGATGAGCATCAATGTCTCAGCACCGGAGTTTTTTATATGCTCGAATACGGAGGTGTAGTCTTTGACGCCAAATGGAGTGAATTCAATATCGGTGACGGTTCCCTGATTGAGCTTAACAGACTCAGCTATGCTGTCAGCCATACGATGAGGCCATATATAGTCATAGCCGAAGATATAAAAGCTCTTACCCACGTTATCGATTAGGTAGGGGACAATAGGTTCAATGTAATGTTCTGGAATAGCGCTGTAACATATCAGGTAGCGATTAAAATGGTGGCCTTCATAATCGATACCGTAAAACAATGGAGTCTGGAATGTTTCCGCGACTTCTGCCATGGCATAACGAGCGGCACTACTCACTGGGCCAAACAGCGCGAATACGTCATTTTGCTGGACTAACTCACGGCTGTACTTTACGGTTTTCGCTGGGTCGGTCTGATTGTCACGGATGATGAGTTCAATCTGCCTATTCAGCACCCCTCCATCAGCATTAATTTGATCGACAGCAAGCTGAACGCCTTTAAGTGCCTGCTGTCCATAAACGGCAAAGGTCCCTGTTAAAGGTAAAATAACACCGAGTTTTATATTGGGTTGGCGTGGAAGGCAGCTAGCCGTGAACATCAACACCGATACGACGAAGACGTGTTTCACGATAGACCAAATCAATACCAGCATAAGCTACCTAGAGAATCCTTTCTCACATTCTATTAATAAAAGTTTAAAAAGCGCATTTAGTAAAGGGCCTCTGCGGCGTACAGGCGACACTGAATGTGTCCAGTCATGGCACAGCCTGCATGGTCTTAATTGGCCTTTGCTGGTTTACGCCCTCTTGATGTCGATCTGCGCCGCTTCATCAAATACATGTTTTTATCCGCACGGGTAATCGCGGAAAACAGTTCACCTTTGGCACTTCCTGAAACACCATAGCTAAATTCAATTTCTGAGTTTGCAACGTAAGAGAGTAAACGTTCAATAAAATCACTGCTTCGTCCTGGTTGTACATAGGCGATAAATTCATCACCTCCGTATCGAACTAAATATTCGTTTTTGAGAATACAATGTGACAAATATCGTGCAAATAGGACGAGTAATGCGTCACCATAATCATGGCCAAGTGTATCGTTGATCGATTTAAAATTATCAATATCCAGATAGATAACGTCGTAATCTTTTTCTGGAATCTTGCGCATGAACTTTCGATTGTGAAGTTGAGTCAGATGATCTTTTTCTGATTCTTCTTTGAGTTTGAAATATAACGATGATACGCCAGATAGCATCAAAATATGAGCAATTAGCAGCGTTGTCGACGAAATTAGCAAAACTTCATCTTTATGAGCAGAACTAATAGCTGGCCATGATAGCTGACAATAGTTGATAAGTAGCTCAATGATCATCGAAATCATAGCTAATAAACATCCATACAGTATTTTATTGCTCACTTGGTGGCGCAATAACAGATAGGATATGTAGAGAAGAATTATTATTTTTGTCAGTTGTATGGCGAGGTCGAGTTCAGAAATCATTGTCATGTCTATCCAAAACAGCAAAGATGCTAACTTATTGTTTTTGAATTCCTTCTAGTATTTTAAGAATATCAAGCTTTGTTGTTTCACTGTGGCTGGAAGCTTCTATTATGATATTTGCCAATGTGTCGTCATCACAGTAGAAGTAAGCGACGGTTATCTCTAGTGCCGCAGATATGCGTTTTACAGTCGTGTAATCAGGAGCATGTTTACCAGTTTCGTATTGACTAATTCTAGCGCTTGCGCTTCCTGATTCCATCCCTAGTTTTTGCCCCAGCTCTTCCTGAGTGATACCTCTTTTCTTTCTTATGTCTCTTAGCCTTCTAGGTAATGGGCTAGTCATGCAGTGAGTACCTCCACTAACAAAGTAGAGTCATTTTAACCTTATAGTATTAGATATATTACTAAGGAATTTTTAGATTCTAAGTTTTTGGGTATATCTATTAAAAAAGAAATGACTTTTTCACTGGTATCGACAGCTGTTCCATGAACTTTAGAATAATATTTTGTTAATTCGGGTTGTGGCTTAAGAGAGGGCTTATTATAGATGCTTTTCTTATTATTTGTTCTAGCACTTTATTACTATTGCCAGCATAGTTAATTGTGACTATTTTGATTGATAGGTAGGCAAAAATGCTCGCTTTAATGTTGAGTTTATTTAAAGCGAGATTATATATTTGGAAGGAATATATTATTTTTTATGATTGGTTAAGCCTAAAGTACCAGATTGGTAAATTAAGCCATCGGGAGTGTCTGAGCCGAGCAGTATTGGTCCGTCCAAGTCAACAATCTCTGCTCTCGTTGCGATGGGTAAGGCAGCCTTCATTGCCAACGAGGTTCCGAGCATACAGCCCACCATAATAGAAAATCCTTTCGCTCTGGCTTCTTGCTCCAACGCCAGTGCTTCTGTTAGGCCGCCCGATTTATCAAGTTTAATATTTATCATCTCGTAGCACCCATCTAGGTTGGGTAGGTCACTACGAACGTGGCAGCTTTCGTCGGCGCAGATAGGAATCGGATGTGAAACCTTCTTCAGTAGAGCATCGTAACCTTTGGGTACGGGCTGCTCTATCATAGTAATATCAAGCTGGTCTAACGATGAAAAAAGCTCGTCTAGATCTTCATTGTGCCAGGCTTCATTGGCATCTAGGACAATTTTGCAACCAGGAACGGCAGCTCTGACGCCAGTCACTCTAGATACAATATCTTCGTGATCCAGTTTAACCTTGAGCAGAGTCGCACCCTGAGCCACATAATCAGAAGCTTGTTGAGCCATCCTTGCAGTTGTGTCGATCGAGACCGTCATTGCAGTCTCTATTTTTGAGCGAATATCAAAGTAGGGGTATGGAAAGAGTAATCCGTCCGTCTTGGCGATCATTTCCCACAAAGCACAATCTAGCGCGTTTCTCGCTGCTCCAGCGGGCATTGCTTGCAGCGTCATTTTTGCTTCCGAGGGAGTAAGCGCCTGCAGTGTAGGAACCATTTGAGCGATTTGTTCCAATACCGATTCTACACTTTCGCCATATCTTGGATAAGGTGTACATTCTCCGATCGCAACATGGCAAAGATGGCGAATTTCGACTCGAACCACGTCACAATGTGTCCTTACTCCTCGCGAAATGGCAAAAGGCCTAGCGAGCGGAATAGACTGGCTGAATGCTATTATGTCCATGTTTGGCCTCACAGAGCTTTAATATGTGTTGCAATGGCGTCAATACCGAATCTGACTGGGTCAGTGACCGGAACCTGATATTGCTCTTGCCAATCAGCACAAAGTGCCATGGCATCTTCTTCACTAATTGCAGCGGTATTTAGGCTAATACCAGCCAGTTGAGTATTGGGATTGGTCAGTCGTGCAGCCGCGAGGTTAGCTTTTATAGTTGCTTCAATGGTCGGTAATTCACAATGGGGTAGATGGCGAATGTGAGGGCGGCCAATTTCGTGGCATAGCACCAAAGCATCTGCCTGCGCGCCGTGCAGTAAGCCGAGGCTAACCCCTGCAAAAGAAGGATTGAACAGTGACCCTTGTCCTTCGATGATATCCCATTCGTGATCGGTAAATTCAGGACTGATTTTCTCTACTGCGCCGGAAATGAAATCTGCTACAACTGCATCAATCGAGATACCTTTTCCGTCGATCAAGATACCGGTTTGGCCTGTTGCTTTAAATTGTGCCGAGACATCAATTTTGTGTAGTGCTCTCTCCAAAGCCAATGCGGTAAACATTTTACCGACAGAGCAATCCGTACCAACGGTTAAGAGACGTTTGCCTTTGCGTGGGGTACCATTGCCAACTTCTAGGTTTTGGTCAAAGTGGCGAACATCGTGAAGTTTAGTGATACCTTGTTTTTCCAGCTCAGCCAGCTTAGGGATATCTTTCAGTCGTTGATGCATGCCGGATGCTATTTCAAATCCCAGCTCTGCCGCCTGAATCAGACAAGCCCGCCAGTTCTCAGGTATGAGGCCGCCGGCATTGGCTGTGCCAATGACAAGTGTTTTTGCTCCCCTGTTTTTGGCTTCTTCTAGCGTGAGGTTCGTTAAATTAAGAGTGACGGCGTCACATGATAAGCGCAATTCACCAATACAGTGTTCAGGTCGCCAAAGTGCAATACCTCGGCCCGTTTTGGCTGAAATAGGGTCAGTAACGTCGCCCAGAAAGAGTAAGTAAGGTTGAGCAATCGACATAAGCATCCTTGAATATTAGAGTGAGCAGATAAATACACTCTATTGAACTCAATGCCCGTTGCCGAATATCTATTTGTTGTTAAGGTATAACGTTAAGCTATACCCCTTGTTGGGCTGCCTGTTGAAGACGGTCAGCGAACCACTTGGCAGAAACAGAAAGCGGATGATGCTGACAGTAAATCAGGGAGACATTGACCGGGATCGATGGAATTAATGATGTGCATTGGATTTGCGGATACGATTGGTAATGCATGGCAGTCCAAGGGTCGATAATCGCATTTGCGGCACCATGCACGACCATTTCTGCAGCCACGTTATAGCTTCTAACGCTCACTTTAGGGAGAAAGTCTGGGGCGACGGAGTGAATGGACTGATGCAGTTGAAATCCAAGTGGGTCTCGGGTATCGAGTCCAACCAGTGGTAGCGGGCTCTCTAGTAATTCCTCAATGGTAACCGAGTGCTGAATCGTCGTCTCTGCAGGGAGCAGTACTTTCATTTCAGTATTGAGTATAGTTTCTTGGATAATGGACGAAACGCTCTCTTCTCCAAAACAAACCGCCACATCCAGCTCGTTTTTTATTAGACCATCAATCAGCTCATCTCGATTTGCGGTGCATACTTCTAAGGTATAGTCGGTATTATTGCACACCTGCGCTATGATCGGAGCAAGGAAACCAGAAGCAAGTATCGGCGGCGATCCAATACGAAGGTGGTACTGACCATGTTTGAGTTTACTGGTTAAACTGCGAAACTGACCGAGCTGCTGGTATATCTTTTCTGCTTCCGCTATGAGTGACTGCGCTTCCTGAGTTGGAACCAGTCGACCTTTGACTCGATCAAATAGCATGAAACCCAATTGCTGTTCAGTATGAGCCAATACTCGGGTGATATTGGGCTGTGAAACATGAAGTTGCTTGGCTGCCCCCGACACTGTGCCTGCCTGCATGATGGCATAAAACACTTCTATCTGGCGTAGATTCACTTCCTTGCTTACCTGAGTAAATGAACAGATAGCGACTACTTTAAAGCAAATAGCTGAAGTTAAAAAGAATTAACCTAACAGGGTTGACCTGCTTATTTGTCTAGGCTTTACTGTGCGGCCCGATTTTGGCAGACAATAAAGAGGTGATTGATGGCGATTGGATTCGATTATGGAACGGCAAATTGTTCGGTAGCGGAGTTGAACAATGGTGCGATTAGACAAATTCCTCTGGACGGTGAAAGCTATTATGTTGCTTCAACGTTATCTGCCCCGACTGCGGAAGTCGTTTCTGAATATTTATTTCGCTGTCTTGATGTTGCTCCAGGAAGTGATATCAGTGAAAGTGTTTTGCGCCGGGCGATTAAGCTTAACCGAGATGAAGGGCTAGAAGTTTGTTCTGATGACGTTCGATTTGGGCAGCAAGCTTTAGAGTCATATCTGGAAGACCCGAAGGATGTATATTACGTTAAATCACCAAAATCGTTTCTTGGTGTGACTGGCTTACGTGATATGCAGTTAGCTTTCTTCGAAGATTTGGTCTGTGCCATGATGGCCAATATTAGGGCTCGAGCAGAAATTACACTTAAAAAAGAGGTGTCGCAGACGGTCATCGGTCGCCCGATTAATTTTCTTGGGCGAGGGGGAAATGATTCGAATATACAAGCTGAAGGTATTTTGCGCCGTGCTGCTCGCCGAGCTGGTTTCAAAGACATTGAGTTTCAGTTTGAGCCTCTGGCGGCAGGCTTAGACTATGAAGCTAGCCTCAAACAAAACAAAAATGTGCTGGTGGTGGATATTGGTGGTGGTACAACAGATTGCTCGTTTGTTCAGATGGGCCCAAGTTGGCGTGGAAAACAAGATAGAAGTGGCTCTTTGATTGCGCACTCTGGACAACGAATTGGCGGGAATGACCTAGACATTTTCACTGCCTTTAAATGCTTTATGCAGGAGTTTGGTATGGGGTCAACCAACCATTCAGGCTTAGATATACCAACCACTCAATTTTGGAACCCGATTGCAATCAATGATGTTCAGGCGCAGCGCAAGTTCTACGCACATGAAAACCTTAAGCAGCTCCGACTATTGCTGAAGGAAGCTCGTGAGCCAGAAAAACTGTCTCGACTCGTGCAGATACACCTAGAAACTCTTGGTTACTCTGTGATCCGGGAAGCGGAGAAAACTAAGATAGCATTGGCTGATGCGGAGGTTTATGAAGCAAACTTGGATCTGCTTTCTGAAGTGTTTCCACTATCTGTGACTCGTGAGCAGATGGAAGAGGCCATTTTCAACCCAACTGAGAAAATCAAAGCGCTGGTCATCGAAGCGATTCAGCAAAGCAGCATCAAGCCTGATGTGATCTACATGACAGGGGGATCTGCCCGCTCACCGATTTTGGTGGACGCCGTTAGGTCAGTATTGCCTGAAACCCCTTTAGCCAGTGGAAATCATTTCGGCTCAGTGACTGCTGGTCTCGCTCGTTGGGCGGAAACGATATTCAGGTAAATGGAGTGTGCTTTCCATTGGATTGGTTGTATGTTGCATTTTTACTAGTGTTTATCCTGTCAATTCAACTGGAATTGACTTCAAAAACACTCTATTGATAGAGGTGTTTTTACGTTTTTCAAAATAGTTCCCTTTAAATTTCAAAAATTGTGACATTGATCGTGCCTATAATTAATGCCTCGATTGCTATTGAAAATAGTAGCACTTTCATAGGGTTAAAATTTGTTCATATTTTTGTTGTTTGAGCAATTCCTAATAAATTGTATCGCTAAGCGTTTGGTTGCACTTCATTTTTAAATATTTCGTACTACGTTTTAATTGTTCGTGAAGCGTTGGCTGCAGTGGCCATGCACGAACAAAAGGTTACAACCCTAAACGGACGTTAAGTTATGAAAATTAAATTATTAGTCGCAGCTATTGCGGCAACAGCATGTGGTACTAACGCTTTCGCTGCAGAAATCTATAGCGGTGAAGGATCAACAATTTCTCTCGGTGGCTACGTAGATGTAGGTATCGGTGAGTATGACTCGGCGGATGAAGTTGAGGTACATGACGTATCACCTCGAATCAATATCGCAGGTACACAAGATATCGGTCATGGTTTCACTGTTGATGCCAAAGGTGAATGGGCGTTGAACTACCTTGATGGTGGTGACACTTCTTTCACAACCCGTCTGGGCTACATTGGTGCAACACACGAGCAATTTGGGCGATTTGTTGTTGGTACGCAATGGTCTCCATATTATGATATCGCTGGCGTTGCAGATTTACCTATCGCATTTGCCAACGACTTCTTGTATGAGGATCATAACAATCTTGGCACAGCACGTGGCGAAGACATGGTCAGTTACCGAAAAGCGATTGAGCTTGGTGACATGGGCAGCCTAAATCTTGGTTTGGCTTGGCAAGGTGAGCACACAGATTCTGCAAATAGCAAGCTGTATGACGCACGCGGCCAGATTGCTCTATCAATGAATGTTTATGGTTTTAATCTTGGCTATTCATACAATGGTGGTGATGTTGCAAATGTAGACAGTCATTCTCACGTATTCGCTTTTAGTTCAGGATCTTATGGTGACGGCCTGTACTCTGCAGTTGTTTATGCGATGAACGAAAATATGAACCCAAGTAGTTCGCCACTTGCGGAAAGCGATCAGTATGAGATTTTACTTGCATACGCTCTTGGGAATGGTTGGAACTTGAGTGCTAACTACGAAGCAGTGGTTGATGATAAAGCAAGTAAAACCCAATACAGTCAGTCGGCTTTACAAGCTGAATACACCTTTACTCCTAAGTTTATGGGTTTCGCAGGTTATCAGTTTGATTTAGGTAATGACATTAGTGTTAAAGAGGAAGATAAGTGGACTATAGGTGCGCGATACTTCCTGTAAATCAATAAAATCTACTGCCTCAACACGTACTTGTGTTAGCGCCTATCCAGTATTGAATAGGCGTTTTTCTGTTCTTTAGGCTTTGAGCGTATCAAATATGGGGATTAGATCTTAGTTTCGATAGACGATGGGTTAACTCATCAACCTGTTGAATTAATATTGGAATCTTTATCAATGATCAGGGAAAGAGGCATGAATTCGGTTAAAGTTGGTGATAATAGTATCTATCCAAGCAAAGTGATTTGCGTAGGGCGCAATTATCTTGAACACATCAAAGAGCTCAATAATGCAGTACCGGATGAAATGGTTGTGTTCAACAAACCGTCTTCTTCGATCTCTTCTCAATTAATATCTCACCACGGTGAAACCTTACATTACGAGGGTGAGATCTGCTTTATTGTTCGTGAAGGTCAACTGAGTGCAGTTGGGCTCGGATTGGACCTAACCAAACGCGAGTTGCAATCCAAACTTAAGAATAAAGGGTTGCCATGGGAGCGCGCGAAATCGTTTGATGGCTCAGCGGTATTTAGCCGCTTTATTTCTTTAGATGGTATTGCCATTGAATCTCTGGAGATTGAACTGTTTATTAACTGTGTTCGTGTTCAAAAGGGTGCTGTCACCCAAATGATGTATCCGCCCTATACCATTCTTGAAGAGCTCAGAACGTATACCACTTTAAATGATGGCGATATCGTGATGACTGGCACCCCGCAAGGTGTTGGTGAAGTGCATACTGGTGATGTGTTCCTTGGGCGACTAAAAGCTGAAGGTAAAACGCTGATCGAAATTGAATGGTTAGCTCAATAACCCTTTACCTTTCCCTTAGGGAAAGGAGTAACCTCTGAATTTTGGTTAACTCAGAGGTCATTATTATGGGGTGTTGTAATCAAGCACCAAAAGGCGGTACTACCAAGCTAAGTGCACTGGTCAAATGGGTCATGATACTCGGATGCGGTGTTTTGTTTTTAGCTTGGATATTTGGCTAAAACAGCCGTAGGCCAACAAATACCAACATACTGGTTAAGGTCGTCAGTAACACATTGTTAGTTTTCCAAGCCAAGATTGCCGCCAATATTGCAGAAAGTAGGTACGGGTTATCTGGCGTAAGCCAAAGCTGTTTCTCAGGCATAAATACAATAGGAGCCCAGATTGCAGTCAGGACCGCAGGGCTTGAATAGTTGAGCAGTCGATGCGTTTTAGGGCTTAATCGCAACGGTAGTTTAGGCTCAAGAAATACATACCGACTTAGAAAAACCAGTACTGTCATCGCTAGAATAGAGAGCATAACCATTATTTCGCTCCTTTGATTGTTTCGCAAATATAGCCCGCCACCATTCCGCATAGGCTGGCAATCATTAGCCCTGATTCAATGTTCAAATAGCTGCAGACTACTGAGACGAAAAGCGAAGTTAGCACCGCCATTAATGTAGGTAAGTTTTTGATGTTTGGTGTGACAATGGCAATGAATGTCGCGGCGACCGCAAATTCCAATCCGAGCTCATTCATTGCTGGGATTTGACTGCCAGCAATGATACCCGCCAAGGTGGCGAGGTTCCAGCAAAGGTAAAAGCTGAGACCAGCACCGAGTGCGTACCAGCGGTTGAACTGCTGTTCAGATTGTTGCCCACATAACGCGAATAACTCATCCGTGAGCAGAAAACCTAACCCTAATCGCCATTTGAGTGGCAATACACTGACTTTACTGCGCATAGAAACGCTATATAAGAAATGGCGTGAAGTAATAAAGAAGGTGGCCAGGAGCATGGTGGTGAGTCCTGCTCCTGCTTTTAACATACCAGTAGCCACAAGCTGCGCTGATCCTGCGAAAAGAATGGCTGATAGTGCTTGGCTTTCAGTAATGCTTAGCCCTGCATCAATGGCAAACGATCCTGCAAGTAGGCCCCAAGGAATAACGGCAATGCTCAGAGGCATCATCGCGAATACTCCTTGCATGAATAAACGTTGTTTACTTGGTATGTCAGTCGAATTCAAAGTTGTGCTACTCATAAAAATTTGATTGGTTGTTAAATTTGTCATCATTAATACACATGTCAAATCGTGTGCCTTGTATAAAATTGCGCTGTTAAATGCCTTTGGCATACTGCTTGGGTGTGACTCCTATCGCTCGTTTGAAGTGGCGATGAAAGTGGCTTTGATCGTGAAATCCGGATTCTTGGGCAACATCGGAGATTTTCATTCCCTTACGCAAGAGTCGTTTCGCGAATCGAAGTCGAGATTGGATTTGATAGGAATGTGGTGGCAACCCATATGTTTTCTGAAAGCTTCTCACAAGGTGGAATGGGCTTAATCCAGCAAGCTTGGACAGATCTTCCAACGACACATTCGCCTGTGGAAAGTCATCGAGAAACTCCTTAACGATACCAATTTGTGTAGAGCCAGACGTTAGCAAATCGCTAGATTGTCGGCTCTTGCTATGGCGAGCGATAAGTTTAACCAGTGTGCCGTAAACCAAGGTTTCTCTAAGTAGTTTATTGTCTGATTTTTCTAGTACTTCAAACACCAACCTTAACTGTTGTGCCATTTCAGGGTCGTATACAACAGGCTCTGGGAAGTAAGGGACAGATAACGCAGGGGTTAAGCCTGAGGTTATCTGAGAGAATTGTTCTGGAAGAGGGTACATGGCCTTGTATTCCCATCCACCTTCAGTCGCTGTCTGGCCATTATGCACTTCATCCGCATTGACTAAAATAATGCTGTCTTGAGGTGCAATATGATTGCCTCCGGTGCGATAGAACTTTTGAGCGCCTTTTTCTATAACACCAATGGTAAAGCCTTCATGGCTGTGGCGAGAAAAGTTTTGGTGAGTGTATTTGGCGTCGAGTAACTCTAGACCACCGAGCTCAGACGCCAGATGAAAATGTACCGATTCTTTGCTTTTCTTTGTCACTGTTGCGACGTCCTGTTGTAAACACTCTCAGCAGTCTAGCTTATTAGTTTCAATTATTTTTGTACAAAATTGCTTTCTCTTTGAGACGCAGGAATGAATGTCACTTAGTTATATCTTTTGATTTATTACCCTTTATTTGACTGATACATCTAGTTATAGATCTCCAATTGCTATAAAATCCCGCGCTTTCTCATTTGTTTAATATAATAAATATGATTGATATTTCGGTGCTTCCTGTTTATCTGACAGCGGTGGTGGCACTTTTATTGTTGCCTGGCCCGGATATGCTTCTGATCGCCAGCTCAAGTATGAGTTATGGCCGTAGAGTAGGTGTTTTTGCCAGTTTAGGTAATGCGACATCCGGTGTGATTTTAACGCTGCTTGCTGCCGCAGGCGTCTCAGCCTTGGTGGCTATGAGCCCTTTAGCGCTCAAAGCGCTTCATCTTCTTGGCGGCACGTACTTGTTAAAAATGGGCTGGGATTGCCTACGAGCGAGTGACAGTGGGAATCCTGATTTGGACCCGTCAAACAAAATGGCTGGGACTTTCTATCAGAGAGCACTGGTCAGTAATCTGCTTAACCCTAAAGCTTTGGTCTTTTTTGTTATGTTCTTACCTCAGTTTGTCTCGGTAAATATAGACGCATCATCTGGAGAACAAATGTTGGCATTGGGGTTGCTGCTCAATGTGCTAGGGCTAGCTTTCAACTTCCTGTTGGTGGCATTGGTGGGTACCTTGGGTAAACCACTGCTTGAAAACGCCAAATTCCGGACTTATCAGCATAAGTTTATGGGGCTGGTATTTGCCATTCTGGCATTGTGGATGCTAAGCTCGTTTGTCGCGGAGTTGTAACGTGAGGCCAGCCATTGCTGGCCTTATTTGTTAGGAGGAAAGGAAACCGATGCACATAATTTTTATGTTGAACCCACCAAAGAACATTAAAGATGTTATCTACAATGGTCTGAAATCATTTAATCTCAAGCATTTCCCTGATGAAGAAATCGTGTCGCTGGCGTGCATTGCTGAGAATCAACAAGGTGATTTTGTCGGTGGATTAACGGGTGAAATTTTTACCAACACACTTTTTGTTGAATTTTTATGGGTAGATGAAGCCAATCGCTCTGCAGGCACAGGTTCTAGTTTAATGGCCAGAGTCGAACAAGAAGCCAAAGCTTATGGTGTAACGGATATTTATTTGGATACCTACTCGTTTCAGGCTGCGGAATTTTATCTCAAGCTTGGTTTTAAAGAAGTTGGACGCTACCAAGGTTTCCCCACGGCAGGCGTTGATAAGATTTTTTTACAAAAGAAAATTGTATCGTGAAGTTCTGACATTACACTAACATTTACTTTAGCCGCATACCCATAATGGAGCGGTTTTAATCCTCGGGTTTTACAGAGTTAATGATCAAGCGTTTAAAATCTGCAGTGATGGCGAGAATTACCCTACTTTTAGTTGGATGGGTTTTTGCTGTCTGCTTTATGCAGAACACCAGCATCATTAGCATCTGTTCGTTTAAGCAGTCTGCTCTTAGCGACACAATTCAGCTCACCGACAACAGTGGTGGCATTCAAAAACAATGTGACCTGACAGAAAAACTGCTCAGCAGTGCCAAGGTGAATCTTGATAACATGATGGTACCGATGTTTTTGTTCATCGTGGTCATCGTTGCCTGGCTGGTTCGAATTCGACCAGAAGCCCCATCCTTTACCGAACCTATCGTCCCCAAATCTAGGGTTCACCTCACATTGTGTGTTTTCAGAGAATAAATTCAGTTATGTGTTTCTGACTTCGGTCAGAGGATTTAATACGTCTTTTATATCAACCATTTAAAAAATGGTGACTATTTTGGAAATACACATGAGAAGTTTATTAAAAGGCATGGCCATGAGTGCAATCTCTCTATGGTTTGCATTGAGTACCTTGCTATTTACAAGCCAAGCCTTTGCAGAAGTCGATACTGGCTGGATGACCAAACAGGAACATCCGCCGCTCAAAACTCGCTTTGTTCTAACGGGTCAGGCTGATGCAGCGAGTAAAACCGTTGAAGGTTATCTAGGAGTTGAACTGGATGACGACTGGAAGACCTACTGGCGCAGCCCAGGAGAAGGTGGTATTGCCCCCTCTATTGATTGGGGTGAGTCGACCAATCTTGAAAACGTAGAGTGGCATTGGCCTTACCCGGAACAGTTCAGTTTGCTTGGCATTCATACACTGGGCTATAAAGATAAAACCGTGATTCCTATGACGTTGGCAGTCAAGGATTTTGCTCAACCAGTGGTATTGGATGCCAAGCTAACGATGTCGTCCTGTACCACGATTTGCGTGCTCACGGATTACCCATTTTTACTCACTTTCACCCCAAGTGAGTTGGTGATCAATCAAGACGCACTTTATACCCATGCTCAAGCCATCAGTCAGGTGCCTAAGTCTTCGCCTTTGTTGTCGAATGTAAAAGCAACTTGGGATGCGAATGCCAATGTTCTTCAAGTTCAGTTGACCAAAGCGCTTGGTTGGCAGGAACCAGAATTTATTGTCGATGGGCATTCGGATGATGCAAAGGAATACAGCTACAAACTGACTGGCTATAGTGTCGATGGAGATACAGTTACGGCAACCTTTGATGTGTCGAGTTGGTTAGGCGACATCAGCTTCATTGATCAGAGTATTTTCGTCACGGCTCAAGACAACAACTTTCTGGCTGAACAGGATGTTACGGTCTCAAATGGGATAGTGACCAAGACCAATATATCTTTATTGCAGATGATTGGCTTTGCTCTTTTTGGCGGTTTGATTCTCAACGTCATGCCGTGTGTTCTACCTGTCTTGGGGATGAAGCTCAGCAGTATTGTGGCAGTTCAAGGTGTTGAACGACGCCAAATTCGCTGGCAATTTCTCGCGTCTTCGGCCGGTATTCTTACTTCATTCTGGTTGCTGGCTGGTTTCCTGCTAATACTTAAACTGACCGGAAATGCGGTGGGTTGGGGGATTCAGTTCCAAAGCGGTTGGTTTATTGCCATTATGGTGCTGGTCACCAGTCTGTTCGGTGCAAATATGCTGGGACTGTTTGAGATCCGCCTGTCTTCAAAAACCAATACTTGGGCTGCATCAAAAGGCGACAATTCCTATGCCGGACACTTTACCCAAGGCATGTTTGCTACCTTGCTTGCCACTCCGTGTTCTGCCCCGTTCTTAGGAACGGCAGTTGCTTTTGCATTGGCCGCTAGCTCACTGGAGCTATTTACGATCTTTACTGCCTTAGCTGTAGGGATGGCGTTTCCTTGGATTGGTGTGGCACTTTTCCCAGGTATTGCAAAACGGTTGCCGAAACCAGGCGCATGGATGAATAAGCTCAAACTCTTATTTGGCGTCATGATGCTGGCGACTAGTATTTGGCTACTCACATTACTCAATAATCACATTCCTCCCTTCTGGACGCTACTTATTGCCTTAGTGGCATTTGTTGCCCTACTGACTCGTGTGAAAAAGGTGTATGGCGATAAAGCCATGGCGATTTCAGGTGGTGGAACTGTGCTCTTGATAGCGGGTGGTTTTGTTTTAGCGAGCATGACGACAGATCACTGGGCAACCCCCTTGCCAGATGATTTGGTTTGGGAGCGCTTATCTAATGAGCGCATTGAGCAAGCCATGAGTCAAGGCCAAACGGTGTTTGTTAACGTGACGGCAGATTGGTGTGTCACTTGTAAAGCGAACAAAATTGGCGTCATTCTTCAGGATCCTGTCTATTCGGCACTGAAGCCCCCATCGGTCACTCTGATTGAAGGGGACTGGACGCATCCAGATGGCTTAGTCACGGATTACCTGCGCGCTAATGGCCGATTTGGTGTGCCGTTTAATATTGTCTATGGGCCAAGTGCTCCTGAAGGCATTCCATTGCCTATCATCTTATCAAGTGAGGCTGTGATGGAAGCTATTGCAACCGCTAGGGGAGGGAACAGTTAGTGAAACGTTCTCTGCGTTACTGGCTTAAAGAGATTTTGATTCTGGCGATATTGGCCATTGCGATTTCTGTGGCGATGGATTGGTTTCGTAGCCAGAGCTTACCGACTGAATCGGCGCCACCTATCACGGGTGTCACTCTGGATGGAGAGTCGGTAGATGTGATTGCCATGAGCTATGAGCAGCCAGTGATGGTCTATTTCTGGGCGACTTGGTGTCCTGCGTGTAAGTTTGTCAGCCCAACGGTTGACTGGTTGAGTCAGTACTATCCGGTCATCGGTGTCGCTGGCTCGTCAGGAACTTCCGCTCGAGTTCGCCAGTTTATGCAGGCTCAAGAGTATCAATTTAGCAATATTAATGATGAAAGAGGGGAGATATTCAATCGTTGGAATATCTCCGTAACCCCAACCATTTTCATAATCAAAGATGGCAAGGTGGAAAGCATTACAACAGGCATCATCACACCACCTGGTATGTTAGCCAGACTTTGGTTAAATCAGTAGGAAAGATACAGTGATTAAGAAATTAACAATAGCATTGGCGATGGGCGTTATGGCGTTATCGCCTTTGGCCCAAGCTCAAAATCAGGACGAGAAAATCAACGAAATTGTCGAGATGCTAAAAGCCAATCCGAGTGTCGTCGACGGACTTCATGAAAGTTTGGGCATGTACGTTAAGCAACAGCAACAATTTGATCAGTTGCTATCGAGCAGCCAAGCGTATATCAACGACCCTAAGCACACCTCTATAGGGGCAGAAAATGCGGAATTAACCTTGGTTAACGTGACGGATTACAGCTGCCCTTATTGTAAGAAGCTAGATCTTGAATTGCAGAAATTGGTAAAGGACTACCCGCAAATCAAAGTCGTTAACTTGTATGTTCCGCTGAAAGAAGGTTCTTCGAGTGTTAACTCGGCCGGTTATGCTTTGAATGTGTGGCAAAATGCACGTGACAAATATCCTCAAGTTCACGAGTTGTTAGTGGCGAAACCAGGGACCCATGATGCGATTTCTCTGGCTAAAATTGCCAAGAAAACAGGTACAGAACAGTACCTGAATAACCCTGAAGATATTGCAAAGCAGTTGGAAAACAATTACGCGTTGTTCAATGGCTTCGGTTTGCGTGGAACGCCTGCATTGATTGTTGGTGAGAGCGTGATCCCAGGTTATGTGCCTTACGATAAACTGGAAGAAATCGTCGAAAAACAATTGTAATGAAAAAGGAACACTCCCTCATTGTGAGGGAGTGTTCGCTTACTCGCTAGTCATCTGAGCGTTTACGTTTTACGGCAGGGATAGCAAAAGCCCAGTGAGCGATGAGTAGACAAAGTAAGAAATAGATAGTCGTTGCTGGTGCTTGTAGTGGGAAATCAACGCTCATGTGGATCAGCATCCCTAATATAGCCATAAAAGCTCCGAGCCCCGCTCCTTTCATCTGGCGGCTGCGTCGATTTCGAAAAGCTTGCATTGACTTAAGCAGAGCGGCGACAACAGCCACTGCCAGTATTGATGTACCAATCAGACCATACTCGAAGACAAACTGGATATAGTCGTTGTGGGCGTGATCGTAAAAGAGTTGAATTTTTCCATTATTGTAGGCCTGAAACGACGAGTAAAAACTGCCACCACCTAAGCCAACCCAGGGCTGTTGTTGGATGGCTTCAAAAGCTGCATATATCACATCATCTCTTGATTCATTACTCAGACTGGTCTCGACTAAACGTTGTTTCACTTTGTCTAAGCCAAACCATGTGCTGACAATCAAAGTATCAATCGCAAACAGGCTGGCAATAAGTACATACATGCTTTTGGGTTTGTTTTTAAAAAGCAGCAGTAGAAGCAAGCAGCCCGTAGTCAGAGCGATAAAAAATGCCACATTTCCCATCCGAGAGCGGGTTAAAACCAGAGCGATAACCATAATGATCAAGCCCAAACGAATGAAAGCTTTGTCAGATAAGAACACGGCAAAAAACCGTTGCGCAGAAAGACGAATACTTTGTTTCTGATTATCTTGCAATTGTGAGATCAGTAGTCCAAAGCCAATGCATAGGTTGATCAGCAGGAAGTTGGCCAAGTGGTTATGGTAAACAAAGCTCCCCGAAGCTCTGTGACCGACGGGTAAATCTAGTATAGGAGAAAGAGGGAGATCGAGCAGTTGAATAACACCCGCGTAAAAACCCTGACATACACCACTGCTCACCATGACTAGAGTCAGGGCTTTGAGTCGCGACATACTAGTTATGACAACCGATGCAACTAAACACAACTGTAAATAATGTAGCGTTTTAACCGATGAGACGATCGCCAGTCCAGTGTCCTCAAAAGAGCCAAAAGGAAGTAGAGGCTGGATAAAACTCCACAGAGTAAAAAGAGCTAATGGCACTATCACCCATCGGGTCCGTTTTAAATAATGCAGCCAATGATCACTGGAGTAACTAATCACGCAGAGAAGCAACAACGCAGCGATAAGGAATTCATTGATCGACCAGGCCCACGGACGGTTTCCGCCTAAAGGGATAGGGAGCCAAAACACAAACAGAAGGAAAAAAGGGTAAATCAGTCTTTCAAGCAAACTTGTCATAAAAAGCACAAAAAAAAGGGCAGGCTCAAGGCCTGCCTTAGTCAAATATCCACAACTTAATTCGGAGAGGCTGTACCACCGCCACTACCACTGCCAGTTCCCAATGCGGTCGTTGCGCCTGGGTTAACCGCTAAAGGTGGAGCAGTGGCAATACCCGCAGCGGTTGGTTCACTGATTAATGCCGGGTCAGCGCCGCCTGAAATAGCTGCAATCAGAATATCGGTCGGATCCAGAAGGCCGAGCTTTGCAACTTCATCAACAATATCTTGCGCGTGCTCTGGAGCAGCGAGAACCGCTTGTTGGATAAGCTGATCGTAGGCCTCGGGATTTGCGTGGCTGACGACAATAGCGGTTGCTTTAGCCATTTGCTCCGGTGCCAATACTTGACTGGCAGCGTCGAGTACAGCGAGGCTCTCATTGGAATGTGCTTGTGATGCGATAGAGAGTATATCGGTTGACTGATCAGGACAGCTAGAAAGTAAGCTGACTAGTGTCGACGTGACGTCAGTAGCGTTTTCTATTGATGCTTGAATGGCATCTGCATCTGAACAAGTAACATCAGGTGCTTTCTCAGCCATACTGTGTGCTGAAAACACTATGCTGGTTATCAATACCCATGCTTTGTAATTCATTATGTTAGTTCCCGAATACTCTTAATGAGCCCATAGTACTGCCAGTATATGGACTGGTTTAGATTTATCGATAAATATTATCTTAACATTCTGTTTTTCTTAAAAATGATTCAACGCTGCGCTCATATCTGAAACACTTATACCTTGAGGTAGCGACATGAGCCGATAGAAGCGTAATCGATATCGGGCATTTGCTTCATTATGATACAAGCGAAACGAAATTTACTGCTTTTTGTTAGGTAGTCACGGAATGATTGTCGGACATCTTTATGCTTGATCGCTCTGTAAATGTGGGGCATCGCAAGCTTACGTTCTTGGGGCGTAAACTGTTGCCAATGGGATAAGGCCAAAGTCGCGATTTTCAAGTTGACCTGAGGTACAAAAGGGCCTTTTTGATCAGCTTTGCGTAGGTAGAGTTCACGGCTTTCACCTTGCATTTGAGTTTCTAGCGTTGCCAAGTTGACCCAAGTGTTCGGCCAGTTTGGCCTCAGTTCTGCGCTGTTAAGATAGGCGCTTTTCGCTAACTTCAAGTAAGCCTCTTTATCAAGGCTATCACTGATGTAAGCTTTCCACTCGTACACTTTTCCTTGTAAGTCGAAATAGTGCGGATGCGATGGATGATGTGTGAGGCCTGCGCTGATAAGTTTTTCAGCACTTTTTATGTCGCTGAATGAGGGCTTTTTGTTGGACGCATTCCATTGCTCAATCTGGTTCGATACCGCTTTGGCGTAGAGTGACGCTACGCCAAAGTGATAGGATAGGTAAAGAACACAGATGGCGGAAAATGCCAGTCCTAGTTTGAATAATGAAGCTGCTGCTCGCTTTCTCATTACACGTTCTCGACCCCGTAATAAGACTGATATTGTTTGTATCCGCTGTACGCTGATGCCTTCTTTACGTTAAGTTTGTTGAGAATGACACCGTCGATTCTAGTCCCTTGCTGGGCCAGCTTTCCTACCACATCGCGTACCGTCTTGGTTCGAGTATGAGACGCATTAATCACGATAACCGCAGAATCAACATAGCGAGACAGCATAAATGCGTCGCTAACCGCGAGACAAGGAGGGGTATCAATGATGATACGATCGTATTTCGTTTTTAGCTGCTCAATAAAATCGGTAAACCCTGAAGAGGAAATCAGTTCAAGAGGATTATTGGTGTATGTGCCAGCAGCAAGTACATTCAGCTCTGATTCTTCATCCCTATATATGCAATCCTCTATGACGTGAGTTTTGGTTAGGATATTTGTGACTCCAGGTTGTGCTGACGGTAGACCAAAGCGGCGAGCAACAGCGGGTTTCCTCAAATCGCAGTCGATTAACAATGTCTTTTCCATCTGGGCAAGAGAAAGAGCAAGGTTGAGCGCCGATGTTGTTTTGCCTTCGTCAGGTTGTGATGAAGTCACCATGAGGACAGAGCTCGATTTATTCGAGTTTGCCAGCAAGTACCCAGTACGGACTGTTCGTATGGCTTCTGTTAACTGGCGATTGCGCTCATCGAAATAGGCTTTGCCATCTAACGGTCGCTTAGTTTTTAGTGACGGTACAATACCAAGGATCTCCAGAGAGAGTTGTTTGGAGACTTGCTTAATATCTGTGAACGTATCGTTGACCGCATCAGCGACAAACGCCATCACACAACCAAAACTTAGCGATGCCAAAAATGCTAGGATTACAATCATCTTGCGATTTGGCTTACTTGGCGCAAGTGGAGGGCTAGCATAGTCAGTAAAGCGCGCAATATTGGCATTAAAATCACTTGATGCACTGGTTTCTTTCTGACGACTTAAGAATAAATCAAACAGCTCTCGGTTGGTTTGTACTTCCCGTTTAAGCTCTGAATACTTGGCGTTTTTAACCGTCAGGTCCTGAAATTCAACTTTGCGGTTTTCGAGTTCGCTGCGGATCGTCTTTTCGGCTTGTTTTGCTGCTTTGAGTTCATTGTTGATGCCATTTAGAAGCTGGTTTAACTCCGAACTGAGATTTTTCTTCACGGACTCTAACTCAGCCATCGCCGCTTTGAGTTTTGGGTGCTTAGGGCCGTAACGTTTCGAAAGCTCGGAGACTTTCCGCTCTGCTTGAACTTCCGCTACTTTAACATCACGAATCGTCGGGTGATTGGAAATCTCTGGGACGGAAGCGAGGGCAGATAGTTGACTGGAGTCAGATTTATAGTTTCTGGCAACCTGATACAAGGTTTCCGAGGCGACACGTCTATCACGGGCTTTGTTAAGCTGAGAGGTGAGTTCTGCCAGCTCTTGAGAAGCAAGGCTTTCAACGCCTTGAATATCAACCAATCCTTCGGCTTGTAAGAAAGCTTGCAGTTGTGCTTCGGATTGACGTAATTTTTCGCGTAAATCGCCAATACGCTCATTTAGCCAGCTTGACGCCTGCTGAGTGACCTCAATTTTCGCTTCAATATTGCTGTCCATGAAAACGCGTCCGATTTCATTCGCAATTTGCGCAGATAGCTCAGGGTCTTTGCTGGTATAAGAGATTTGTACTAGCTGAGTTTTTCGAATTGGATTGATGGCCAAACCACGTTTGAATTTGTATAAAACCAGCTTGTTTCGCGCGTACTCAG
The DNA here is from genome assembly GCF_027587155.1 of Vibrio sp. T11.5. NCBI lineage: Bacteria > Pseudomonadati > Pseudomonadota > Gammaproteobacteria > Vibrionales > Vibrionaceae > Vibrio > Vibrio sp. T11.5. The sequence goes on from NZ_JAPPTP010000004.1 coordinate 265,471, forward strand.
ACTTGCCAATATCTTGTTCTGGAAGGGACTTCCTAAATGCTTGTAACACAGGAAACCACTCAATCAAACGGTCTTTTAAAGAAGCTTCAGTCTTCTCTTTAGAGCGAGGATCAAATTCTGGATGGTTGGCGAGGTCCAAACGACGGATGACTTCTTCAGAGACGCGATCAGATTTGAGAATCTCAATCTGTGTTAAATAATATTCTTGGCTTTTGGTATCCAAGCCGTAAAAGTCTTCTATCGAGATAATATTGGCTTGTTGGGACTCAATCAACAAAGTCGCTCTGGCGGTATATTTTGACGGCAGAGACAAGACAACCAGCACTGTGATGGCCGTTACCAATAAAGCGAAAATAGCAATGCGCCACTTATAGTTAAGTAGCACTTTGAAATATTGGCGGATATCAATGAGCTCTTCTTTGCTCACCGGAGGATTCTGGGTATTTTCCATAATATTCAATTAAAAGAAGCTTTCTTCCACGGTGATGATGTCACCTGGTTGGATTCGATGAAGTAGGGAAACACGGGCCGGTTTTGCGTTAGGCTGATCGCTGGACGAAACAAAAATTTTGGTTTTTGAAGCGCGCTCAGTAAAACCTCCAGCTATGGTAATCGCTTGATTGACCGTTAGCCCGGGATGAAATGGATAGCCGCCTGAAGTCATGACTTCACCATTGATAAAGTAAGGACGATACTCAACCACACTGACGTAAACATTTGGATTGACCAAATAGCCATCCAGTAAACCATCATGGATCGATTCCTTTACCTCTCGAAGCGTACGGCCCTTGAGTGCAATACTGCCTAAGAAAGGATAATCCATTGAACCGCTGTCGCTAACGCGAGTTTCGAGTGACAGTTCAGGTTCATCATAAACCTGAACTTTGATCAGATCGCCAACACCAAGATGATACAGATCATCATTAGCGATAACTTGAAATGAAAGGCACAGCAGAAGAATTGAAAATAGACACTTCATGAGCTTACATCACACCTTCGACCGAGAAATAATACACGGATTGGTTATAGCTAAAGTTGGTTAGATTTGAATCACGTGATTCGTAAGACACACCGCCTTTGAATGTCAGCCAGCGGCGAAAGTCATAATCGAGGTAAACACTGGCTTTCGACGTGTCGTCTTTTCGCACGCTGTCTGTATAGTCCTCAGACAGATAGGAAAGTTCTGCGTGGGTAGAGACAATTTGTGACCAGTTATGTGACCAATTTGCATTGTAAATGGAGTTGTCGATCGCACCGCCCAAGCCATTCGGGTCTGTCGACTTACGACTGGTTTTAAACTCCACAGCTGAATAGCTTCTCAACATATAAGCAACGTCAATATCCCAAGAGAATGAGTTAAAACTCTCTCGTTGTGGTGCGTCAAAATCCTTGTTCTGATAGCCCAGTTTAACGCTCCCACGAAGTTTACCTGTCGCATCCCATGATGTACCTAGATAAATGAAATGGTGCAGGCTATCACGTTCGCTAGAGCCCAATGCGACTTCGTTGTAGCTTCGGTCATTGACGGCGTATTGAGCTAATAAAGCAGTTTTTGGCAACGCCTTGTAGAAGAATGCGGTGCTGAATCGACCTTCATCCCAATCCTGATAGCGAGTGACGTCTCGGTTATTTTTGTACGACAAATCACCCCAGCCCAAATTGGTCTCAATTTGGCCTTTTGCTTCAGTGCTGCCATAGCGATAGCCAATATTGAACGAGTTTGAGACATATTTGTTGTAGTCTAGGTTGGTCGTCGTATCATTATCACCACGATTTTCGTGCGTTTTGGCTACGCTATAGCGTAGGTCGAGTGCATTTCTCGAATTGACTTCCCAATAACTCGTAAGATCAAGAAAATGATCGGTATAGTTGTCACGTTGAGAGCTGAAGAATTCACCGCGTTGAATGCGATAGCCTAAGTTGTGTTTTTGCTTGCCATTTTCCAGTTCAAAGCCCACGCCAGGTTCATAGACTGCAAACCAAGAGCTGGTTTCATTGAACTCTTCTTTAGCGACGTTGTTGTTATGGCCGCTGTAGAGGTTCAGATAAGGTACGATTGCGATGCCTGATTCGGTTTCAATCGGCACTGGTGTTGGGGCCGCATGGGCTGAATAAGCAACCACAAGCGTCAGCACTGAGCTAGTGGATGAGATGAATGTGTTGAATCTATTCATAATAAAATCATGTCCATGACTTAATAGGCGTTTTTGCCAACAAAACCTTTGAAAACAGTGAGGAAAACGATCTTAAGGTCGAACCATAGTGACCATCTGTGGATATAGTCGAGATCGAATTGGACACGCTTTTCCATCTTGTCGATGGTATTAGTTTCACCACGCCAACCGTTAACCTGAGCCCAGCCTGTGATGCCAGGTTTTACCTTGTGACGTAACATGTAACGGTTAACAATTGTTCGGTATTCTTCGTTGTGCGCCACTGCGTGAGGGCGCGGCCCAACGATAGACATTCGGCCTTGGAGTACATTAATAAACTGTGGCAATTCATCCAGTGATGTTCGGCGTATAAAGGCACCAAATTTGGTCACTCTAGGGTCATTCTTTGTGGCTTGAGCAACTTTTTCACCGTTGTCCATCACCTTCATACTGCGAAACTTCCACACTTTGATTGGCTTGCCATCCAAGCCATATCTGAGCTGTTTGAATACAATCGGTCCTGGAGAAGAGATTTTAACTCCGATAGCAACAGCAAGAAGTATCGGGCTTATCAAGATGAGTATCAGGCTGCTTAGAACAAGGTCTTCTAAACGCTTAAGCCAGGTAGATAAACCATTAAATGGCGTGTCGAATATGCTGAAAGCGTTTACATCACCAATGGTATACCAGCGAGAATGAAGCAAGTTAAAGGTAAAAAAGTCTGGTACAACGTAGGTATTAACAGTGCTGTCCGAAAAGGCTTCTAAGATATCTGAAATACGCTTTTGTGCCTGCATAGGTAACGCGATATAGATGTTTTGTACTTCACCGTTTTTGGCCAACGCGATTGCATCTTTAATTGTGCCCAATATAGGTAGGTCGCTGGACAGTCTTTTCGGTTCTCTATCATCATAAAAACCAGTGAGTTGTATCCCCAACTCTGGATGGCTATTCAAGTTTTTCGATAATTCTAAACCTTGAGGAGTTAAGCCAATGATGGCTGCTTTCTTTGTATGCACACCGCGTTGATGAAGATAATAAAGGGCCGTAAACGCAAAAGCCCGCCATATAAGTAAGGCGGCAAAAGTGGAAACGATCCAACACCCTATGATCAGTCTTGAGAAGTCTGGACCCGTTTTTGAAAAATAACTGAGTAACGTAAGCCCGCCAACGGTCGAGAACCAACAGAACGAAGTGTAAAGCGCAAGTGAACGAAGTTTTGCGGTGCGCCAGTGGCTGTATATATCTAAGCTTTCAGCGATGAAAGAGTAGATGATGACCCCCATCAATCCCGCAGAGACGTAACCTAAGGTAACAGTATGGGCGTTAGCTTTTATCGCAATATACAACGCACCTAATATTACCAAACAGTCAATCAAACGATAAAAGATTTTACCGTGATAATTGGTAATACGTATCCTTCCTCGTTCACTCATTGTGAGCTCCTGAAATACATGTAATTTCCGTAGGGTTTTATTTGAAAATAGCAAGGCGCATTTTTATAACATCTTTATATAGGTTGCAATGATATAAGGTGGCTCAATATTAAGACTGGTGGCGTATTTTCTGTGAACAAGAAAATTTCTAAATTATTCCTAATAAATAGCGACTTAGATAGTGATTGGATTGTTTGTTTGAGCGCGTACTCTTTGTACTATTGAATAGATTTATCTCATTTATATTTTCTATTTATCTGGTTTTCTCAAAATAGAAACAGTTGTCGGTTTTGGGTTTCTTATATATAAGAACGCTCAGCTTTTGCTATTTACTTTATTTTATTCTTGTGAGTTGGCTTTGAGGTGGCTGACATGAGTCTGAGAAGAGGTTAGGTAGACAAGAGCTCTTGTGAGTGCCCTTGTCTGAAGGAAAGCTATTATTTTTGATGTCTGGCCACAAAGGTGTGAGCAGCATATTCAACAGTGGATTTTAGTTGTTCGCTACTTGCCGGTGGTTGGTGACCTAACAATTGTGGCCAAAATACGATCGCCTTGATGCTGCCTATAAATTGCTCGATGGCCATCGGTATATCGTCGATTTCAAGCACACCGGCATCAATTCCTTCTTGAGCCCATTGATTCAAACCGTAGGAATCTTCGATAGCTGCAAACTGCTTCATCAACAGTTGTGACGTATGAGAACAACGAATGCACTCGGCCATAACCAAGCGCGCAGTCATTTGGAAATCTTCTGTGTTGATGTAACACATTTTATTGACTGTGATGTCAACGAGCTGCTCTATAACTGAAACAGAAGGTTCAAATTTAAGCTCACATTGTTCATCAAAGCGACACATTAGCTTTCCTACAATGACTTCAAATAGCGCATCCTTGTTTGGGTAGTATTTGTATAACGTGCGTTTGGAAACTCCCGCGTGTTTGGAAATACCTTCCATACTGGCTTGCTCAAAGCCTTTTTGAGAAAAAACTTCAATGGCGGATCTGATGATATCTTCTTGTTTTATATCGCTTCGTTTAATCATGCACGTATCTCAAAGTACTTAAAGTAAACGATGGTGTTTACTTTTAATGCTGCAGTGACTAAAGTATACACCATCGTTTACTTTCTTGGGTAGCCAGTAGGTCATGAAAATGAGCAATATGATCAAAGCATCGGTAATTTCAGCACTCGGTGTTATGGGGTTCAGTCAACTCCTTAAAGCAAAGAGTGACGTTGAGTTGCAACAAAGCGAAAGCTTAAGAGCTGAACGCATTGTAAACTCAAAACAGTTTCAGGATGGTAAGGCCATAGTTCGAATGCCTAACGTGCCAAGCCCCGAAAGTATGTCTGCGGTCATGTGGAAGTTTTTCTTTGAAAGAAAATCATTAAAGCCCAGTTCTAGCTTGCCTCATGCGTCTATTGATACTGAGAAGTTGGCTCGGCGTAGCGAAGAAATACGGGTGACCTGGCTAGGCCATTCAAGCCTTTTCATTGATATCGATCGTACACGAATTCTGATTGATCCTGTGTTTGAATATGCTTCACCTTGGATTGCGAAGAAACTATTTTCTCGCAACGTCAAAGCGCCGATCGAGCGTAATGAATTGCCTCTTCCAGATGCCATCGTTATCTCTCATGATCACTACGATCATTTGGAAGAATCGACTATCCGCTATTATGCCGATAAAGAGGTGGTGTTTATGGTGCCACTCGCAGTCGGTAGGCACCTTGAACGCTGGGGAGTGAGCCCAGATAAAATTAAAGAACTTGATTGGTGGGAATCGACATCTATCAATGGTGTGATATTAACTGCAACTCCTGCTAATCATAACTCCGGAAGAACAGGCTTTGATTCAAATAGCACGCTTTGGGCTTCTTGGTCTATTAAGGGGCAATCTGGATCGCTTTTTTACAGTGGAGATTCTGCTTATGATTCACATTTTAAAGAAATAGGTGACAGACTGGGGCCTTTTGACATGGCATTTATTGAAGTTGCGGCGAATGTGAAGAATGGCAGCGGTTTCCCAGTTGAGAACTGGGGTCACATGCAAGCTCGTCATACGATGCAAGCCTTTATTGATTTAGGAGCGGAAAAGCTCTTCCCAGTGCATTGGTCTACTTTTGAACTGTTTGCTCACAAGTGGGATGAACCTATGATGGATCTTATCGAAGAAGCGAATGGTCAAGGCGCAAATTTAGTCACTCCCATGGTTGGAGAGACATTAGAGCTTAATCACGACATCAGTACATCATTCTGGTGGGAAAACTTTGAAGAAAGGGTCGCTAAAAGGGGCTTTAGTTTGCAAAATAACACGCTATAACTATCTAAATTTTATTGCTATTTACATGAGAGCCCACTGATTATGGGCTTTTTTATTAATTGTATAACTAACACTGTCTTTTGGGCTGAAAATTAATATACTCGATCGAACGCATATGCAACAAGCCGATCAGTTAAGGAGTGTGCCAATGGACAAAGAACAGAGTTTATTTCAATGGCAAAGGGTTAAGCGTTTCAACTTTTCTGTATGGACGGTACTGATTGGTGTACTTATCGCGAGAACCAGTTACTTTATGGCTTGGCCATTTTTGATTGTTTTCCTTTATCGGGATTATGGAACGTCCGCAATCGAGGTAGGCTCAATGCTTGCGGCTTCAGCTTTAATAGGTTCGATTACTGGCCTCTATTCAGGGTATCTTTCAGATAAGTTTGGTCGAAAGTGGTTGATGTCGATTGGCTGTATCATTGCTTTTTTTGCATACAATGGCATTGCGTTAGCCAGTGACGTTTGGCATTTCTACATTTTGATTCTGTTCACAGGTCTAATGCAGCCGCTGATTGATGGACCTGCTAAAGCAGTATTGGGGGATTCTCTGGATGATTTAAAAGACAGAGAACTTGCGCTCAATGCGCGTTATTTCTTACTCAATATTGGTGGTGCGATAGGGCCGCTTGCCGGAGTTACTTTAGCGCTCTCCAATCCTCAAAACCTGTTTATGGTGACGGGGTTTACTCATCTAGTTTACTGTTTTTGGATTCTATTCGGTATTGAAAGAAAAGGTAAATTTAAACAACCGGATCGTTCTCAGCTACCTAACTTTCGTCAAACCCTTAAAGTGATCAGCCAGGATAGAATCTTTGTGTTACTGATGGTAGCGAATCTGATGTTGATGTTTGTATACGCACAGCTAGAATCGTCAGTACCTCAAGTGATAGTGAGAAGTGGCATTGAGGATTCGGCTACTTTGATCGCTATGCTGCTGTTTATCAATACAGCAACGATTGTTCTGTTTCAGTTTCCTTTGCTTAAACTGATGGAGAAACTACCGCTTTTTACACGTACTCGTATAGGGATGATTCTGATAGCGATTGGGCAATTGGCTTTCATTGTGTCACCAAAAGATGTCGCTATGGGTTGGGCTGTCGCTAGTTTTATCATCAGTTTAGGAGAAGTGGTAACCTTTCCAACCATCAACGTTCAAATTGACCGCCTTGCGCCATCACATTTACGTGGCTCGTATTTTGGTGCAACCGCCCTGTATACATTAGGTTTTGCTTTTGGGCCTTTGCTTGGTGGTATGATGATCGAATGGTTAGGCGCTAATTGGTTGTTTAGCTTCTGTTTTATCGTATGTATCTCAATGATCTGGCTCTATTGGCATGCGGAGCATGCTAACGATCCCATCGAAAGGGAGCCCATAGTTCAATCATGATGAAAAAATACCCCTCACTGTGTGAGGGGTAGCCGTCATCATTAACGAGAATACTAATTGGCTTAAATACAACGCCTTACGAGAGCTGCTGTCCAATAACAATACAAAAATAATGGCTTAATGGTTACCCTATAATTAGGGTTGATTTAGATAACTAGTGACGTAAACAGTAAGTGGATTGAGAAAATGTTATCGAGTTCAAATAATGACCTCTCAATTAAAAGAGACTCAGATATAAAATCCGATTTTGAGTATTTGAAGAGAACGGTCAATATCGACCTGTTTAGCTTATATATTGAAACTCGTTCAAGTGTTTCAGTGATGTCAAATTTACCTTACTACGTCAAAGAGAGTTATCGCAATGAAGGTTGGTCAGATTTAGATCCAATGATTAACAATCATCATCACGGCCTTTTCATGTGTAGAGAAACAAGAAATGACAAAGAAACTGCTTTTAATGATGTAATTAATGATAAGTTTGGTATTAATAATTTGTATGCAAGAGCGTCTACACTCGGGTCAGTGAAAATATCCTATGTGGTGGGCAGCTTTAGTCAAAGAGATACTTTTATATATCGCAATGCTATTGATGATAAAGTAATTGGTTTTTCGAAGGAAATGATTAATAAATATATATCAGATTTATCATTAACCAACGATGATATAAAATTTTCAGGCATGGTTTTGAACCCAATGGCGGTTCAAAAGACACTTTTTAGCGACAAACAGATTCAAAAGCCGAACTATGGTGAGTTAGCATGCTTGTCGTTGGCTAAAGATGGACTGAGTGCAGAGGAAATATCAAAGCTAACAGGATACAAGCTATCAACAGTTCATAGTAACCTAAAGAATGTAAGAGAAAAACTTATTGCTAACAAGACTATTGACGCCGCCGTGAAAGCAATAAGCTTGGGTTGGATATCTTAGTGTCTATCTAGGTCTATCTTTTTAACCACTTTAATCTTTTTGAAATCTTCTAATATACTTTGTATGCCATTGAGAGTTACCTCTCGAAACTGTTCAAAATGCTTTTGATTGTCAACAGGCTTCCAAGGAACTGTAATAATACAGGAAATAAGCTTACTGTCAGATACAAAAGAAAAACAAAATAAATTGTAAAATCCGTGTGATTCCATTTTCGCAATATACTTTGAATAATAATCACCAAGGAAATTAGGGAAACGAACCTTTGTCTGTTCAACCTCTGCATAGTCAAAGGTATCGTCTATATGTTGATATTCCTTAGAGTAATAAATTTCTTTATATTTATCCGGCATATTCGATATGACATCACTAGTGTTGCTATCATTAATTCGAATAGAAATATAAATGTCCTCAATACCCAATGAAGCATTGATCTGCTCGGTTATCGTCTTAGTCATGATCGTCTCTAGTAAATGGTGACCACAGTGATTTGTATAACTTAGGTTATCAAGTCATAGGTTAAACATCAGTGTGTGAATCTTCGCCTGCAATTGGTGGCTCAAACTTTAGAGTTTGAGTCGGGTAGGCGATGTCAGCGTCATGCTGGTGGATGATAGACATTATTTTTAATAGAACATCTTCTTTGACTTCATGGTAGCGAATCCAGTTAACAGTTTTGGTAAAGGTATACACCAGCATTTGCAGTGATGATGGGCCAAATGCATTGAAATTGACGATAAGCGTTTGTTTGGTGTCAATATCTGGGTGATTTCTCAACATTGCTTTGATCTCTTTTACGATTTGAGCAACCTTTTCGCCATCATCGTAGCGAACGCCAATGGTCTCTTTAATTCTTCGGTTTAGCATTCGTGATGGGTTTTCAACGACTATGCTACTAAAGACGGAGTTAGGGACATATAACGGACGTTTGTCAAACGTACGGATAATCGTCATTCGCCACCCGATACGTTCTACTGTGCCTTCTATCTGGCGATCTGGAGAGCGGATCCAGTCTCCGACTTTAAACGGGCGGTCGAAGTAAATCATCATACCGCCAAAGAAGTTGGAGAGAAGGTCTTTGGCGGCTAAACCGACAACCAAGCCGCCAACACCACCAAAGGTGAGTAAGCCTGATAGACTGAGGCCAAAGGCCTGCATGATGGTCAGAACACCTATGATGATAAAGAATAATCTTGAGACTTTAGCGATGGCCTGAACGGTGGTTTCATCACGAGATTTCTGTTTTAAAACATACTCTTCCACATTGTTAATCAGTCGCATAGTGATCCAGACAAAGATCGCGATCACTAACAGAAGTTTTAGCGTACCCAGCCAGTTCTGCTTTGAGCCCATGTAGTCTTGTAAGATGAACCCGAGCGAAATTGTCGCAGGCCAACACCAAATCAATGTACTGATGGGTGTTTTGAGGGCGTGTAAAGTCAGATCGTCCCAGTAGAACTGGGTTTTGTTGACGAGAATCTCTAGCCGGCCGTAGATAATGCGCCATGCGATCCAAGCAACCAAACTTGCGGCAGTGATGAACAGAACGTTGGTATCCCAGCTTTGCAGGGCAGTGACAAGGTTCTGTGGCAGTAAAGCAACTAACTCATTCATTTATTGGGTCTTACTGTTAAAATTATGGAGATAAGTATAAGGGCTTGTCGGCATGCAAACTACCGACATTGTCGTATAAGCTTGATTTGTCTTCACGACTAGATGACTACAAAGTCGTTAATCAAACAGTGGCCTGTTTATTTTTTGTTACTGAAGTGTTCAGACAACGCAGCTCGACGATTTTTGGCGGAGCCGCCACCACCCATATCTACGGTGTCTTCGTAACCTGCTTTGATAAAGCGCTGAGTTGGGCTGTTAGGCTCCAAGCGGCGAAGTTGCGGTGATTTAAACGTACCAGCGATTTGGTAAATCGAAATACCCCCGCCAGTGGTTACAGTGATGACCTTGCCATCAAAATCGAAAGTGGTCGTGATCAGACGGTCATTGCGATAGACGCCTCGTTCGTTAAAGGTAAGAACCTCAGTATTGTATCCGGGCGTGCCTATCTCTATCCAGCGTCCATAGACATTTTTCGGATGAACGTAATCGTTATAGCTGAAGAAAAGAAGGGCCGCGAAAGCGACCGCCAATGTCACGAATAGCGTTGCGAAGGACAGTTTTAGAAAAGCTTCTTTTTGCATGTAAGAGCGCTTTCTCAACTTAGGTGCATTGGTCGTTTTATTTAACGCCACATTAAACTGCTCTGATCAGCGAAACCAATACTAAAGTTTACCTTTATTTCGTCCGCTATGGTGTAAGAGTTTAGTTATTGATCTTCATTATCAATGATAAATTTGATCTTCAGCCCAAAAAATGCACGGTCAATTTGAGTCAATGTAAGGTTTCACCAGTGCCTTAACATTCACTCTCGTATTCAATCTTGCCGCTAGTAAGTATAGCCCGCCAATCTTACGATGGAGAAACAGTGCGTCTGCTGGAGGGGTATGCCAGTAGTTTTCTTCCATGCTTAACACGGTTCCAGCTTCCCTCAATCGCGTTGATAAATCACTATTGCCAAAATCGTAATCACCCTCGTATAACATCGGCTCGCAAGCCTGTGTGACTAAATTCAGAATGGCGTTTTTTTGTTCGGCTTTGATGTCTTGGCTAAAGAAGCCAATTTGTGCCAGTGCGGAGTCCAGCGCTTGATTGTCTCCTTGGATCACGGCTTTAAAGGCGTGACGGTATCCCTCGCTGATGACGTTGCTGTATGTTCTGGTTGCCCCAAAGTCCAGTAAGGCAATTTGCTTACTCTCAGAGAGATACAAGTAGTTAGCGAAATTGGGGTCGGTTTGAACAAGTTTGAACTCAAACAGCTCACGAAACAAGAGAGACAGCAAAGCGGTCATGACTTCGTCGCGAGTGGTTTGGTTGTGTTCAGAGAGTGTCTCGATAGGCTGACCCTCAAGGTACGACATCGCCAGTATGGTTTCGGAGCTGATGTCTTGGTAAACCCTAGGGACAACAAAACGGCAATCATCGGCGAGATGATGTCGATACGTTTCGAGCAGCGTTGCCTCCCGAGTATAATTGGCTTCGTCGTGCAGCTGGGCTTTTGCTTGGGTTAATAGGCCACCTATATCGACATTTTTGGGTATTAGGCCGACCACGTTGAGCAGTGTGGCGACATTATCGACATCGCTATCAATACTTTGTTTAATGCCTGGGTACTGAACTTTGACAGCCAGCGGCTCACCTGCGTCTGTATGTGCAAAGTGAACTTGTCCGATGGAGGCACTGGCTATAGGTTTGAAATTGAAAGAGAGAAATCGAGATTTCCAATCGCTACCTAAGCCGTCAGTCATGACTTGACCGAGTTGTTTTGCCAACATGGGATTCGCGTCTGAACGCAGACGAGCTAGAATATCAGCCAATTCGGGTGACAGAATATCACCAGCATCCATTGACAACATTTGGCCTACTTTCATTGCGGCACCGCGGAGATGGGCAAGTTGATCGGCCAAGCGCTTAATATTTTTAGGTGTCAGCAGCAGCTCCTGTTTGGTGAGCTTATTGCCTTTCAACCATTGTTTTGTTCCCTCGGCAACGACATTGGAACCAACTTTTGTTGCCAGTGAAGCTATCTGACCAAAACGAGATATTCTGTTGGTAGGGATCTTGGATTCTTCCTTAGACATCGAGCATTCTCCTAGCTTTTGGATGTTTATACGGCAACCCACTGTTTTTATATCACTTTGTAAATGCATCGCCTAGCATGTAAAACCGTTCAGGACTTGATTGGGCCGAATCAATCCGATAAAAACAACAACTAGATAACGAAAACAACGCGCAATTTTCATGGAGGATACATGATTCAAGCAAACTGCTATTTTGAAGGAAATGTTCAGTCGTTAGGTTTTGAGCAGCAAGGCGATAAATCAAGTGTAGGTGTGATGGCCCCTGGAGAGTACACTTTTGAAACCGCTGCACCAGAATGTATGACGGTAGTGAAAGGCAGTTTGACGGTTAAACGTGCAGGCGATGAGGTTTGGACGACCTATTCGCAAGGAGAGTCGTTTGACGTCGCAGGAGACTCGTCTTTTGATCTCCAAGTATCGGTCGCTACTGCGTATCTGTGTGAGTATTTATAGACCCCCGATTTCAGCCTACTGTGGCGTGTACAGGGTGTACACGTCATAGCTACCATCGCTAAATGAGATGTGAATTGGGCTCGGATCGTTACTGCTCTCGTTTACAGCGTCTTTTTTCATTGAGTACCATTTTCCCTGAAAACTGGTTAGCCAACCCTAAAAACTTGGCAAACACTTTGCTTAAATTAATCATTGAAATGCTGTAAATCTCAGCTAATTTTATAGCTTAGTAGATAAACGGTTCGGAAATCCCGAATGATTGCTAAGTAATAAATAAATTTATCATTTACATGGTTGACTATACTTAAATTATGGCAGAACCGCTTCGAGAGGAGGTCGATGATGGCTGTTGTACCCAAACAGAGAGACCCAAATGCTCGTTACGATCCAAATCAAGAGCTTACTGCTGAGCAGTTACACCGATTTGGTAAAGTAGCGAATAAAGCGCAAGCTCGGCGTGACCAAATGGCACAGCGCCGAACACTGTCCACCGCTGCAAAAGCAGCAAAAGACACGGCGATGAAACCTATTGTTGTGCCCAAGAAAGACAAACCAAACTCTGCTCGTTATGCTGCTTGGATGTTAGTTGTGATGGCTTTCTGTTTGTGGCTAATGTTTATGACCCGCTAAACTTATTTATCGGTGTCACCTTCTCCGTGTCGGAAACGTCGAGCGAGGTGACTGCGCCCGCACCAGAATGTTCACCTTGATAATAGCGGTATTGGTTTTTTCCACCGTGTTTCGCTGCGTACATGGCTTTATCGGCACAGCGCGTTAATTCTGGCAGTGAATCACCATCCTCAGGGAAAATGGCTACGCCGACGCTAACTGTCAGTTTATTGATCCTTTCTGTGCTCTGATAGCTATCTTCGAACAGATGGCAGATACGATCTAATATACCGTTAAGGTCTTTAGTGCTACGCACATCATAAAGTAACAAAACGAATTCATCGCCAGCGTAGCGAGCGATAGAATAATCATGTTTCTTTGTTTTTCTATCCTTAGAGCGGATGTTGTTTTTTAATCGCTTGGCAAAGTGTTGAAGCACACGATCGCCCACCTCATGCCCATAGGTATCATTGATGGTTTTGAAGTTGTCGATATCAAGAAACACCATTGCGGTAATTGCTTGGCTATCACTCACTTCAGCCAGTTTTTCCAAAGCCCAGTTTTCGAAGCTCCAGCGATTCGCAAGGCCAGTCAGTTGATCACGATAAGCAAGGTCTTCGATCCCTTCTTTGTAAAGAGATTGAATGTAATTGACTACTTTGGCGTAAAAATATGACGATGTATTGCAAAGCAAGCACAGCGCAAACAGGCTAAGCAGAAACCGATCGACCGATAGATTTACGGGTATTGGGATAACGTTGGTGAACAGGCAGGCTAACGCCGTCAGGACGTAAAACGTTCCGCTGAGTAATAGGCCTGCGCGGAACTCGCAGACAAAAATCACTGCAGTTAAAATGGGATAAAGCCAGAGAAGGCGATCTGATATGTTAGCTCCGTACAGCAGTAGCATCGTGGCGTGAAACAATAAAACACCTGAAAGTATCAGTTCAGAGGCATTTGTTGTCGGATTAAGTTTCAAATACCACAGATTGACGCTCAAAATACCCACACACAGTAGGTTTAGCGCAGCGAACCAGTAGTTTTGGTCAGCAATATGGACGACCCCGTAGTAGACCAGCACAACCAACGAAATGAGCGAACATAGAAGTACCGCTTTGCTCTTCCGAGCTGAGCGTAGGTCGGCCATCTCTTCTAAATGTTGTCCTGCAAATCCCGCCATTTATCCCTTTGCCTCAAGATTTATAATTAGGCTATTAAAGTCTAGAAGAAAAAATACAGGCTGGACTAAGGTATTAGAAAAAGAAATTTAGCAATATCAATCAATTATATGTATTCTGTTGCTCATGTGAGCAACGGCAAATCGCTGTGTTTGAACGTAGGTGCTTAGATAAGTTACTGTAATTAATAATCAAACCTTGTTCTTGTTAATGGTTTTATCATTTTAACCTTATGAGTAATTTGACAAAAATAATGTATCTCAAGCACTCCTTATAATAAAACGTTCTATAAAACGACTAACAGCTGAACTCTTTGCGTAGCCAGTTTCGCAGAGTAAGAACGTGTTCATTTTTGAGTTTTTCTCGCTGACACGCGAAATAAAAATCTTGATGTGGATTCAGGACGGGTTCACCAACTTCGACCAATGACCCATGCAATACATCGTCACGGATGAACTGGCGGTGAGTGACAAAAACACCCAGTTTGCGGATAGTGGCTTGGACTGCCTGTATAGAGGCTGAAAAACGCAGATTGTTTACCGAGTTGGGTTCTGGCAATTGGAGGCTCTGACACCAAACCTGCCAATCGTACTTTCGCCTGTCATTGGCGGCAATAATGGCGGGATAGTGTTCGAGAAGATACTCTGGTGTGGTGTCTGTATCCACCAGCTCTGGGCTAGCCACCATCACGAGTTCATCACGCGCCAACAGTTCACAATAGTAGTCTGGCCAGTCATCGGTTCTACCATGAATAATGGCCACATCGACTCCTTCGCTTTCCATCACAAAACTGCCAATCAAATTCGAAATTCGAATATCCAGATGAGGCGCAAATAGATTGAAGCGATTCACTCGCGGTATCCACCAATGCATCGCCAATGAGTTGACCATGTTGAGAGTTAATCGCTGGCTTTGTTTCTCATCAATGAGCTGTTGTGTTGCTGTGACGATTTGTTCTATCGCTGGAGCCACTTGTTTGTAATACCTTCGGCCTGCAGCGTTAAGAACGACGTTACGTCCAGCTCGTAGAAACAGAGCCTGACCAATTTGGGTTTCGAGTGATTTAATCGCTTGGCTAACAGCGGAGTGACTGACGCTCAACTGATGGGCGGCTTCCGTCATACTGCCTGTTTCGGCGACAGCAATGAAGGAGTAGATGGATTTGAGTGGTGCTAGTTTCTTCATATGTAAGTTTTTCTTACTCAACCTGTAAATATTACTCGTTTTTTATTTCAGCGTCGAACTCCTACACTGAGTGACAAATAGGGAGGAGTTATGCCAAATCAGTTGTACCCAGTTTTATTCATGTTGTCTTCAACATTCAGTTTGTCACTAACGGGACTGTTTTCCAAATTTCTCAGCGAGCATTTTGATGCTAACTTGCTCAGCTTTCTGCGCTTTATTCTGCCTGCTATGGTGCTTATTTTGATGTTTATTGGCAAGGAAGTAAGATGGCCTGATCGAAGCGAACAAGTGCCTTTGTGGATAAGAGCTCTGTGTATCGGTGCGTGCCAGGTCTGTTTTATCTACTCACTTCAACATCTGACACTGGTAGAAAGTGTGGTGTTGTTTGGTACGGGGCCACTGTTTATTCCCGTGTTAGAAAAGCTAATATTTTCAACTCGAATTCGCCCGGTAAACGTTCTCGGACTGTTAAGTACGTTTGTTGGTGTAGTTTTGCTCGCTGGGGACGTCAGTGGTTTTAGTTTCAGGGGGGAATTGTTAGTGGGTCTTGCCGCTGGTGTTTTTAATGCCGGCTCTCAACTCAGCCTCTATCGTATTAGTAAAAGTCGGCTGAATGCATTTGAAATCAATTTGTGGACGTTTCTTTTCGCCTCAGTTGTTATCATGCCTTTGCTCGCGTTTAGTTTGGTGAACGATCATGTTATGTACCAGGCGTCAAACACAAGTCCTTGGCTTATCGTTACTGTTCTAGGGATTTTGGCCTTACTGATTATTAATACGCAAGTGTTTCGCTCCAAAGCTTATAAGCTTGCTGAATCAGGCTCCCAACTAGCGCCTTTGATTTTTACCAACTTACTCTTCACCGCAGTTTGGCAGGTGATGTTTTATGACGAACGATACAGTGCATACCAAGTTCTTGGCTTGAGCTTGATTATTGTGGCCAACATTGTCTGTGTACTGCTACCTAAGTGGTTACAAAGCAAAAGCTTTAAAGTTGCCTGAATAATCAGTAAAGCATCCTGAAAGTCAGGTTAATCCTCTCATCTTTTTGTTGGCGTGTTTTAGGTATACTGTGTTTCCAGTAGTGCTGCATTTCACCGGCCATGATCAGCAAGCTACCGTGGGATAGCTCTAGTTTATGGTTTTGACCTGTTTGGTTATGTTTGAGTATAAATCTGCGTGTGGCACCTAAGCTAAGTGATGCGATAGTAGGGTTGGATCCGAGCTCGGGCTCATTGTCTTGATGTGCACCCATGGAGTCTTGTCCGTCACGGTACAAGTTGATCAGCACTGAGTTGAACGTTTGGTTGGCTATTTTTTCACATCGAGATTTGATCGCGTTCAGCCTACTATCCATTGGCATTGGAGGCATGGTTAGGCCGGAGTAAGTGTATGATTTGTCGCCATACCACGCCTGTAGACGTGGTTGCATCACTGCTCGACCAAACAGTTGGATTTGTTGTTGTGACCAAGGCGTATTTCGCTTGAGGCCTAACATTAAAGCGTCCGCTTCTGCCCGCGACATGAAATCTTGGATCCACAGCAAACGACCGTTAGGCAGGTCTATCCATCTCTGATCAAAAGGTAAGGCGTCAAACAAATCCAATATTCATCCTCTTATTGATTATTTCAACTTTAATCGATAAAAATTCAGTTAAGTTAATGTAGTTTTTATATAAATGCTAAAATAGCAGCCATAATGACAATTATATACCTCTAACGAGCTAGGTATAGAGGTAGAAATGCTCATCGGTCTTGCAAACGTTATTTTTTGATGAGCTTATGTGGGGGTGGAATGAAATATCGCTTTAGCAATCGGTGGTCAGTGTTCTTGCTGGCTTTTACAATGTTATCTTTCGCTGTCGGACTTATCGAGTCGATTGACCGCAGTCAGAAGAGTTTTTTGAGAGATAGCTTGTTGGACCGTGCTAAGGAAGAGTTGTCTATCGTTCGCTCAGAGCTGGAGTCCGCCATCGTGTACGACATCTTTGCTGTTGACGACATATCGGCGTTGGTCGCGTCCAATCCGAATTTCGAATATTCAGGTTGGGATTTGCTTGCATCCAGCATTATGCGTAAAGCGAATCACGTGACTGTCATCGGTTTAGCACCTGACGATGTCATCAAATACATCTATCCATTGGAGGGTAATGAGAAAGCACTCGGTCTTGATTACCGGACCGTACCTAGCCAATGGCGGACGATAAAAAAAGCGCGCGCGGTGCAGGAAATCTTTATCGCTGGCCCTGTCAATTTGGTTCAGGGGGGAAGGGCATTGGTAGCGCGCATACCGATATTTACCGATCCGCTCTATAACCGCGATTACTGGGGAGTCTGTAGCGTCGTCATCTCACTAGAAACCTTATTCGCAGACGCAGGTGTTGAAGCGTTTTCCTTTAAATACAATTTTGCCATGCGCGGAACAAATAGTTCAGGGGCGAATGGAGCGGTTTTCTATGGGGTACAGAAGACATTTGATGATGCTTTCGCAACCGAAACCGTGCATTTCCCATACGGAAGTTGGAGAATCGCGGCTTCTACTAAGGATGATTTACTCCAACACAGTGAGTGGTACAGAGTCCATGCCGTTCGCTTGCTCGGTTATCCTATGGTCATTGCTTTGCTGATGGCTTTTTGGGCTATTTTCCGTCTCTATCAAGCAGCAGACCGGCTTGCCCTCCATGACGAGTTAACGTCGTTACCTAACCGACGTTATTTCATGTATACCCTCCAAGCACATTTTGATGCCATCTCAGATTCTTTCAAAGGTGAGGCATTTGCGATCCTCAATGTTGACCTTGATAAGTTTAAGTTAGTCAATGATACCTATGGTCACGCGGCAGGGGACAAGGTATTAATCGCCGTGGCGGAGAGGATCAAAAGCGTACTCCGAGCCTCGGATGTTGTGGCCCGAATAGGTGGCGATGAGTTCTTAATTATGCTGCCAAGAATGTCCTCTAGCGAAGATGTTGATGTGATAAACATTGAACTGCAGAAAGCCATTTGCCATCAGCCAGTCATCTTTGAACAGCACCTGATCGATATTCAAGTCAGCATTGGTTTTGCCCTATACCGCCCAGAGTTTAAAGATGTTGATGAGATGCTCAAGCTTGCTGATATCAGAATGTACGAAGAGAAACGGCGACAAGCTTAGCCTAGCGGATCTTAGTCACGAATCTTTGAATGTGTCTCGGCGCTTATTCACGTTTCGTGCTATAGACAATATTATAAGGTCATGATTCAGAGGGATAAAGATGCGGGATTTGAGCCAATGGTTAAGCGATTATGGCGAAAGCCATCAAAATCTAGTCAATCAGAAAATCCATAAAGTGGCGGTACCGGGCATTTTTCTATCCATTGTCGGCTTAATTTGGTCAATTCCACCGATATCTTTGTTGGGTTACACCCTCAACTGGGTGTGGGTTGCTATGTTACCTGTGATGGTTTTCTACTTTAAACTGTCGCTGAGTGTGTTTCTTATGATGCTCGGTTTTACACTCGCGTGTATTTCTTTGATTTGGTCGTTAGAGATCCTTCAGGCCCCTGTTTTGCTCGTCTCGCTCGTCTTGTTTGCCGTATTGTGGATGCTACAGTTCATTGGGCATAAGATCGAAGGCAAAAAACCGTCGTTCTTTGACGATCTTTTCTTTCTTCTGATTGGCCCTGTCTGGGTATTTCGCCAGAAATAGCATTTCTCTCACCGAACTGAATTAGGTGACATCCCTAATCAAGCACTAGCTATTCATCCCACTGCGAAATTCAATGTGATTGATGTACCGATACCATCTTTAGCAACTTACTATTTTCTGAAGGGGGGCAGGTCGGGTAATCGGCGATGACACCCGCGGTTTATTAAGACGATACTCGCCGACTAAAGCGACTGAATTCAGTGGGGAAATTGTTGTGTACTTGCAAATTGCAATAGTTTGATATTCGCATTTTGCAATTGAATGCGATTTGAAAATGGATTATGCGTGTAGTTTTCATGCATCTGATGCAGAAATGAGCAAAAACAAGCGTTTTTATTGATAAATAAAGTTGGCACACTTAATGCTTTATAGAGATTGACCCTTAATAAGCCGAGGGTCACCTAGCCAACTGACGTTGTTAGTGAACCTTATTTTTGTTCACATTCATATATAGCCAATCACGCTCATTGTGATTGGCTTTTTTTCTTTTTAGGTTGTGAAAATCACATCGGCACCTTGTCCTGACAGCCATTGTAGCAGCTCGGTTTTCTCGGGCAGACCGCTCCTCTTGAGCAGATAACTCTGGCATCACTTTGAATACCACGCTCTATCCAATTAATGTTCAAAATTTTTGCTATTGTGGTGAACTCTTTCTGTATATGTCTAGGAATAGACGCACTGCCTCCGTTATCGACACATAAAGACTTGAGTTCCTCAGCTATACGTCGAGAGTCTCCCCCCTGAGCATCGATCGCTGGGTTTAAATCGATGCCAGCACAGAGAACCCGGTTATTCCCCGCAGGGTCTGTCATGTTGACGGATTCACAGCAGTAGATCCTTGGCTCATCACCGACGTTAAGGATGGAGATTTGCGCTGAGCTACCACTCTGCGGCTCCGACAGTCTTCTAAACACTGCCCAGTGCTGACAAGGGTCGTTCACTTTGCGCATGTTTCCCCACGGCAGGGGGATCCCATTACCTCGATATACGGCTTTTAACTTGTTCTGGCCATAGGCATCAAAGTAGTGCCAGTGTGGGTAAGGTGAGACCACAGTCATGCGGCGCATGGCAACAGAAGGGGAGACGCCCGCCTTGAGGTGAACATCAATCTCATAGCCACTGCGATCGAGAAGCTGCCTGAATGGAACTTTTGGACACAAAAGAGCACCAGCGAAAAAACTGGATTCAAAATCTCGCCAAGCTTGCAATATATCCTGAGAGTTCAGATCTGAGCTGGGGGCGGTTTGGTGATGTTCTTCCCAGCTATTGGTGTGACCAACCGATAGGACGCTCTTTAATCCCTCTTTACTGTGCAGGACACAGTGACCTATATAGACAGCCAAATCGTATTTTAAGCGGGTTGGGTATTGTTTTAAAATCTCATTTAAATAGATAAAGCCAGGCGGTTCGAAGAAAGAAGTCACGATTTGTTTAGCGCTCATGCCAAGCTCATCGACAATATCTTGCGGTGGACGTGACACCCAGCGAATGGTTAACCCCATGCTACGTGCAATATCCATAAGATCTTCAGCAGATAAGTTGAGCCGCTTTAATCCCACTTCTTCTGCCGCACGTTCCAGATCAGGAAAATGGTTTTGGTTGCTTTCCTGATGGGCACGGATCAATAAATGGGCAAACTGGCGTCCAGTAATTCCGGTCTGAGAGAGCATTTCTGGAATGGCGATTTGTAAAATCTCATTCGAGAATAGAAAGCTGGGTTCAAGGGCCATTCCACTGATGCCACCTCTGTTTCCTTTATCGGGCGTGATATCTGCTTGCTCGGGCTCATCATCCAGAAACCATGTCGGGTCTTTCTGGAATACTTCGGCAATGACTTCCAACATATCAATGCTTGGTACACGCTTGCCCCGCTCAATCATAGACAGGTAGGAAACGGAAGGAGCGTATTCTGGGTTGACCCGAATGCATCGCGCTGACAGATCTTCCATTGTCAGATGGTTGCGTTTCCTCAGGTTTCGAATCTTAGTCCCTAAAAAGTGGGACTGACGGATTAGACTTTTTGACAGCATCATTTTGTAAAATTCACATTGTAAAATTTTTGTTGTGAAATTGTAGTTAAAAATTCACTAGTATACAAAGTAAGCAAAGTCACAAAACTGCAATCAGTTAAACGCAAGTTTGAAATATTTGCTCTAGGACAGGAAAGTTGTGAAATATCCGCGAGGGAAACACTATGAATATGCTTACTTTCGATAAAACAGACATCCAAAAACAAGACAAGCCATTTATCGCTGAAGCAGTCTTCGCGGTAGAAAATATGAATGCTAATCACACCATTGAAAAGCAAGTAAAGGCGAAACAATTGTTAGATCGCTTGTTCCCGCTTGAGAGTGGATCACACAAAGACGTGACCGCCTACGTTATCGACTATCGTCACGTGATGGCGTATTTCAAAGATGGCAGCCACAGTGGTTTGAAGCATCCTAAACATTTTGTTGCTTACACTGGTGAAAAAGAGAACCCAGAATCCATCCTATTCCGAGATGGTACAGGTAGCCATGTTGAGCTGACATTTGGTAAGCACAAAGGGACAGGCTGTGTCGAGCTGATAGACATTGAAGATATCCAACTGGAAACCTGCACCATGTTTCCCCAAGACAGCAGTGAGATTTCTGCAATGCGACACTGGATCAGCTTGGTCAAAGGGGATGAAAAAGGCAAACCTCGTGCCTGTACTGAGCAGAAAGAGTATACCGCGAAAAATGGTGACGACTATGACTTAGAGTGTTGCTATACGCTAACTCGCTAATCTGACTATAATTAATTCTATTGACAAGGGCTCCGCGTTAGGCGGGGCCTTTATTGTATCTGACGTTCTGTAAATTTATGAAATAAAAAGAAAAAATGTGACTGATTGTCACGTATGAATAATGATAGAAATGTGTCATGTTTTTATTGCACAAAAATGTCATTAGTCACTATCTCATTGTTTTTCTGGTTACAAATTGATCGCTTTTTCATTATTCACGAATTTAATGAGTGTTTTGTGTGAATTTTTGTTGCCACTACTCGGATACTATTTTTGTATGTGGCTTGCTTGATTGCACTGTCATCATCCATGTTATTGATGCGAGCTATCGCAGTGACACTTCCTATTGAGTCGTTGGGGAGAAGGATTTTTATACCAATAACAGGAAAGTATGATGAAACAACGTCAAATGCTCTGGCTGATTGCCGCTGGATTAGGAGCTAGCCTACCAGTGACGGCCGCAGAGATGGTTAAAGTAGACAGTGATGCATTACTACAACAAGCACTTAAAGCTCAGTCAAACAGCGTCGTTCCGTTGGAAACTGGCTTCGCTGAAGTGAAACGCGTCGTTTTGCCGAATGGTAAAGTCAAAGTTCGTTATCAACAGACACACATGGGCCTACCAGTGTTTAACACCTCTGTGGTTGCCACTCAGACCAAAAGCAGCCAGAGTGAAGTTTACGGCGTGATGGCACAGGGAATCAGTGGTGACTTGTCAACAGTCGCTCCCGCTCTGGACGAGAAACAAGCTATCGCAGCAGCGAAAAATGCGTTTAAGAAGCACTCTCTTGGCGCTTCAGATGCACCGTTCGAAAATTCTAAAACTAAGCTGATGGTGTGGCTTGATGACTCTCAAACCGCAAAAGTCGTCTACATGGTAGACTTCTTTGTTGCAGCAAAAGTACCAAGACGCCCATTTTACTTGGTTGATGCCACTACAGGCGAAGTGCTGAAACATTGGGAAGGCATAAACCACGCTCAAGCGACAGGCACAGGCCCG
The DNA here is from genome assembly GCF_027587155.1 of Vibrio sp. T11.5. NCBI lineage: Bacteria > Pseudomonadati > Pseudomonadota > Gammaproteobacteria > Vibrionales > Vibrionaceae > Vibrio > Vibrio sp. T11.5. The sequence goes on from NZ_JAPPTP010000004.1 coordinate 288,275, forward strand.
GGTGGTAACGAAAAGACGGGTCAATACAACTACGGTACGGATTTCCCAGGGTTTATCGTCGATAAATCAGGCACCACTTGTACGATGAACATTTCAGCGGTAAAAACCGTTGATTTGAAAGGGAGAACGTCAGGCAGCACCCCATTCAGCTACCCATGTAGTGATGATACCAACTACAACGACAATAGATTTACTAATGGCGCGTATTCGCCTCTAAACGACGCGCATTATTTTGGTAAAGTTGTGTTTGATATGTTCCAAGATTGGATGAACACATCGCCGCTAACTTTCCAGCTCACCATGCGTGTTCACTATGGTACCGACTACGAAAACGCATTCTGGAATGGTTCATCAATGACGTTCGGTGATGGTAAGGACAGGTTCTATCCGCTGGTGGATATCAACGTCAGTGCGCATGAAGTGAGCCATGGCTTTACTGAGCAAAACTCAGGGTTAGTGTATTCCAATATGTCCGGTGGTATGAACGAAGCGTACTCTGATATTGCTGGTGAAGCGGCGGAATTCTACATGAAAGGTTCTGTTGACTGGATTGTTGGTGCCGATATCTTTAAGTCTTCCGGTGGTTTACGCTACTTCGATCTTCCGTCTAAAGATGGCCGCTCAATCGACCACGCTTCTCAGTACTACAATGGCCTGAACGTCCACTACTCAAGTGGTGTATACAACCGTGCGTTCTACTTGTTGGCGAACAAAGCAGGTTGGGATGTGCGTAAGGGTTTCGAAATCTTTACTTTGGCAAACCAACTTTACTGGACAGCAAACAGCACGTTCGACGCAGGTGCTTGTGGTGTAGCAAAAGCCGCCGCTGATATGGGTTACACAGTAGCGGACGTGGAAGATGCGTTTACTACAGTCGGCGTCAATGCGTCTTGTGGTACAACGCCTCCACCAACAGGCGATGTATTGGTCAAAGGTACACCAGTAACTAACCTATCTGGCGCGAGCTCCTCTGAGGTTTTCTACACCTTTACTGTCGACTCAGCGTCTAGCGTTGTGGTGTCTATCTCTGGTGGTACGGGCGATGCGGACCTTTATCTAAAAGCAGGCAGCAAACCCACAACAGGTAGCTACGATTGTCGTCCATACCGTTATGGCAACAGCGAACAGTGCAGCCTATCAGCCACACCAGGTACCACTTACCACGTGATGCTAAGAGGCTACTCTAGCTACTCTGGTGTAACTCTAAGACTCGATTAATAAAACAAAACACAACATCGTACATCAAAGGGCTCCTTCTGGAGTCCTTTGTTTTTGTCTAAAGCCTCAAGCGCTAACCTCGATCATCGAATGGACCTTTTCACATTCGGTCAAGCACCTTCAGCCAGCACTCAGCGTCTTTGAGCGTAACGGCTATACCGAAAGCATCGGTGACACTCCGTAATGTTCTCCAGCCATCAGCAATACACCAAACACCATGAGAATTACGCCGCCAAACAGTTGCAGATAAGCGCCAGCAACAGCCCAGCCTCTACTTTTATTATCGGTGTTGGTAAGGTAGCGCTTAACCACATGTTTACCCGTCAATGTCATGATGGCAATCAAAGAGGTAGTCAGTGCAGTGCCCGCTGCCATTAGGATCGCACTCACAACGCCCATCCAATACAAATCGGCAACATTGGCAAAAAGCAGCACCATAATCGCGCCCGTGCATGGTCGTATGCCAATAGCACTGATAATGGCAAGGTACTCGCGCCATGTAGAAGCCTGATTAATCGCATCGGCCTGAGCGACATGGTTATGACCACACCCACAAGTATGCCCATGCTGATGGACGTTTGGAGCGAGGCTGAGAGAAGGTTGGCCGGTTGCGCTGCCACCAATCAGTGCGGTTTTTGCTGAGGAAAGCGCCTCTATGGGTCTAACCGAATGAACGCGAATCTGAGGTTTGCGCATCGACTGATAAATCTTTTTCACGGCTTTGAACAGAATTAAACCACCGAATAACGCGACTAGGCCAAAACTGATGGTGACAAACAGCGAAGCTTGCTGGTTGACGACCCGCATGGAAGCACTGAAACCCCAGACTAAGACGGTGACCAATCCAATCGCGACTAAAGCTTGAACCATGGCGGACACCACAGTGATCATCAAGCTGGCTTTCACCTTAGTAGGGTGAGTGGCTAAATAGGTGGTCACAATCACTTTCCCATGCCCTGGACCAAGAGAGTGCAACATACCGTACAAAAAGCTAAACCCAATCAAATAACCTCCGGCAACCATCGTATTTTGTTTGGCGTCATAGAGTAAGTCTGCCAGTTGAGTATTGACCTCCCGTTGCCAATGCAGTGTGTTTACGACCAGTGTCGGCCACGCCAGCCAGAGTTGGTAAAGTCCTATCGCCAATATAGCGGCGACAGCAAAGGCGACAAGCCAAGCCTGATAAGGGCGAGAAGAGGTGCATTCTTGACGCGCCTGAGTGTTAATCATCAGCGTTTTCATATCGATACTCGTACATTCATTATTCAACGGAAGGGAGGCTGGCACAGCGGATCTTGACGGTCTGGGTAAACAACTGGCCTAGTGCATTGTCCGGGTCGGCATCCGCAGAGAGAGACATGGCGTAGCTCATTTGTTCAGACGTTGGGTTCGGTTCTATCAGCTCTAGATGACAGTGCTGAGCCAAATCGGGGGACAAGGTCACGTCATTGGAGGATCTCCACGTCATGCCGACATAATAGCTGGGTTCAAAAATCAGCAAGCGCAGCGAGTCACTAGTGATCGGGTGTGGTGTGGCAAGAGGCAGTTCAAAGCTTAGCACCAGTTTTGCCCGTTCTCGGCGCAGTGTGCCATTCTGAGCCGTTTTGTACTTAATCGGCGTTTCGCCATCGTAGAAATAGGTAAAGTAGTGTTCATTCAACATATTGTCGAGTACCGAAGCAGAGACCGCCTGCAAAGAGGCTTGCTGATTTTCAGCGCTCATATCTTTTCCATCCAGCATGTAAGCGGAGGTCATAGCGTCAAATGTCCATTCCATTTTTAAACCAGTGATCATGCCATTTTGGCCTTGAATATCGGTCTTCAAGTTGATCCAAGAGTGGGGGTGAGCTTGTACAGAAGCAGTCATCATCATGGCGATCAAAAGCCAGCACTGACGACACCAAGGAAGTTGAAAACAAACCCAATGGGCCAAGGATAAGCCACGGAATGTGGTGCGAATATCAGTGGTCGGCTTTATCTGATGCAACCATGGCTTGAAGATGTGTTCGAGTGTATTCATGCTGACGAAATCGGCTTTGTTGTTATGTTATAACGTATGATGCATGAAGAATGGAAAAGTTCAATATGGGACATTTTATAAATTGTCACAATTGGGACGAGATAGACTTAAATCGAACACAGAGTTGATGCATTCATCATTGAGAGTGCTTAAGCTCTACAGCGGTTAAATTTTGCTCGTGGGGAACGTTTGCTTCCGTGGGAAGGGGTCAATCGGGAAGAGTAATATCCCACTCAATTCGGTATAGAATAGGCGCCATATTGAGTATTAATCGCATCGTTTAGTAATTTAGATAAAAACACTAAACATTCCGACGTTTTACCTACAGATTATGGGCAACGAATCGCATAAAATGCCTCTCAACTTTTGATTGAGAGTATTGGCATTGTGAGTAAACCATCCGACCTGTTTAAAACACGAAGACCTCATATGAGTGCAGGCTACAAGCCTATCATTGAAGAGAAACCGATTGGCCCGATGCCGGCCATGTGTCCAATCGAAGAGAAGGAGCCGGCTTTCGCTTACGCGGTCGAATACGCGTGCGAACAAAGCTTGTACAGCAAAGGGGTCGAGCCGCATATAGGTGGCCTGCTAGGTAGGACCGAGCAAGAAGGCCCGCTCTCTCAATGGCTCAATGTCGCCAATGGCCCCCATACTCGCAGCATTCTCTCGATAGAAAAGCAAGAAGCCAAACGATTGTGGGTCGGATGGGATGCACCGCTACAGGGCGACGTCCGTTGGTCAGACATCATGCCTCAAGACAAAGATAACCTTACTATCGAATACGCTTTTGTGCCGATTCGCCCCGCGATCCAAAGTGGCGAAATGCTCGGCCTACCGACCGAAGGCTATTTGTACCATTTTATTGATGGTGAACTGCTGCATGAATACCGCTTCCAAGGGGAAACTAAGTATCACTTTTTGATCACGAAGAGCACAGCGGGGGCCATGAATCCAGAGCCCGCAACCAAGTTTGGCATCGACTTTGTCTTGGCCCTGTGGAAGCGAGAGGGGCAGGTAGTGGTCGACCAACACTTGCTGTTTAGTCGAAAAGCTATGGATGACCAAGCCATGTCGGCGGTAGACGCGGCCTTTTTAAATGAGCATGGCGTCAAGCTCGATATGGACGCCATCATCCCTTTGACCAAAGGGCATGTTTTGGAAGACGTTAGCCGGCGAGCCGCTCATAAGGCGGCTCAAGGGGAAACCCTAGAGCAGATTGCTCAGCAGCACGGCGTCTCTCTTGAGACCTTGCAAGACTTAAACCCAACCTTGCCATTATCGCCACTGGACAAAGGGGCCGTCATCTACACCGAGCCAGTAGGAGTTTACAACCATGCTCTGGACGTTGGCTACCCAGCCTTCAGTGCCCTGCTCAGTGAAGGGCTGCTATCGATAGACCGCATCGCCCGTGAGAAACCGTTTCCCGTGGTGAAGGTGGCCAGTTCAAACAAGAGTGCCTTTGCCGCCTTGGCTCCGGTGCGCTATGCCATCGACAACCGAGACCCAAAGACACTCAATCATGAGGTAGTCAAAGGGCTCAACCCCATCACTGACACCAAGCTCTTCCCGGGAGGGGTGCTGCGCTCAGACAAAATCCCTTATACCTTACGGCAGTTGCGCGATGGTTGGCTCTACGCCCTAAGCCAAGATCCCGAGACTGACGCCTGGTCTGTGGCCGAATACCAAGTCGTTAAAGGCGAGTTCAAACGCTTTGTCGGCGACCTTGCCGAAACGCGATATAACGCAGACGCTGAAAAGCCGAAGGCTTACGTGCTTTATCAAACTGATCGGCCTTATTTTGTCGGTTATGCGAGCCAGCGCTGGACACAAAACCTGCAAGATTTCTACACAGGCGATACTCCAGAGAGCCAACAAGCGAGACAAGAGTGGCTGCGCGATATCACCGCCTCAACGCACCGCCTGCCGATTGAAAAAATCTCAAAAGAGGTGGCCGACGTCGGCAAAGAAGACTTAAGCGCGTTTTATTGGACCTGCGCGTCACCCTCTGTCACCGAAGTCGATGAACAAGGGCTTATCACCCCACTGCAGCCCGCGTACCTTACCAGCTATCAGTATCAAGTGCCGATATTATGCGCTCATCATTTTGTCGCTCTGGATGACCCCTTGGCTGACTTCACCGACCTGCACCTACGCCTGTCGCAATCGGTATTGCCTTTGTTGCAAGACGACCACTCGCAGCGAAAAACCGTGGTGGCGAAAGCCATTCGGAGCTTGGTGCGTGTTTCACTGCCACCGGGCACCTTAGACAATATCCCGGTCGATAAGGTGGTTGAGGTCGAGCAAAACCTAGATACCTGTTTGGAGTACCACTACTATCAAGCGCGATTGAAGAAAGTCAATACTGCTAGTCATGGGGGCGCCGCCCTCGCTTTAGAAGCTCAACCCGTGATTGCCGCCTACCCTGAAGCCAGAGCCAAACTGAATGAATACGGTATTGCGCCAGCTCTACTGGAGTCACGCTTTAAGGAGTATGCTGAGCGGCGCAAAGCGCACCGCCAAGTCAACTGGGCAGACTTAGACACCTTCTATAAAGGCTACCTAAGCACCCTTCATCACTTCGTGCCGATGATAAAGCACGACGCGCCACACGTCATAGAGGCCATCGCCGCCTTAGGCACCGACCCACGGCGCTTTGGTCTCGACGTCGGCGAGCATGCTCACCACCTGGTTTTAAGCACCCTAATGGATGCGGTACTCAATGATTTAGAGTTGAGTGTCCAGCACGTGGCTGAGTTGAGCGACAGCATTGATGAGTTGCTCACCGATCCGGATAACTTATTAGGCTTGGCCTCTTACGGCTTCTCGTCGGAGATATATGTCGCCACTAATAACCTGTTCAAGGACCTGGCCTTTTCTGACTTTACCAATGAAACGCGTATTCCACTGAGTGGGTTCATCTCGGCGTTTAACGACGTGATTGGGTTCAGCGACCCTAATTCGGTCTTGTTTACGGCGACGAAGAGCCTACTCATCCCCCTTGAAAGGCAAATCAATCAGGCCAAACAAGCGGTCACGGATAAAGGGGATAAAGCGGTGCGCAGCATGCAAACGCTGCGTTTTCGTATCATTAACCGTGTGATGAAACTGCCCGGTTTGTCGGCGCGCCGCGCCATGGCGATGTCGCTGTGGGGGCAAGCCCAAATGAGTAGTGGTAAGGTGCTTCTCAATGAGGGCTTGAGTGCGAAAATGCAAACCGCCAATGGCCGTTACCACCAGTTGTTAATGGAAGCGCACAGTACCAATACAGCCTTGTCCAAGCTCCCGGCTGAATCGCCGGAACATCGCCGAATGTCGAAGTCGCTACGTCAGATAAACAAACAAATCAGCCGCTATGTTGAGTCTATCCCGCCGGTGTTCAGCGAATACCAGAGCCAATCCGTGGGCAAATATACTTTCAGTAACGCCGCAAGCGAGGCTAATGGTACCTTTAATCGCATCGGAGGCATGGATTTGGTGGTCGCGGCCTTAAACCTAATTAACTTCGCCTCACAAATGCAAACCCTGCAAGAGATGGAAAAGTCGGCTCCTTACCCGGATACGCGCAAACAACAAATGACCGTGACTTACAGTGTTGCGTGGTTTGTCAATAATACTGGGGCGGTGTTAAAAGGGCTATCGCTAAGTAAAATTCAGTCTGATGATATATTGATGGGCCGCACCCTTAAACAACTAAAAGCGGCAAAGAGTGCTTTTGACATTGCAGACGTGCTCAACGCTCAGCGTTATATTGCCCACTCGCTGATTGCTGGGGCTGCGGGGGTGATTGCCGCGGGTCTTGAAGGCTGGCAAGTCGCCGAGGATTTCTCCGCATCAAAAAGTTCGTTGGAACGTTGGCTGTTGGGTGGCAAGTTTGCTGCACTGGGGATGCAGGGGCTTAGCTGGGGTCGACTGATAGTACGAGCACTAGGATCTCGTTTTGGAACCCTCACTATTGGTAGCGTACTCAATGGGTGGATCTTGGCCCTTAACTTCTGGGGTGCGGCTCTCTATGCCACAGTTACCGTGCTCCTGCTGCTGACCAAAAGAACCCCGTTGGAAACCTGGCTCAACCATTCGATATGGGGCAAGGAGCCCGACCTTAGCCGCAGCGCCGCAGATGAGTACCACGATTTATTGACCCTGATTAACCAGCCGTCAATCACGTTTCGTGCCACCAAGCGCGAGATTGATAGGGCGGGTTCACCAAATAGCGCGACCGTCAACTTTGCGAAAGAGATCACTATTCTTCTGCCTAACGCTTATGACAATGAAGTGGTGAGCTTGTGTATCGAGACTGGCTTTAAGCCATCGGATTATCAAAGCCTGACCACTCACACCTTATTCAGCGGCAAAGTGACACGTGATAAAAATGAGCCTACCCTGTGCCGCTACCACTTACCCTTACCTAAACCGCTGCAACACCTAGTGGCGCAAGGGCAAGGGACAGTAAGGCAAGAGCAGGTCAACGTGTTTGTTGGACGCCATGTCAATAACCCGTATGATAACGGCCATGCACTGGTTAGCGTCTACCAAGCGCAATCCTTAGCAGGTGTCAGCGAGGACAAACCTATGCTAGAGCTAGCGGAGTCAAAGCTATCACTGATGCCAACCCATCAGGCCCAACTGCGTATGCCGAAAATGCCAACCCAAACAGAGCCTAGTGAGGGTGAACCAACCCAAAACCAAGGTAAAGAGGAATAGCCTTATGCTATCGCAAATTAAAACCTATCAGCTACAAATGGAGGTGCCTAACTGATGGATGTGTCTGTAGACTCGTTACCGGATCTAACCCCAGAGTATCAACAAGCCCAGCTTCAAGCGGTACAAGATGCCAAGGTGGTTTATCAATTTGAAGAGGTGATAGTTCCTGCTACCGATTATGGCGATATTTTTACTTGGATATTGGGAGCTTTAATGTTTTTTGGGATAGGGTACCAACTCTCGTGGTTAGGTGTTCTTGTCGCTTCAGTGTTCGTTTTTGCCATTGGTAGCTATTTATATTACGCCGGCAACCCAGATACAAAACAAACAGTAACCTTAACTGAAAAAGGGATGATAGTCACAGAGCTGACTCTCGTCCCTGATGCCTGTTTTGCCGCCTTACGTTACTCTGGCTATGCCGGTATTGCTATTTCACTTATCGGTGTGGTGCTGGTCGGGCCGATGATGTTTGTTGGCGCCGGCGCCGGGCTATTAATGTCGTTTAAAATGGCCGGAGTAGCCAATAGGCCTAGGCAGCGAGTGCGGCCCTTTCCCCCGAATGCAAGTTATAGCATTTATATCGTTCCAGAAGGCCGTTATAAACACGGACTGATTGAATCCCAATTGTTGCCGAAGATAGAAAAAGCAGTGGAGAGTGAAGAGAAGAAGGCGATTTATCGGGAAAATAGGATATTTTATTCCTCTTACTGTATCGCTTCTCCTGAAGTGCAAGAACAGTTTTTAAAACACTTAAAACAATTGGTTACCCTTACAGAAGAAGAGTAAGCATTTACAGGCTTTCTGAACAGCAAGCCTGTGTGTGCTGGCGGTGTAATTGGGTTTGGCGAGCTAGAGAGTGCGCGCTAAACACGAAGTAACAGCTATCAGGTACAAGTGGAGGTGCCTAACTAATGGATGTATCTGTAGACTCGTTACCGGAGCTAACCCCAGAGTATCGACAAGCCCAGCTGCAAGCGGTACAAGATGCTAAGGTGGTTTATCAATTTGAAGTGGTAAAGGTGCCTCCTACCGATTACTGGACT
>NZ_JAPPTP010000040.1:0-21864 GCF_027587155.1 Vibrio sp. T11.5
CCAGATTTAGGTTCTGGCGCCGCAAGGTGTGAGAGTTCAAGTCTCTCCTTCCGCACCATACTTGATCCATCGGCTACGTAGCTCAGCTGGTTAGAGCACATCACTCATAATGATGGGGTCACAGGTTCGAATCCCGTCGTAGCCACCATTTATTTCAATTGCTAGCCTTAGCTAACAGCCCAGAGTACACAAGTTTTAAAAGTTAAAGTCCCTCTTCGTGTACTAGGCTCATATCAAAATCAGAATTATCATACCCAGCCTTATGCTGGGTTTTCTTTGTTTGGCGCTCACTTTTTGCTTTCCTCACAACATAAAAAATCCAGCCGAAGCTGGATTTTAGTTAAAGTCATGACTGTCTAATATGCTGAGAAACTACTTTCTTAGCCTAGAAGCCCCAACGCTGAGTTGGGCGCCTGCTTTGCTTGGGCAAGAACGGAGCTAGACGCTTGAGACAAGATCTGAGCTTTTGTTAATGCTGTCGTTTCTTTGGCAAAATCAGTATCTTTAATGCGGCTCTTAGATGCATTTACGTTTTCGTTAATGTTATCTAAGTTATTGATCGCATGGCTGAATCGATTCTGGAACGCACCAAGTTCCGCACGGTGGCTATCGACAAATTTCAAGGCTGAATCGACAATCGCAACCGCTTCTTGAGAGCCAGCAACCGACGTAACATCGATGGTGTCCACCGTTACCGCTTGGGCTGGTCCCATGCTCAATTCACCGGCTAACCCTCCACCGAATGTTACATCACTGGCAACACGGTTGTTATCAGTAAAGATTTGCAAATTACCGTCGTCGCCAACAGAAGCTTTGACCATATCAGTCTGACCATTGATGTACGTAGCCAGCTCCTCTATATCATCACCTTCTTTCGCCGTTATTGTGATGTTCTGCTGTTCACCAAACACATCTGTGAGTGCGAGAGTGAGATCATTGGAACCCGCTTGCACTTCCCAATCTTTGTCTTTGGCATTGGCTGCAGCATAGCTGTTACCACCCATCATGCTGTTGTCGCTACGCAAGTTGTTTAGTGTCAGCATGACTGCTTCACCATTGTCTGCGCCAATCTGGAATGATTTGGTTGAGAATGTACCGTTCAGTAATTTATTGCCACCAAATGAGGTAGTTTCGGCAATACGGTTTAGTTCATCGTTCAGTGCCGTGATCTCTTCCTGAAGCGCAACACGTTCAGATTTAGAGTTTGAGCCGTTTGCAGATTGTAGTGATAGATCACGCATACGTTGCAGAATATTAGTCGTTTCATTCATAGCGCCTTCAGCAGTTTGCGCTATTGAAATACCATCATTTGCGTTACGTACAGCAACATCTAGACCTCGGCTTTGTACATTCAAACGGTTAGAGATCTGCAAGCCTGCTGCATCATCTTTAGCACTATTGATTTTAAAACCAGAGGATAAACGTTCCATCGAGGATTGCTGTGCATTAGATGCGCTATTGAGGTAGCGCTGCGCAGTCATTGCCGCAACATTCGTGTTTACATTAACCGCCATAGTGGTTACTCCTATTGATTTTCCGTAGATCGGAAGTTTCGAAAGGTTTCCGACGTCTCGGTAAACCAAGTTCTCTCAAAGTAACCTTATTAACGACGATAAAATGATTATCTTTAGAGCAATTTTTAAAATTCCTACGAAAACTAGGGAGAAGAGCAAAAATGTTGACCTCATCTTCAGATATGAAATCTATTGCTAAAGTTTTTGTCGAGACAGCCGGGTAGATGCTAAAAGGTAGGGAGTTAACTTGAGAAGGTTGATGTAAAGTGCCGCTTCGACGGGCAAAAGAAAAGCCCCTTTTCCTTTGAGAGAACCGGGGCTAGTGTGGTAGCCATTGTGGAGATCGAGAGAAATGATCACAGCCTGGCTGCCGTGTGCATAAGTCACTCAGTGATAAAAGCGGATGTGAGAGAGCTCTTAAAACCTAATCACTTATGCTTGCCGAAACATCTTCACTAACCCCACGTCTAGGTTAATGCTAGTGAAGATATTTACTACTACTGCAATAAAGACATTGCAGAGTTTGGCAACTGTTTTGCTTGGGCTAGAATAGAAGTACCAGCCTGTTGCAGAATTTGTGCTTTCGTCATCGCAGTCGTTTCTTTCGCGAAGTCCGTATCTCGGATTCGACTGTTCGATGCTTCTACGTTTTCTTGGATGTTCGCTAAGTTGTTAATACTGTGGCTTAATCGGTTTTGTTTCGCGCCTAAATCAGCACGTTGTGAATCAACGTATCGCAGAGCAGCATCAACAATACCAACCGCATTTTGTGCACCACCAACAGTGTTTACATCAATGTTTTGAACGGTTGTGTTCAGGCCTGGGCCACCGTTTAAGCCCAGCTCTGTAGCAAGACCACCGGATATATTCAGGTTACCCTCCAGATTCGGCTCTGCGGCAAAAATCTGCAGTTTACCTTCTTCATCAACAGACGCTTTCAATTTATCTGTCTGACCATTGATATACGTCGCTAGCTCTTCTATATCATCGCCATCTTTCGCAATGATATCTAACGTCATGGCTTCACCGTCTTTCGTCGTGAACTCAAACTTGAGGTCCTTTGCCGTAGGCGGAACACCCCAGTCTTTGTTCTTCGGCTGTTCGGCAACAAAAGACTGACCACCCATACGGAAATCATCCGCACGAATGCTGGTGAGACCCATGATAATAGCTTCACCTGAACTGGCACCTATCTGGAACGACGCTTCACCAAACGAACCGTTGAGCAGTTTACGACCACCAAACGAAGTCGTCTCAGCAATACGGTTCAGTTCATCTTGTAGCGCCTCGACTTCTTCATTAAGAGCCTGACGCTCTGACGCAGAGTTTGTCCCATTTGCTGACTGCAACGATAGATCACGTATACGCTGTAGGATTAACGTAGATTCGTTCATTGCACCTTCAGCGGTCTGAGCAATAGAGATACCATCGTTAGCATTTCGCATGGCAACATCCAGACCACGTGATTGTGCTGTTAAGCGATTTGAGATCTGAAGACCCGCAGCATCATCTTTTGCACTATTGATTTTCTGACCTGAAGATAACCTTTCCATCGAGGTGTTGAGATCACCTGTGGCCTTATTCAGGTAACGTTGGGCAGTCATTGCCGAAACGTTAGTATTTACAGTAATGGTCATAGTTTGCTCTCCTAATGAGTTCGCAAGTGCTTTGCGAAGCGGCCAGCTTAATCTCAGTTGGAAGCACTGACCGTAAATGACTTGCTAAGCAGAAAGTGCCTGCTTAAAACCTGTTCGTTAAACTCTTGGTTTTATCGATACAAGTAGTGTGCCAACTTTAAAGAACAAATAATAAATTAATTTTATTCATTATTTTCATGTAGTTAATGAGACTCTTACGTTTATAGGTATGTGCTCATTTTATCACCACACTCTGGCGGCAATGACCTTGCCGCCTATTTGCCACTTGGTTGCCACCACCATGTAAACAGGGTTTATGGTCAACCAGCTATGTCTGACTTCGCACATACGGCTTAGCACGTATGGCATTGAAGTTAGATATAGTTAAACAGTGTTAAATCTTTCGTTTTGCCAAATGCTTGTTGAGAAGCTTGGAGCGCTCGCGAGTTTTCATTGAACTCTATAATCGCATCGGCATAGTCAAGGTCTTCAAAGTTACTCTTGGACTTCGCCAAGGTCATTTTGAAGTCGTCATGCTGTTCTTCTTGGATATCCAGTGTACTCAGGCGAGCACCGACATCTGTTCTTGCCTTATTCAGGTGAATAAATGCCGCATGGAACTCTTGAGTAATCTGATGAAGTTCTGCAGTGTTCGATGTATCAGATACTGAACCTTCTGCTAATTTCATCGCTTGCTTAAACGTGTCGAAGATACTGTACGTTTTTCGCGGCTCTAAGGTAATCGCATCCCCTTTGGTGATCTGGCCCTTAACCTGAATCGTGACGTCTTCAAATTTAATCCCAATTGCAGGGTCAAAATTATCTGCTTTAACGACCGCTCCATCGCGCTCAAGCTGATAGCCATAATTACCATCGGGCATATCAACAAACGTTACTTTGTAAGTCGATTGATCATCAGGATTAGTATTGATCGCGCGCTCGAGCAATAGCTCAGAAACACCTTTGAGGTCATATTGAGGCTCAAAGTCTCCATAAGGGTTGTCGATTTCCATAAACAGCTTGCTGCCCGGATCATTGATGGGCATTTCCAAACTATTGGAGATCTTCATCTTACGCTGATAGTCATCTCCGGCGTAAACCACATCACCATCTTTATCTCGGAAAAACGGCTGATTTTTCGGCTTGGTTCCCGCAAAGATATAGTTGCCTGACTCATCCTGAACATTGGACAGATTGAGGAAGTTATTGGCAATTTCTAGCAATTCGCGACGTTTAGCGATTCGGTCTTCTGGTGATAAGGAACCGTTGATCATTTCCATGACCGTACGCTTGGCTTCATCGGCATACTGTTCCGCATTGGAGATAATCACTTCATGATGCTCTAGACGATTGCGACTGAGTACAATGGCATCGGTAAACTGGCGTAATTGTTCTTTCTGTTGACCAATATTTTGGATGTAATGTGTCGCTAAAGGATCATCACTGGCCCGCATTAGCTTCTTACCAGAAGCTAGCTGTGCCTGATTGTGGTGGACTTTGGCTTCTTGGCGGCGTAAATCATTCTGTACTGATTGATAGTTGTGGAAGCTGGAAATACGATTCATCATTTATCTGCCCCCTATCTCAACGCCAATATAGTATTAAAGGTATCATTCGCCGCTTGCATAATCCGCGATGATGCCATGTATGCTTGCTGGAATTTCATCATGTTGGCGGCTTCTTCGTCGAGGTTAACCCCAGAGATAGAAGCGACCCTCTCTTGCGCTGCTTCTTTTTCCAAACGCGATACGTCGGTTAAGCGAGACGCTGTAGACATTTGCAGACCCACGTCAGTATTCAGGTTGTGGTAGATATCCAATATCGTTGACTCACCGTCATTGAGGTGCTTGTTGGTTTGGATATTCTGCATCTTCAGTAAGTTGCCATTGTCGCCTTCAGATGGGACAAGATTTGCCGTGAACTTGTCATTCGCAATAGCACCGGCAGATAACTCAAACGTGGTACCTTGCACGGTCACAGGCCCTGTAGGTGGGTAAGCCTGAGGTTGAAGTAGAATCTTACCTTTGGTGTCTGTGACGGCAAACTGCTTGCCATCTGGTGAAATAATCACCTCAAATTCGCGTAAGTCACCCGCTGTATCAATAGAAAAGGTGGCGCTTCCCTGAGCAAACGTTGTCGATGCTTCGTAACTCTGTGCAGCAATAGCAGAAGGGTCATTGGTTGCCATCTTCATTTGCGCAGCCCCATTGCGGGTCGGTCTGATCAATACTCGCTCACCCGCCTGTAGACCGTTGTTGATGTCAATGCGAATACCATCGAGCGATATTGAGTTGTCGACCACAGGAACAATCGACATATCACCATTTGGACGCGTTATGTAGTAGTCACCACCATTAAATTGAAGTGAATACTGGCCACCCACCAATTTATTGGTGTCTTCTATGTATACTTCAAGATCAGCAGTAGAGTTAGAAGAGGTGATAACACGAGACTTAGCCACCACTTCAGAGTTTACGTCGGTAAAGACTAACCCACCGATGTTACCTCTGAGATCTAAACCTTGAGATTGAAGTGCGTTCACATCATAAGAAAAAGCGGTCGCCATCCTACCTAATTCATCCATCAGATAAGGGATCTTCTCATCACGCATCGTCAGCATCGCACCGAGTTTGCCATCAATGTCTTTCGTGGTGATGGCTTTAATGCCTTTGCCTTCTATCATTGCTAAACGACGCTGATGAACATCAGGATAGCCATCAATCATTTTCAACTGGCTAGCCTCAGTGCCTGAGACTAGGGTGTGTCCATTACCAATATGAACGTTAAAACCTTCTGCGTTTTTACGCGGTGTTACCGTCACCTTAGTGTATTCAGACAGCTCTGTTATTAGCTTTTCATGCTGATCCATTAAGTCATTATGCGGACCAGGAGTACGCATCATCAAGCGATGTAAGTCTCTGATTTCCAGAGCAAGCTGGTTGACTCGTTCAATCCCGAGATCAAGTTTTTTGTTCGTAACATCTGACTGCCGACGTATCGTTTCGTGAAAGTCATTGAGGTTTTGGGTGATCAAATCCGCTTTTTCCAGCACCACTTTTCGTGCCCCAACATCATTGGGACTATCAGCCAATGACTTGACAGCATCAAACCATTCATTGAGGTTTTCAGGGATTTTTTTCGAAGCGACCGATGACAGCATGTTGGATAACATTTCTAGATTAGCCTCATCATCGACCTTGTGTGCGTAATTCGTCGTTGAGATGTTCATCTCGTTGACGGCAAATTGATCCCAAGAGCGGCGAACTTTTTCCACATGCACGCCCATACCATAGGTCTCCCCACCATATTGGCGTGGCATATTCGCACCTTGGATCACCGACTGACGGCTATAACCCTCTGTATTGACATTAGAGATGTTATGACCCGTGGTGTTAAGTTGTCTCTGAGCCGTCAGTACGCTTTGCGAACCAAGATTCAGAAGATCAGACGCCATATAGCCCCCAGGAAACCTAATAAAATCAGTAGAACTGAATAACTTAGTTAACTAAAAGCAATATGTGTGCCAAATGCGGGATGCGGGATGCGGGATGCGGGATGCGGGATGCGGGATGCGGGATGCGGGATGCGGGATGCGGGATGCGGGATGCGGGATGCGGGATGCGGGATGCGGGATGCGGGATGCGGGATGCGGGATGATTTTATCTAGTTAGAGAGAAGCTCTGTCAATAGCTCCTCTCGCCTCTCGAAACGGAGTGTTCTGTAGGACGAAGTCCGTTCCGATATCTGTAGGGCGAAGCCCGTTCCAGTGTCTCAGGTCGAAGTTCACTCTTACATCTGATCGATTTGCGCTTTAACCCTTAGCACCTTATCTGCATACTGCGGGTCGGTCGCATAACCTGCCTGATGAATACCGTGAATAAACTGTTCATTGTTACCTTGATGACGAAGCGCCATTGTATAGCGAGGGTTATCATTCAAGAAGCGTACATAATCATTAAAGCTTTCTTCAAAGTTAGCGTACGAACGAAACGCCGCCTTTTCTTTTACCGGAACACCTTGATGATATTCAAGGGTTTGTGTCGCCACTTTATCTCCGCTCCAGCTCTTGTCAGCTTTGATGTTAAATAAATTGTTGCTGCTACCACGACCATTACTAACCATCTTTTGTCCCCATCCCGTTTCCAGCGCTGCCTGAGCCAATAGCAAAGATGAGTCTACGCCTAATGCTCGTGCGGCTTTATCAGCATACGGTTTCATTGAGGTTACGAAAGACTCAGGAGACTCGAATGAAGTCGATGTTGGGGCATTGGAAGCAACAGGCTCAAGTTGAGGGTTCTCTCGGCGAGATTGACGAACATGGTCAATTTTGTTCATCAAAGCCTCAAAATCGGCTTCGCGAGTGGCGGCATTAGGGTTTTCCACTGATCCTGAGGTGAGCTGAGCTACTATCATATCTGCTAATCCAAGAGAGCCAGAGGAACTGAGTTCACTCGCCATTTGCTCATCCATCATCTGGCGATAAAATTGCTGATTTTGGCTGTCCATCAGACCAGATTCGAATGTCGAGTTCGCATCACGCATCGACTTAAACAGCATAGAAGTAAAGATAGCTTCGAACTGCTTCGCTGCTGCACTCAGTGCTTCCCTTTCACTGTTTTCATCTCCATCGACCGCTTTCTGACGTAATTTGTCGAGATTAGCGATATCGTGAATAAAACCGATATCTTTTCCATTGTTAATCATAACGCTTCTCCTTAGATTACGATCAACTGACCTTCAATGGCGCCTGCTTGTTTGAGCGCTTGGAGAATAGCCATAAGATCTGACGGCGCAGCTCCGACTTCGTTAACCGCACGAACGAGATCATCTAACGTCAGGCCTGGTTCGAACTTAAACATTTTTCCTTGCTCTTCGGTCACTTCAATATCCGTGTCTGGCGTAACAACTGTCTCGCCACCACCAAACGCGTTTGGCTGACTAACATTAAGATTTTCTTTGATAGCAACAGTCATTCCGCCATGGGTCACAGCCGCTGGTTTGAGTCGAACATGTTTGCCAACAACAATGGTACCAGTACGTGAGTTGACGATAATTTTTGCAGAACCTTCAGCAGGGTTAAATTCGAGGTTCTCAATTGCAGAAAGGAACGAGACTCGTTGAGAGATATCACGTGGAGCACGAACTTTAACGGAAGTAGCATCGATCGCTTGAGCCATTTGTGGACCAAGAAAGTTATTGACCGCATCAGCCATACGCTGCGCAGTCGTGAAATCAGATTCTAATAAGTTAAAGGTAATATAATCTCCGCGAGCAAATGGTGATGGAATTTCACGTTCAACGATCGCACCATTAGAAATCATCCCCGCCGTTGGATTATTACCGACAATTTTTGAACCATCCGCTCCAGTCGCACTAAAACCACTGACGACCAAATTACCTTGAGCAACGGCATAAATTTGCCCATCAAGACCTTTTAGCATCGTCTGCATCAAGGTGCCGCCACGCAAGCTTTTCGCCGAACCGATAGATGAAACAGTGACGTCGATGGTCTGGCCTTGCTTAGAAAAAGCGGCTAAGTCAGCAGTAACAATGACGGCTGCGACGTTCTTGGATTTCGGTTTAGTGCCAGGGGGAAGCTGAATACCAAAATTTTCGAGCATGGCGTTAAAGCTTTGATCAGTAAAAGGCGTCGACTCCCCAGTACCAGGTAATCCAGTGACCAAACCGTAACCAACCAATTGGTTACTACGTACCCCTGCGACTTGCGACACGTCTTTGATACGTGCAGCGTAAGCGTGCGTCGATACAATAATCATACTGATCAGTAACAAAAATAGCTTCTTCATCGGGATACCTTTACTCAATACTCTGCGCCAAAACTTCGACTTCAAGCTGACTTATAAAGCCACATTAAAGAATCGTGCCAAGAATCCAGGTTCTTGCATATCTTGTTGAGTGCCAGTGCCTGAATAGCGAATTCTAGCGTTAGAGATGCGGTTCGAGGCTATTGTATTCTCATAGGAAATATCATCTGGGCGAATTGTGCCGCTTAGACGGATATATTCATCCCCTGTATTGAGCGTTAACCATTTTTCACCACGAATCACCAAATTGCCGTTTGCTAGTACTTCAACCACTTCAACAGTAATTGAACCGGAAATACTGTTACTCTGGTTTGCGGCCGCACTGCCACTGAACTTGTTATCATTGCTCAAATTGTACGAGAAGTTGTAATCACCAATGTTTAGTTGCTGACCACCCACTTCTAGTGGATCCATTGACGCATCATTGTTTTTCGACAAATCCGCATCGGAGCTTTTTGCTGCTTTGGTGTTTTCATCTAAAGTCACAGTAATGATGTCACCCACACCACGCGGCTTGGAATCATCATAAAGGCTAGTCGCCTGAGTCGTATTGAAAAGAGACCCTGTTTCTGCCGCATAATGCTCTGGTTTATGCTTTGGATGGATTGGCGCCCAAGCAGGGTCACCTGCTACAGGATCGGTTCTTCCACGAAGGGAGTCAATAATACCAGAGCTTCCGTCTTGGGATTTATCTCCTTCAACGGCATCGACCGTCGTCGTACCCTGAACAACATCCGATGTCTCAATGGGTGCTTCCAGCATTGAACAGCCTGATAGTAGAGCGATAGCTGTTATGGTCAGTAAGCGATTCATAGGTGATTCCTCAATCTCTCAAGCTTATAGCTGCTGGTTAACGAAGCTCATCATCTTATCAACAGCTGAGATTACTTTTGAGTTCATCTCATAAACACGTTGAGCTTCTATCATATTCACCAGTTCTTCGGTGACATTTACGTTCGACGTTTCCAACATGGATTGGCGGATATCACCAAAGCCATCAAAGCCGGGAACCCCTTCTTGAGGATCGCCGCTTGCACCAGTCGGTAAGTATAGGTTTTGTCCAATAGGCTCAAGGCCTCCGGGGTTAACAAAATCTACGGTTGCTATCTGACCAACGACTTGGTTGTCTTGCTGACCACGCACTCGCACAGACACCTCACCATCCGTACCAATCGTAATACTTATCGCATCTTCAGGAATGGCAATTTCTGGCTCGAGTGGGTAGCCTGCACCAGATGTCACTACGACCCCTTCGTCATTAACGGTGAATTGGCCATTACGGCTATAACCAATGTTGCCGTCTGGCATTAGGATCTGGAAGAAACCATCACCTTCGATCATCATATCGAGACTATTATTCGTGGTCTGAGTGTTGCCTTGAGTATGAACTTTTTGCGTCGCAACGACTTTTGAACCTGCACCCAGCATCAAGCCGCTTGGCAATTCCGTGTTTTGCGAAGACTGACCACCAGGCTGGTTGATGTTTTGGTAGAACAAATCTTCAAATACCGCACGGCTTTTTTTATAGCCCACAGTAGAGGCGTTCGCCAAGTTGTTCGAAATCGTTGAAATATTGGTTTGCTGAGCGTCTAGGCCCGTCTTACTTACCCATAATGCCGGATGCATATCTCTCTCCTAATAATCTGGTTAGCTCATGCGAAGCAGTGAATTAGACGATTTGTCCATCTCTTCTGCTGTACTCATCATCTTGACCTGCATCTCGAACTGACGCTGGAGGTCAATCAGATTGGTCATTTCGCCAATTGCATTGACGTTGCTGCCTTCCAACGCACCGGTCAGCAGTTTGACGCCGGCATCCATTTCGTATGCGGCATTAGGATCTTTGGCACGGAATAACCCGTTAACATCTTTGTAAAGTGACTGATTATTGGTACTGGTAAGCTTAATTCGATCGACAATTTCAATCGCGTCCGCTGGCGCACCTTGAGGAACCACAGAAATCGTACCGTCTGTACCGACTTCAATCTTGCTAACCGGGATAGGTATCGTAATTGGTGCTCCAGTCTCTCCCAAGACTAAGTTGCCATTCCCCGTTGTCAGCATGCCATTAACATCAACATTCATGTTGCCATTGCGTGTCAGGCCTTCTTTGCCTGTGTTATCAAGAACGGAGATCCAACCTTGATCCTGAATGGTGACATCTAAGTCCCGTCCTGTGGTAATCACGCTACCTTGTTGAAAATTATGGCCCGGACGTTCTGTCATGCTGAAGACACGGCTTGGCATACCATCACCGTAGGCTTGCATAGAACGTGCTTGCGCCAAATCAGCACGGAAACCAGTGGTGCTGACGTTTGCTAGGTTGTTTGCTCTAAGCTGCATAGCCTGCATATTCTGCTTTGCGCCACTCATAGCAAGAAACAGTGCACGATCCATAATTTGCTCCAATAATCACAATTAAGATAAAAAAAGCAAATGGCATGCCAACTTTTAAAGCCATTAAATATCAATGTGTTATGGTTTTTTTATTGATAGGAAAGAGAAATAAATGAAAAGAGTTGCCACGGGTGGCAATAATAGCAAGCTGGTTGTTGCCACCAGCCTGCTATTCAGATGATTGCGGAATGTCTTTAAACTCTCAGAACCGTGGTTAACGAATCTGCAGGATGTTCTGTTGAGTTTGGTTATGCACTTCTAAAGAACGTGAGTTAGCTTGGAAGTTACGTTGCGCCGAGATCAAGTCAACAAGCTCCTGAGTCATATCAATGTTTGACTGCTCTAGAGTACCGCTGCTGATGCTACCGAATGAACCTTTGTTTGACTCACCCCAGATCTTGTCACCAGAGAACTGAGTAGCATCCCACTGTGTACCACCCTTCTTGTCCAGACCTTGTTCGTTAGCAACACGAACTAAAGAGACACGCCCAAGAATAATGTTTTCACCGTTTGAGTATGTACCTAACACGCTACCGTTCTCGTCAAAATCAACTTTAGTCAAGAAGCCTGTCGTCGCACCATCTTCATCAAACTTAGTTAGCTCAAACGGCGCAGCAAACTGAGTCGCACTGTCTAAATTAAAGTTCAGAGTCTGGTTTGCGTCTGCACCGTTTAGATCGACTGGGTCAGCGCCCGCACCTAAAGGTTCAGAAACAATATTTTGACCATTGTTGAGGCTAGCGAGAGTACCGTCATTGTTGAACTTCATACTATGACCAACATGACCAGTAGGTGCCGAAACGTCACCACCAACAATGTTAATCGCCTTCTCACCTGCACTATCAGTCACGGTGTAGTAGGTTTGCCAAGTGTTAGGCTGATTCTGGTCTTTAAGGTAGTAAGTTGTCATCTTGTACGATTGACCCATTGAGTCATAAACCGTAGAAGAGGTTGAACGGTTGTAGGTTTCAGGATCCGTGAAATCAAACAGGGCAGGATCTTTCAAATCACCATTCGCTGGCAAGTTGACGCCGACTTCAATGTTTGCAGTCTGCTTCGGTTTACCGAACTCTTTCGGAATATTAATTGGCGAAGGCTCGTAAGACAGAACATCACCAGTATCTTTGTTCACTTGATAACCCAACAAAAACTCGTCATTCGACGTAACCATGTAGTTATCTTTGTTTAGGTGAAAAGCACCATTACGCGTTAACTCATTGGTTGTTGGCGTTAGTCGATCTTTTGCTACCGCAAAAAAACCAGTGCCGCTAATACGCAAATCCATTGGGTTGTTAGTATAGATACTAGAACCTTCATGAAATTGCTGAGCAACTTTTTGAGCTTGTACACCTTGTCCAGGTGTTGTTTTAGCGTGAGTAAAAAGTGAGTTTGAGTAAACATCGCCGAACTCAGCACGAGACTCTTTGAAACCAAAGGTATTCGCGTTCGCAATGTTATTACTGGTTGTGTTCAGATCTAACTGAGCTGCGGACAAGCCGCTTAATGCAACATAAGACATTCCAAATCTCCTATCTAGCTAGCATATCTACTCTGTAATGAGTTACGCTTTGCCAACTTCTAGTACTTCAGCAAGTCGAACTGGCGACTCGAAGCCAGCCAGATTGAGTAGTACGTTACCATCACCTTTACCGAGCAAGACGCTATTTACGTTAGCGTAAGTCGAAACTTCAAAATCTTTCGCCAGCCCGTCCAGCAAACCTGATGCTTTCACATTGTATTTGCCAGCCGGCAATGGATTACCGTTTTGATCTTTACCATCCCACTCAACGCGGTTGTCACCTGCAGGTTTTGAACCGACATCAAAGGTACGGATTAGCTGCCCCATTTGGTCTTCTACTCTCACCATCAAGTTATCAACGGATTGAGGCAGTTTGACCATAGCAGCCATGGCTCCGTCACCAGCCTTCACCCCAGCCGCCCCTGGAACTAAAACGTCCCGACCGACAAGTGATGATGCCTGAAGTGCTTGGTTGGACGTCATCGATGCATTCAGTGTTTCAAACTGATTGTTCATTTTTCCGATACCATCCACCGTCGCAAACGACGCCATTTGAGCAATCATCTGGTCATTGCTAACCGGCTTAAACGGATCTTGCTGGGCAAGCTGCTTGGTGAGCAAAGATAAGAAGTCTTCTTGTTTAAGATCCTGCTTACCTGTTGTTTCATCAGGCTTATTTTTGTCCTGAAGTTGTTTAAGCTGGTCAACATAGGACAAGCCACTCTGACCAACATTATTATTAATGCCCCCGGCCATATGTTACCTCCTATCCTTATTGACCCATCTGCAGCGTACGCAGCAGCATTTGTTTGCTTGCATCTGCTACTTGCACATTCGTTTGATATGAACGAGAAGCAGAAATCATATTAGCCATCTCTTCCATCACATTAACGTTTGGCTTGTAGATATAGCCATCGTCATTAGCGAGTGGGTGATCTGGGTTGTACTCCGCATCAAGCGGTTTATCACTTTCAACTATCCCCAACACTTGCACCGGCACCGTATGGTCTCGACCATACTTAGCCTTGCTTAACTCAGCACCAAATACAGCGTGGCGAGCTTTATACGTGTCTTTCGCAGAGCTAGAGACACTATCGGCGTTTGCCAAGTTGCTTGAGGTTGTATTTAGACGAACAGATTCAGCGCTCATGGCAGAACCAGTTACATTGAAAACGTTAAACAAGCTCATCTAGTTACTCCCCTTTAATGCTTTCGTTAAGTTCTTGAATTTACTTCCTAAGAAGTCAAGTGATGCCTGATGTCTAATTTGGTTTTGCATAAACAAGTTACGTTCCAAATCCACATCCACCGTATTGCCATCACCGGTGTCGGGTTGAGTCGGAAGTCGATAAAGCACTTCCCCTGTCACTTGTGTAGAGGCAGGAATATGCCGACTATCGGTACGGCTAAGTCCAATGCTTGCCTCCGATGTTGCCGCCTGCAATGCCTTTTGGAAGTCCATACCTTTCGATTTATAGCCAGGAGTGTTCGCCTGAGCAATGTTGGTGGAAATCACCTCAGCATTGCGCTCACGTACACCCACCGTGTATTGGTGGATACCTAATGCGTTGTCGAAAGATATAGCCATGTTGACCTCTACATAAAAGAACTGACCGTTACTACTGAATAACAAAGCAATTAGCATACCAACTTTAATCGGACCCTAATTTCCTTGTTATAAGTCCATCAGCAAATACCACGCCAAAGTGTGAAATTGTGGCGCCATGGAATGTCACTATAAGTATAGAGACATAATCCCAATACGAAAAAGCCCAGCGATTCGGCGTCGCTGGGCTTGAATGAAATGAGTAAAGCTTATTTAAGTTTATAAATAATACCCGGGTTACAACGGACCATCTCGAAACGGTCAGTTAATCCAGTTAAAGACTCTGACGCCCCAAGTAGTAGATGTCCTCCTGGATTTAAACTGTTAGCCATCTGGTTTAAAACCTGAGATTTCATGTCAGGAGAGAAGTAAATCAGCACGTTACGACAGAAAATGATATCGAACTTACCCAACAATGCGTAACTGTCCATCAGGTTTTGAGGACGAAAATTAACCAAACGCTTAACGTTATCTTTGACCTTCATCCGGCCATCGCCAGCGTCCTCAAAGAAATTTCGACGACGCTCAGGAGACAGACCACGCCCAAGCGCAAGGTTATCGTAAACACCAGCGCGACACATATCCAGCATACTCGCAGAAATGTCTGTTGCCGTGACAGATACGTTGGGCAACATTCCTGGTTTGCGTTGTTGAGTTTCGAGAATGGTCATCGCCATGGAATATGGCTCCTGGCCAGAAGAACTCGCCGCTGACCAAATTTTTATTGGTCGTTTGCTTGCCGCCGCTTCCGGCAGCAGTTTATTAGCAAGGACTTCAAACGGGTAAGTATCACGAAACCAAAGCGTTTCGTTGGTTGTCATAGCATCCACAGCGGCAACACGTAACTCTCGGTTACGGCCGGTGACAACATCTCGAAGAAGATCGGACAAAGAGCTGAGCTTAAACTTGGTCACCAAAGGGCTCAATCGACTCCTCACTAAGTATTGCTTGCTGTCACCCAGCACAATACCACATTGAGATTCTAAGAAACGGCTGAAATCACGATACTCTTGATCGCTTATAGTTATCGCTGTCATTTACTTCTCTTTATTCAGTAAGCGCAGTCTTCACTGCATTACCAAGTTCATCAGGGTTGAATTTAGCAATAAAGGAGTTAGCCCCTACACGTTCAACCATCGCTTGGTTAAATACACCACTGAGTGATGAATGTAGAATAACATAAAGATCTTTAAGATCAGGGTTACGTCTTATTTCTGCTGTTAAAGTATAGCCATCCATTTCTGGCATCTCTATGTCGGAGATGACTAAAGAAATCTGGTCGTAAATACTGCCTTCTGCAGCCATTTCAACCAGTTTTTCATAAGCTTGCTTTCCATCAATAACAGCTATGGCTTCAAAGCCCAGTGATGTAATTGCACGTTCAACTTGCTTGCGTGCTACTGTAGAGTCGTCCGCAATCAAAATGCTGCGAACTATTTCTTTTTCTGACTCTACCTGAGCCTGCGCTATCTCCTCACCGATGGAAGCATCCATTGTTTCGTCAACAGGCGCGATTTCTGCAAGGATTTTTTCTACATCAAGAATTTCGACGAGTTCATTGTCAATGTTAGTGACTGCAGTCAAATAATTGGATTTACCAGCGCCTTCAGGCGGTGGCAGTATCGCTTCCCAGTGCATGTTAATGATACGTTCTACAGATGTGACGAGGAACGCCTGAATCGTGCGGTTAAATTCAGCAATAACAACAAACGCTTTTTCAACATCCGTAGTCGGACGGCCACCAACAGCTAAACTCAAATCAATAACTGACACAGTATGGCCACGGATATGAGCCACACCTTTGACTAAGTGGTGCAAGTTTGGCATCGAAGTAAGCTTGGGGCACTGAAGTACCTCTTTTACTTTAAATACGTTTATCCCGTAGCGTTGTCGCCCCATCAGGCGAAACGTTAAGAGTTCCAATCGGTTTTGACCGACGAGTTGCGTACGCTGATTCACCGAATCAAGAATACCCGACATAAGCTCATCTCCATCTCAAACTTTCATGCAAAAAAAATGGTAGTCTACTAACGGCCATGTAAAACTATTAGAGAAACAGAATGACATACTCAAAATCACACTTATGCTCATTTTCCATAACTAATTGTAGAGCTTTCTATAAAAACTTTTATAAGTCTATCGTCTTTTTATGCTTTTTCTTTAGTTTTTCAGCAACATCAGCCACGCCTGAGCAAATTATCACTATCCAGAGAGCAGCAGAAGAGTACGTTCTATCAACCATCGAATGGCCTTTAGGTGGTACACTGGACGCAAGAGCGGCAAACATTGACAGCCGTGTCTCTGCCACTGATTGCCCTAGTCCGCTAGAAACTTCCTCCTCCTCTACCAACCCTAACGCCAGTAACATCACAGTGTTAGTAGAGTGTAGCGAAGATAACTGGAAATTATATGTTCCCGTAAGACTAACTCGTTCTGGTCCTCAAGTTGTGCTCGTTGGTCCGCTTAGTCGAGGCCAAGTGATCTCTCGACAAGATGTCACTATTAATATGGTAGACTTGCAACGCTTCAGGCGGCAAGGCTTTTCCAACATTGATGCCGTAATTGGGGCAAAAACAAAAAAAAATCTACGTGCTGGCGAAGTCATTGAAAGCAATGATGTATGTGTAGTTTGCCGCAATGAAACGGTCACAATCAAAGCGATAAAGTCAGGTATGACCATTACAACTAAGGGCACAGCACTCACAGATGGGTCACATGGTGAGCAGATAAGAGTGAAAAATATAAAATCCAACCGTATAATTGAAGGTAGGGTCACAGGGATATCTGAGGTGACGGTTGTTTTTTGATCGATTTTAAAAAAAACTAAAGTAATCCCTGCTCTGGTCGATATTGACAACATAAGATTCTAAACACGAAAGGCTCACATATATGGCAGGCATTGATAATATACGCTCTGGACAGACGGTGACAACGTCGACGAGAAACACAGCGCGTAATGAAAGCAGCCCTTCTGCAACGGATTCAGCAAAAAAATCTGAAGTTGCACAAGACTCTGTATCCTTAAGTCAACAAGGTAAGGCGGTCGGTGAAATGCATACTCAACTTGCTAGCCAGCCAAGCTTTGACCAAGCCAAAGTTGCCGCTATTAAAGAAGCCATTGCAAATGGCTCTTACAGCGTTGACCCGCAAAAGCTGGCAGACAATATGATCAAGTTCGAGAAAGAACTTGGCGGTTTCGAGTAACGAGTTTCTGTCATGGCATGCCTAAGCAGTTTAGTTGAGTTTCAACTCAAAAGCGCCACCGATCTTTCATTGCTGTTGGAGAAAGAGAAAGTGGCCATTGCTAGCAGAGTCGCGAAAGACATTGAACAGCTTGCCAAAGAAAAACTGACTTTAATTAACCAGCTTCAACAGACCGACCAACGCATTGGCCAACATCCAGATGTTGCGACTTTATCTACCGACCCAGAGTTGAGCCCTCTGGTTGAGCAGATTCGATCCATCGTCCATGACTGTCAGCAAGCAAACGCAATCAATGGTGAAGCTCTTCAACGGGCACAGTTGAGTTTTAATAAACTCAATAACTTGATGCAGCAGACCCAAGGTAAACTCGGTATGACCTACACTGCAGAGGGTCAGACCAAAAATGTCACAACATTAGGCACGAACATTAAAGCCTGATTTGCTTGAAGACAAAAGCGGCAATGATTGCCGCTTTTTTGTTCGAAGATTGGTAGAGATATTTAGAAAAGAGTTTGCTGGCGTTTTTCTGGTACCGCCTGTACTTCACCATAATCACGCAATTTATCCATCTTTTTGATGTCCAGTCGCAATTCAGTTACGTAGCTGTCGCCCACTTTATAACTGCGGACTACTTCAGCACCACGAATGACACCGTCGACCGCACCAGAGGTTAGTTCAGTACCTAAACGTTGATCCTGCAGATCAGCTCGGCCGCTCACTCGCATGCCATATACTTGCTCTGCAAGCTCCCGATAGGCGTCAATCTTAGAGGCACGCATTGCTCGTACCTGACGCTCTTCATCTGTGCGACCTTTCTGCTCACTAATATTAGCGTAGCCAACCGCTGTTAACCAATCATCTGGACGCATATTCTGCAACGGTTGGCAGCCAAGAATAATTAATGCAACTGTCAGTAAAAATAGCTTCTTCATCTCAACTCCCTATGGACGTAAAATAACCGTGTAAGGTTGTCTTATTGTAGGGTCTGAGCGAATCAAAACACCGTCTTCAGTTCGGATACTGTTTAGTGTATCTAGGTCGCGACCAATTCTATCGGCAGGTAAGAAGCCTTGAGCAGTGGCAACAACCACACGTGACTGCATACCCACCACACGAGCGTTGACCAAAACTCCGCCTTCCTGACGAAGCATTGTCCCGGTCAGGACATACTGGATATCTTGCTCCTGAGACAAATCTTTCCAATCACGACTGAAGGCGAAATCGCCTTGCTGAGTCACCTGAATAGCTCCCGTTGTTTTGTAGTCGACCACTTTAAACCCTCGGCGCTGGAACTGATGAATAAACCCTTCCGAGACCGAATTCCCTAACCAGTTTGTTGCATCCATATTTTGTAGATCGACAAAAGAGGTAACGGCAATCGGTGTCCGCGCCGACACACTGGTGTTCGATACCATCAAATCTTCGGTCATACTCTCGATAAAGAAGTCAAGAGTATGACGCGGACTCTCCATCAGCATAAACTGAGAGCCAGGGTACGGTTCTTTACCGTTATAAATTGGAGCATAGGCACAGGCGGTGAGAAACACCACTGGCACTAGCGATAGCCATCTTTTCATTCTCTAATCTCCGATACATATTAGGCACTGATTGGTTCCATTTCCTATCTCTCATAAAAAGTGGAACAGTCTTTGCTTTTCTAAATCTGTAACCATTCAGAACGGCAATGCCTAAATCAGCTAAGATAGAACAAGCAAAAAATGAACCAACTTGGAACCTGAGTATGAAAAAATCACTACTTGTCCTAATTTCAACCATTTACGCTTCGCTTTACGCGACTATAGCGTCTGCCGGATGGTATGAAGTGACGGGTACCGCTACTGTGGTTTCCTCTGAAGAGGTCGCTCGTATTCATGCCTTGGAAGACGCCATCTATAAAGCCATCAGCTTTTCTGGCGCTGACATCGGCAGTATTTCAAACTTAAGACCGCTGCTCGAAAGTGACCGTAAGGAGTATCAATTCAGCAATACCGAAGTTCGCTATATTTTGGTCGATGAGCAAAAAGTCCGCAGTGGCGTCATGTTTGTCAAAGCACGTATTGATATCTACCCATCGGCAACAGGTTGCCATGTCAGTCAATACAAAAAAACGTTTCTGGTCGGCAATATCGACGTGGAATCACCTCAACAGGCCGTCATGGGCCAAATTTATAGTGTGGGGGACGATTTTGCGACTGTGATTAATCGCCAACTTGACCAACAATCCGCAAGTTTTGTCTCTGTTGGTACCACAGACTATCAAATAAGCAAGCGTTATCCGGAACGTCTTAAAATGATCGCACAAGACACAGGTGCTCAATACATCATCGGTGGCGTTATCACTGACTTAACTGCCACCATTGAGCAGAAGGTGTTAAGAGACGATATCATCAACCGTCAGTTTGCGCTGGAAATGACCGTATTCGATGGCAAAACTGGTAATGAAGTATACAACCGCAATTACCGTGAAGTGGCGCGCTGGCCATTTCCAAAAACCAGTCAAGTCGATACTAAGAGTGCTCGTTTCTGGGCCTCAACATACGGTGATATGATGCTGCGAGTCAGCCGTAACATCATGCTAGATTTGGAATCGGAAGTATCGTGTAAGATTACGCTCCCAGAAATCATTTCAAAGTGGGACAATGTCCTCACTATGGATTTAGGCCGTATCCACGGCGTTCAGCAAGGGGATAAGCTCAAACTTTGGCATACAGGATCCTTTATAGACCAACGCGGTTTACCGCGTAATAAGGTGACAGAATCGAACATTACTCTCACAGTCTCCCGTGTGTATGAAAACGAAGCAGAGCTGACCGTTGATCAGCCTGAACTGGCGGGCAGTATCCAGATTGGCGATGTGATGCACAAGATGCTTTAAATCAGTAAGTTAGGGTTTAACATTCTGACTCAATTGAGTATCATGAAGCTAAGCTCCCGTGGCACAGCTGGATAGCGCGATCCCCTCCTAAGGGATAGGTCACAGGTTCGAATCCTGTCGGGAGCGCCATATAAATAAAGGCCTGAGAGCAAATTTTGCTGTCAGGCCTTTTTGGTATTTGTGTTGCCAATATGTCGCAGAAAATAACCTTTGAACCAAAATCGCGGCCGACTTAAAGTCCCTTACCTCTACTAGATTAAACCCCTCATATGGCATAACCGTTAAGGGGCAGCCTTTCACACAAAGATACTCCCCTGCTGAAAACGTGCTTAAATTAGAGAGATGAACAGGGTATTGGCAACATAAACGTAGACAAGGTAAGAAATGCCACAGGCCACGATATACCCCAATTTTGCCTTAATTGGGCCCTTGTATATTTATCCATGACAGAGAATTATCGTCGTTAAAAACGAGATTTTTGGCTTTGATCAACACCGAACAGACCTAAATAAACCTAAAAAACCATTGCCAACCCTAACTATACCAACCCACTCATTCACCCCATCAATGAAAACAAGCCAGGCTACGTATCTACATGAAATTAAGTGTTAAAATTATCAGCCATAGATTAGTAAGCCCTTGCTGCGTCAAGGCTAAAACGTTCTAAAGCCCAAAAATAAAAAAAAATATAAATCAATTTATGAACCCTGACGAAAAGTGATTTGTTATAAATCTGAGCTCATTTTAATCAACTAGAGCTTGAAATCGTTTATGAAAAATATACACCACTCACAGAAGAAAACCGGAAGGTTATCTTTGTCCAAAATATCTTTAGGGATATTGTGCGCATTAGGATGTATTGGTGCTGCCAATGCGGCAGATCATCAACTGAATGAACAACGAGACTTAAGAGAAGCATTAGAACTGTCTAAAGCATTAGAGCTGTCTAAACAACAAGCTCTGAAAGAAGAGCACGATCTGAATCTTGCCAAAGCACTTTCTCTTTCTGAACAAGAAAGCCTGCGCCGACAACAAGAAGAGCACGATCTTAATCTTGCCAAAGCACTTTCTCTTTCTGAACAAGAAAGCCTGCGCCGACAACAAGAAGAGCATGATCTTAATCTTGCCAAAGCACTTTCTCTTTCTGAGCAAGACAGCTTCAACATTGCTTCTCAAGAAGAAAGACAGCTTGAAATTGACACTGCTAATATTCTCGAAAGCCTGAAAGGGCTCGGCATGCCGTTGGAGGAAGACTATCAGCCACACATTTCTGAAGTTGAAGTGATT